>NZ_FOBJ01000007.1:0-318380 GCF_900109805.1 Variovorax sp. YR750
ATCCTGCAGTTGATGGAGCGCCAGCTCAACGACATGCTTCGACGGGAAGGCAAAAAGTACGTCGTCTCACCGGCATGGCTCGACAAGAGCAACCCGGAGGCGCTGATCGGCCGGGCGCCGTCGAGCTTCGGCGTCCACGACGCGCAGCCGCTGAGCGAGGACGACATCCGCAAGATCGGCAACTGCTGGTATCCGGTGCACGCCTTCGGCTACAACTGGCTTCGGAGCAACGGCGAGGAAGGCAGGCAGCTCGCGAAGAAGATCGAGCTGCTGATCGACACCTACAACCACAACGGCTTCGACTGCCCCGGCGTCATCGTCGTCACGCACAGCATGGGCGGCATCCTGGCGCGGGCGATGATGCACGTGGACTACGGCGCCATCAGGCATCGCATCCTGGGCGTGGTGCACGGGGTGATGCCCACCACCGGCGCCGCCGCCGCGTACAAGCGCATGCGCGCGGGCTTCGAGGGCAGCAACAAGCCCTGGTGGCATCTGAAGTCCCAGTTGGTGGGCGGCATCACGCAAAGCGTCCTGGGCGACAACGGCGAGGAAGTGACGGCGGTGCTGGCCAATGCGCAAGGCGGCCTGGAGCTGTTGCCGGCGGCCGCCTACGGCACGCAGTGGCTGCAGGTGCAGGACGACAACGGCAAGTTCCTGGCGAAATGGCCCAGCAGTGACGCGGTGAGCGAGATCTACACGCTCGACAGGGACAAGTGGTGGAGGTTGATCAATCCGGATTGGATTGATCCGGCGGGGCAGAGCCATCGAGCGCCAGAGAAAGGCGGAAAGACGGAAGAGCAGATCGGACCGAAGGCAACCATGCGCCGCATCAAGCGGGCTATGGAATTTGCCGATGCCATCGGAAACACTTTCCATCAACGCACCTACGCCCACTACGGCAGTGACCCGCTGCAACCAGCCTGGAACGATCTCGTGTGGCGCGTGGTAGATGGCGATCCCGTCATCGCAGGCGACCCGTTGACATGGACGCTTCTGTCTGGGCCCAAGGGCGACAACGGCGAAGGCACGCTGCGAGTGAAGGGGGACAGCGGCGAGGTACTCAAGCTCAAGCTCCAGCCACCGATGACACCCAGCGACGGAACTGTGCCTGTGGAACGCAGTGCCGCCAAGGTGCGCGCGAAAGCCAAGTTCGTGCAGGCCGGATACGACCACCAGGGCAGCTACAGCGACGCCAATGCCAGCGCAGCCACGCTCTACGGCATCGTGCGCATCGCCGCCGACTTCGACACCCAGTGGTGGTCGGAGAAGAACTGAACTCACCTACCAACCACTGAAGACGAGGATTGCCTGCATGAACCGACGCATCGAGAAACTGTTCGAGTACACCAAGCTGCTTTGCTTCGGGCGCTATGTGCTGACCGCACCGGTCGATTCGAGACTGGCGTTCGGGCGCGACTTCCCGACATTCCCTAACCAGGCGAACAACATCGAGAAAGTTATGGAGGATGACCGCGCGAAGATTCTGGCAGGCCACAAGACGGCCGAGATTACCTATTTCGGCAAGGGTCCGACTGCGAATACATGGCTGATCCGTTCTTACGGAGACAAGTTTGCGAAAGAACTGGAGTTGGAGGGTTTTCGCATCTACTACGTTATAGGACCGCACATCTTCATAAACGGCCGAGGCACCGACAACGGCGCCACGGCGGAGTCCATTCTTCGCGACACGGTCGAAACGGCCAGAAACCTGCGCGCACGCGAGCCCAACGAAGTCCCCACGGATCAAGGCCTTTGCCATGAATACGGCTTCACCCGTGTCGATGGCTCTCGAGGCCCAGCGCTGTCCCAGGCCGGCCTTCACATGGCGGACCTGCCGGACGTCGTGTTCAGCGTCCAGAGCAACCAGAGCCAGAGCACGAAGGGCAGCAATGGCTACGGCCTGCTCAAGCTCATCAACGACCGCAAGCGAGACGCCGGCAGCAGCTATCCCAGGCTGACGACGCTGCGCGAGGGCAAGAAGAAAGTCCACGGCTGGGACGGCGAGGAGTCGCTGGTCCGCGAAGCCGATGGTTCGCACGACTTCGAATGGATGTTCATCGGCGAAACCGGCAACGTCGCACGCCCGGCATTGCTGCAAGCGGCGATGTTCACCAAGGTGGCATCAGACCGCGTGGGCGCCGCCGCAGCCTCTTCGCTCAACGACGAAGAAGCTGTCGCGCTGTGGGACAAGCTGCTCGATGGCCTCAAGTTCCGAGTGGCCGTGCCGGGTGCACCAGCCGAGGCGATCGCCATCAAGAGATAAAGCAGCAGACAGATCTCGACACGACTCATACACCACTGCCCATGAACCGACGCATCGAGAAACTGTTCGAGCGCACCAAGATGCTGTGCTTCGGACGCTATGTACTGACCGCACCGATAGATTCGAGGCTGGCGTTCGGACGCGACTTTCCGACCTTGCCGAATCAAGCCAATGACATCGAGAAAGTGTTGGTCGCCGAACAGGCAAGAATCCTCGCAAAGGACAAGACGGCCAGGATCAATTTCGTTGGTCCCGGACCAGCACCAAACACTTGGTTGATTCGGTCCTACGACGATGACCTCGCGCCCAAGTATGGACTGGAGAGCTTTGACGTCTACTACGTCGTAGGCCCGCACATCTTTGTTGGAGGCGACGCGACGGCCAAGAGCTACAACGTGACCCCGGACTCGATCCTTCGAGATGCTGTCGAGCTCGCCAGCAATCTGCGCGCACGCGAGCCCGACGAGGTTCCCACGGATCAGGGCCTTTGCCATGAATACGGCTTCACCCGAATCGACGGAGCCAAGGGCAATGTCTTGACTCAGGTCGGCCTGCACATGGCCGCCCTGCCCGACGTGGTGTTCAGCGTCGAAAGCAACCAGACCGTCAACACCAATTCCCCCAGCAACAGCTACGGCCTGCTCAAGCTCATCGCCGACCGCAAGCGCGAGGCCGGCAGCAGCTACCCCAAGCTCACGACCTTGCGCGAGGGAAAGAAGAAGGTCCATGGCTGGAATGGCGAGGAATCGCTGGTGCGCGCCGCCGAGGGTTTCCACGATTTCGAGTGGATGTTCATCGGCGAGAACGGCGGCAGCGTTGCGCGCCCTGGCAACCTCAACGTAGCCATGTCCACCAAGGTGGCTTCGGACCGAGTGGGCGCGGCACCAGCCTCCTCGCTCAACGACGAAGAGGCCATCGCGCTCTGGGACAAGTTTCTCGACGGCCTCAAGTTCCGCGTAGCCGTGCCCGGTGCACCGGCCAGTGCGGTCGCAATCAAATGAATCAACCTGCAATGACACCAACACAAGCCCCCACCCGCCGCGAGGCTCTCCAAGCCTTGGCATCGATGCTCGCGCTGCCGCTCTCTCCCCTGCCTCTGGCACAGGCCGCAAGGCTTGCGCCACAGCAGGCCATGAACCGGCTCTGGCGCCCGATCAATGCCTGACGATGCCGTGCGTCACATCCAGCAACAACCGGCACCAAGACCCACCACCCAAGGGCGATTTCCGATGTCTGCAGAATAGGAGCCCATGCACGTCCGACTCCCGCGCCATCCGGCGCGCTCTCTCGCCCCCGCCTGCGCCCTCCTCTCCCTCGCGCTCCTCCTGCCCTCCGCATCGGCCGCACCCGATGCGACGACTGCTGCACCTCAGCAGCAGCAACAACAGCAGGACGCAGACGCCCGCATCGAAGCCCTGATCGCCCGCATGACGGTGCAGGAGAAAGCCGGCCAGCTCAGCCTGTACGGCCCCGCCGACATCGACACGCCCAACAACCCGCAGGCCGGCTGGCGCAACGCGCAACAGGAAACGGCTGACGTACGGGCCGGCCGGCTCACGGGCCTGTTCAACAACGCGGGCCTCGAGGGCAAGCGGCGGCTGCAGCAGATCGCGATCAGGGAGTCGCGCCTGGGCATTCCGCTGATCTTCGGCGCGGACGTGATCCACGGCTTTCGCACGATGTTCCCGATGCCGTTGGCCGAGGCCTCCAGCTGGGAGCCCGCGCTGGCCGAGCGCACCGCCCGCGCGGCGGCGGTGGAGGCCACGGCGGACGGCTTCCGCTGGACCTTTGCGCCGATGGTCGACATCGCGCGCGACGCGCGCTGGGGCCGCGGCCTCGAAGGCGTGGGCGAGGACGTCTTCCTCGCGAAGCAGTTCTCGGCCGCGCGGGTGCGCGGCTTCCAGGGCGCGGATCTTTCCCGGCCCGACTCGATGCTGGCCACGCCCAAGCACTTCGCGGCCTATGGCGCGGCCGAGGGCGGGCTCGACTACAACGTGAGCGACATCTCGGAGCGCACGCTGCGCGAGGTGTACCTGCCGCCGTTCCGCGCGGCGCTGGACGCGGGCGCGCTGTCGGTGATGAGCGCCTTCAACGAGATCGGCGGCGTGCCCTCCACCGCCAATCCCGCGCTGCTCACGGGCGTGCTGCGCGACGAATGGAAGTTCCGTGGCTTCGTGGTCTCCGACTACACGGCCGACGAGGAACTCGTGGAGCACGGCTACGCCGCCAATCCACGCGAGGCCGCCAAGCAGGCCTTCATGGCGGGCACCGACGTGAGCATGCAGAGCGGCCTCTACATGCGCTACCTGCCCGATCTCGTGGCCTCCGGCGAGGTGCCGATGTCGCGGCTCGACGATGCGGTTCGCCGCGTGCTGCGCGTCAAGCAGAAGCTGGGCCTGTTCGACGACCCCATGCGCGGCCTCGACGGGCTGCCCGCCTCGCAGCGCCCCGAGAACCCCGAGTTCATCGCGCTGGCCCGAGAGAGCGCGCGCCGCTCCATCGTGATGCTGAAGAACGATCGCATGCTGCTGCCGCTGCCCAAGGCCGGCACGAAGATCGCGCTGATCGGCCCTTTCGCCGAAGGCACCATCGACCTGATGGGCGCGTGGAGCCTGTTCCCGGGGCAGTCGGCGCCGGTGGGCATCGACCAGGGGCTGCGCTCGGCGCTGGGCCCGAATTCTTCAGTGAACGTGGTGCGCGGCTCGGGCATCGAGTCGGCGCTGCCCGGTGGCATCGACGCCGCGGTGGCCGCAGCGCGCGATGCCGACGTGGTGCTGCTGGCCATCGGCGAGAGCCAGAAGATGTCGGGCGAGGCGCGCTCGCGCAGCGACATCGGCCTGCCGCAGGCGCAGCAAGACCTGGCCGAGGCCGTGGCCGCCACGGGCAAGCCGGTGGTCGTGCTGCTGAGCAACGGCCGTGCGATGGCGCTCAAGGGCGCGGTGCGAAATGCGCGCGCCATTCTCGTCACATGGTTCCTCGGCGTGCAGACGGGCAACGCGATCGCCGACGTGGTGTTCGGCGACTTCAATCCCTCGGGCCGCCTGCCCGTGAGCTTCCCGCAGACGGCCGGACAGGTGCCCTACTACTACGGCCACAAGCGCACCGGCCGCCCCTCGCCCGAGAACGCGCCAGACACCGCCTTCAAGACCCGCTATGTCGACGCGACGAACGAGGCGCTCTACCCCTTCGGCTTCGGCATCGGCTATGCACCGGTGCGCTACGACAGCGTGGAGCTCAGCACCGAGCGCATGCCGCTGTCGGGCACGTTGCGTGTGCGCGCCACCGTCACCAACACGGGTGCGCGCGAGGCGGAGGAAGTGGTTCAGCTCTACATTGGCGAACGCGCCGCGAGCGTGACGCGGCCGGTGCGCGAGCTCAAGGGATTCCGCAAGCTGAGCATCGCGCCGGGCGCATCGGAAGTCGTCGAGTTCACGCTCACGGCCGACGACCTGTCGTTCATCGGCCGCGACATGAAGCCCACGGTGGAGCCCGGCGAGTTCGACCTGTGGGTGGCGCCTTCGGCCGCGAGCGGCATCCGAAAGCGCTTCGTGCTCACGCGGGACTGAAGACCGGCAACGCCGCGTCCTACTCGCCCATCGCGTGCGCGACCGACGAGCCCTGCGGGTTCGACGATGCCACGGGAGGCGCCACCTGCGACTCCATGACCTCGGTCGGATGGATGCCCGTGTTCGCGCGAATCGCCTCGGCCTGCACCTGCGCGCGGTCCATGCCCGACACGGACGGCTGCACCTGCGATTCCATGACCTCCGTCGCATGGATGCCGTTGTTGGCGCGCGCCGCTTCGTCGGCGACCGCATCGCGCGACTGGCTCGAATGCGAGACCTGCGGATAGTCGGGATCGGCGCGGCCGCCCGCGTAGGCAATCGACGCCAGTGCCAGCGCGGGCACGGCTGCGACGCACAGGGCTGCGGTACGAACTCTCATGGCTGTCTCCTTGAGTGATGACGATGTTTCACTCTAGGACGCGGCAATTACCGGCCGGTGAGAGTCCGCTTAGGCGGCAGTGAGAGTTCGCTTAGATGGGCGTGAGGGCGCAAGAAACCCGCAGATGACAAACAAGGGCTTCGGCGTGCGCAAGGATGCGGCGCAGGGATCTGTCGGATCACGCGCCCCTCATCTATATTCGGTCGATCAATCCTCCGGAACCACCTGCCGCCGAATGCGCCCCCTGATCGAAACAAAGGCCTTCCCGCAATCGCTGAATGGCGAGGTGGCACGGGTCGTCTCACGACTCGTTCATGAGGAAGATCATCAGGGCAGCGGCAACTTTTGCGTACAGGTACAGGGCGAGTTGCTCGAGATACCGAATCGGCTCCACTACCGCTCAACTCTGCTCGACCACGCGATCGAGGGATCGGAACTCTCGCACCAGATCTCAGCCTGCCTGGGCACACGGCACCATGATGGCTTCGTACGCCAACGCTGCCTCGAGCGCCTGCTGCCGGTGAGACAGCCATGGGTCGTGCCGTACGTAGTCGCATTGCTGGGCGAGTACGTCCTCCCCATCATCATGCTCATCGAAGCGCATAGCCGAAGCGATGAACTTGGGCTCTATGGCGAGTTCCTGGCGAGAAACACGCAGTACCTCAAGAAGACCGAGCGCCGCGTGATGAGCTACTGGGATGCCTACCACCGGCATCCCTACCCTCAGTACGCACAATACCCAGGTTTCCTGGCGATGAGCGCGCTCAAGAACGCGGCAAACAGCGCAGCAGCAACGATCGACACCGATCTGTCCAACCGAGGGGTGAATGCATGACCGCCACCGCAATCCCCCTCGACCACACGCTGACCCTGGTGTCCGACACGGCCATCAACATCTATCACTTCAGTCCGAGCGGTCAGGTCGCCGCCACCATCGGTACGAAGAACGGCCCGGTGTCCGCACCGGTTTTCAGCTGGCGTGCTGCGTCCGCAGATTGCATCGAGATCGCCGGCTCGGACGGCCACGTAGAACGGTGGATAAACATCCGCATCGAAGGCGATCTGCTGCACGCTGAGTGCAACGGCTTCGCCCGGACCTTCACGATCAGAAAACTCTCCCCATGAAAGTCAAACGCCTCGTAGCCAACTTCGCCACGCCGGAGCCTGCGCGCGCCGCCGTCTTCTATAAGGACATCCTCGGTCTCGACCTGCTGATGGACCACGGCTGGATCCAGACCTACGGCTCGCAGGCCGACATGACGGTGCAGCTCAGCTTCGCGTCCGAAGGCGGCTCCGGCACGCCGGTGCCCGAGCTGTCCATCGAGGTCGACGATGTGGACGAAGCCTTCGAGCGCATGAAGGCCGCGGGCTTCGCCATCGAATACGGACCGGCCGACGAACCCTGGGGCGTGCGCCGCTTCTACGTGCGCGATCCGTTCGGCAAGCTGGTCAACATCCTCGCGCACGCCTGAGGCTCGCGCGAGAGGCGGCCCCGATCAGTCGAGGCCGTGGAAGACGCTGTCGTCCGGCCCGATGTGCGAGGGCGGCGTCCAGGCCGCGTCGCGCATCGAGCGGCTCACCAGCTTGTCCACGCCCAGCAGCGTGGCGAAGATCGCCATGCGCACCGGGATGCCGTTGTCGGTCTGGCGGAAGATGGCCAGGCGCGGGTCGTTGTTCAGGTCGACGCCGAGGTCGTGCGAGCCGGGGCGGCTGTCGCGCGGCAGCGGATGCATCACGACCACGTCGGGCTTGCAGGCCGATTCGACGAGCGCGCGGTTGATTTCGAAGGCGTTGTCGAAGCCTTCCAGCACTTCGTCGTTCGCGAAGCGCTCCTTCTGGATGCGCGTGGCGTAGATGATGTCGGCGCCGGCCAGGCCCTGCGCCGGCGTGGCGGCGGTCTCGACCACGTGGCCGTTGCGGCTCACGGCCTCGACGATCTCCGCCGGCATGGCCAGCGAAGGCGGCGAGATCAGCGTGAACTTCATTCCCTTGTACAGCGCCAGCAGCTTGATGAGCGAGTGCACCGTGCGCCCGTACTTCAGGTCGCCGACCATCGCGATGTGCGCTCCGTCGACCAGCTTGCCCAGCCGCGAGAACTCGCGCTGGATGGTGTACAGGTCGAGCAGCGCCTGGCTCGGGTGCTCGCCCGGCCCGTCGCCGCCGTTGATGACGGGCACGTTGGTGGCACGCGCGAACTCCGCCACCGAGCCCCGCTCCGGGTGCCGCACCACGATGGCGTCGACGTACCCGCTGATCACGCGGCTGGTGTCGTAGATCGATTCGCCCTTGGCCATCGACGAGAAGGTGAAGCCCGTGGTGTCGCATACCGAGCCGCCCAGCCGGCAGAACGCGGCGCCGAAGCTCACTCGCGTGCGCGTGCTGGCCTCGAAGAACAGGTTGGCCAGCACCGCCCCCTCGAGCACGCGGCTGACCTTGCGGCGGCGCGCGATGGGCTGCATCACGTCGGCCAGCTGGAACAGCTCGTCGATGGCGTCGCGGTTGAACTGGCTGACCGACAGCAGGTGGTGCGAGCCCTCGACCGCCATCGATTTCCGCAGGGCACCCTCATGTGCGCTTTGCGTATATTCACTGCGCCGACCGTCCGAAGCCAGGATTTCGCTCACGAAGCGCCGCGCGACCTCGGGCATGGCCCTGAACTCGTTGGATTCGTCGGGGAGAAGCCAGGCGTCGAGCGCCCTCCTCCGACTGCCGATGCGCTCCGCGAAAGCGTCGCGCGTCATGTTGAGTTGACGCATCGCGTCGCGGAGAAGTACTTGCTGCGGCATGTTCATGAGCCGCGAATATATACTCAATGCGTATATTTTCCAATAGCCAGCAGGAAACCTAGCGCCGCGTCTTCCTGGCGGGCTTCTTCACCACGCCCTGGCGCACGGCGCGTTGCCGCACGGTCGAGCCCGAGCCTCTGGGCGGAGCCGGAGGCGCCACCTCGTGTTGGCTCGCCCGCAGGGTGAAGTCGCATGTCTTCACGGCCAGCTCGACGATGCGCGCCAGCGCCGGGCTGGAGCTGTCGCGCCGGTAGACGGCGCTGTAGACCAGCGGCGGCGGCATCGGGTCGCTCCTGACGATGCGCAGCAGGCCGCTTCGGATGTCGGGGCGCACGTAGTCCAGCGCCTGCTGGCTGATGCCGAAGCCGCTGATCGTGAGTTCGCGCAGCACGGTGGTGCTGTTCGTCAGCATGACCTTGCCGAAGCGGAAGCCGTGCTCCGCGCGCCAGGCTTCGTAGAACCTGTTCTTCGAGGCGCCGGCGGGCTGCTCGATCACCGGGTAGTCGGCGAACTCGTGCGGCTTCAATGCGCGGTTGGGAATGGAAAGGCGCGGGCTCGCGATCCAGGCCTGGTCGACCTGCCCCACCTTCACCGATTCGAAGGCCTGCCCCCAGAAGATGCCCGGCATGATGGTCAGGTCGAGCTTGTTGGCCTCCAGCCGCTCGAAGAGCGTGAGCCCCGCGTCCACCACCGGCTCGAGCGTCACTTCGGGATGCAGCTTCTGCAGCAGCTGGATCAGGCGCGTGAGCCAGGTCATCGCGATCAGCTCCGTCACGCCCACCCTGAAGGTGCCGCGCAGCGTCTTGTCGACGCTGATGTCGTGCTCGATGCGCTGCCACAGCCGCAAAGCCTCTTCCGCCAGCGGCAGCAACTCCCGGCCGGCGTGGGCCAGTTCCAGCCCGTGCGAGGTGCGATGCAGCAAGGGGCCGCCGAGCGAATCCTCGAGTTCGGCCAGCCGCTTGGAGATGGCCGACTGCGTGGTGTGCAGCTTCACCGCCGCGGCGCTGAAGCTCTGGAGCTTGGCGCTGAAGAGAAAGGCTTCCAGCTGCTTGAAGGTGAAGTTCATGCCAGCGGAATGTACGCCCATGGGTCGCAAGGAAAAAAAGGAATACCGCGCCGGTCCGATTTCTCGTTTGTCCTGCGAGGCACGCACTTTGATACTGCGTGCATGCTTCACATCGCACCACGCCTGAACCGAATCAAACCGTCTCCCAGCTCCATGGCCGGCCAGCGGGCCCGCGAGCTGCGCGCCGCGGGCCGCGACATACTCGGCCTGACCGCCGGCGAGCCCGACTTCGAGACGCCCGAGCACATCAAGGAGGCCGCCATCCGCGCCATGGCCGCCGGCCAGACCCGCTACACCGACGTGGGCGGCACGCCCGCGCTCAAGGAAGCCATCTCCGGCAAGTTCCTGACCGAGAACGGGCTGGCCTATGCGCCGGGCGAGATCATCGTCGGCACGGGCGCCAAGCAGGTGATCTTCAATGCGCTCATGTGCACAGTGGCTGCGGGCGACGAGGTCATCGTGCCGGCGCCCTACTGGGTGTCCTACCCCGACATCGCGCTGCTGGCAGGCGGCGTTCCGGTCTTCGTCGACTGCCCCGCCACATCGGGCTTCAAGCTCCACCCCGCGGACCTGGAGCGCGCCATCAGCCCCAGGACGCGCTGGCTGATGCTCAACTCGCCGAACAACCCGAGCGGCGCAACCTACACGCGCGCCGAGCTCCAGGCGCTGGCCGAGGTGCTGCGCCGCCATCCGCACGTCTGGGTGCTGACCGACGACATCTACGAGCACCTGATCTACGGCGACACCGAATTCGCCACCATGGCCGAGGCGGCGCCCGACCTCAAGGACCGCACGCTGACGGTGAACGGCGTCTCGAAGGCCTATGCGATGACAGGCTGGCGCATCGGCTACGGCGCGGGGCCTTCGGCACTCATCAAGGCAATGGTCAAGCTCCAGTCGCAGAGCACCTCCGGCCCGAACTCGATCGCGCAGGCCGCCGCCATCGCGGCGCTCACCGGGCCGCAGGACACCATCGCCACCAATCGGCGCGAATACCAGAAGCGCCGCGACACGGTGGTCGCGGCGCTCAACGCCATCGACGGCATCCGCTGCGACGTGCCCGACGGGGCGTTCTACATCTTCGCCTCGTGCAGCGCCCTCTTCGGGCTGCGCAACCGCAAGGGCACCGTGATCGAGAACAGCGACGACTGGGTGATGCACCTGCTCGACTCGCAGGACCTCGCCGCGCTCCAGGGCAGCGCCTACGGCGTGCCGACCCATTTCCGCCTCTCCTTCGCCGCCAGCACCGAACAGCTGCTGGAAGGCTGCCGGCGCATCGCGCGGGCACGCGAGGAGCTCTCGGGCCAAGCCTTCGACCAGGAACTCCAGGAACTGCAATGAAACTCCGCTCCCTTCTCAAGCTGCTGCCTGCACTCGCTGCAGGCACCGTCTGGCTCGGCGCCACCCACGCATGGGCCGCCGACTCCTTTCCGTCGAAGCCGGTGAAGATCCTCGTGGGCTTCTCGCCGGGCGGCTCCAACGACGTGGTGGCGCGCCTGATCGCGCCGAAGCTGGCCGAAGGGCTCGGGCAGCAGGTGCTGATCGACAACCGGCCGGGCGCCGGCGGCAACATCGCCGCGTCGGCCATGCTCGCCGCGCCCGCCGACGGCCACACGCTGCTGATGTGCACCACGGGCACGCTGTCGATCCAGCCGCACGTGCTCAAGAGCATGCCCTTCGACTCCGAGAAGGACATCGTGCCGGTCACGCAGATCGTCAATGCGCCCTACATGCTGCTGGTCAACTCGAGCCTGCCGGTGAAGAGCGTGAAGGAGCTCATCGCCTACGCGAAGCAGAAGCCGGGCGAGATCAACTTCGCCTCCTCGGGCACCGCCACCGGCGGACACCTCGCGGGCGAGATGCTGAAGAGCCGCGCGGGCATCGACATCGTGCACGTGGCCTACAAGGGCACGGGCCAGGCCATGACGGACCTCATCGCGGGCCAGGTCACGATGATCTTCGACCAGCCCGTGAGCTCGATGCAGTACGCCCGCTCGGGCAAGCTGCGCGCGCTGGCGGTGGCCAGCCCGCGCCGGCTGGCGGCCTTTCCGGAAATCCCGACCGTGACCGAAGCCGGCGTGCCCGACTTCGACCCCGTGACCTGGGCCGGCATCTGCGCCGCGAAGAACACGCCGCCCGCGGTGGTCGAGCGCATCCAGCGCGAAATCGCCAAGGTGCTCGCGATGCCCGAGATCTCCAGGCGGCTCGCGGCCGACGGCCTCGAGCCCGTGGGCAGCACGCCGGAACAGTTCCGCGCCTTCCTCGCGGCGGACAAGCGCAAGTGGGGCCGCGTGGTGAAGGACGCGGACGTCAAGGCCGAATGAGCGGGAACCAGAACATGAACATGAACCAGCTTCCAGACATCGTTCGCGACTTCGAGCGCGTCTCATCCGATCTCGTTCGGCAGGCCTCGGCCTTCCAGCCGGCCATCCTCGCCGACGTGGCGGGTCGCCGCGGCGCCCTGCACGGCCGCATCCAGGCCCTGCGCCACCGGATGAAGCTCGCGGGCAGCGCGCTCACGGTGGAAGTGCGGCCGGGCGACAACCTGATGATCCACGCCGCCATCGCGCTCGCGAAGCCCGGCGACGTGCTCGTGATCGATGGCAAGGGCGACCAGAGCGCGGCGCTCATGGGGACGATCATGATGAACGCCTGCCGCCAGGTCGGCATCGCCGGCGTAGTGATCGACGGCGCGGTGCGCGACAGCGTGGAGATCGACGAGATGGGCTTCCCGGTCTTCTCGGTGGGCACCAATCCCAACGGCCCGACCAAGCTGGCCTCGGGCCGCATCGGGCATCCGGTGTCGGTCGGCGGCGTGGCCGTGCGCCCCGGCGATCTCGTCGTCGGCGATGCGGACGGCGTGGTCGTCGTCGAGCGGGAGAAGGTGGAAGCGCTTCTTCAGGCGGCGCAGAAGAAGGTGGAGGACGAGGCCGCGCGCATCGAAGCCATCAAGCAAGGCAACACGGCGGCCAGATGGCTGGACTCCGCCCTGCGCAATGCGGGCGTGCTCAAGGAAGGTGAAACGCTGTAGGTCCTTGCACCGACAGCGATGCGGACGCGAAGAAAGGGCCCTCAGGCCCCTTCTTCATTCGCCCAATTTCAGCCGACAAGCATGCATCGGCTTGCCGGAACTGCTTACAGGCCAGCCTGGCGCGTGAACGACACGCTGGGCTTCTTGTAGGCGGCCGGCACTTCGTCGCGGTAGAACGCGCGGCGGTCGAGGCTGGCGAGCGGGTCGTGTGCCTTGGCAACGGCTTCGGCCTGCACGGTCGCGCGGTTGGCGGTCGACGTGAAGGTCTGTGCACCGGCGCCAGAGGCTTCGCTGTATTCGTTGCCGGCGCGAGCGGCGGCAGCGGCTTGCGGAGCGACTTCAGCGCGGGTCACCGAAGAGTTCACGACGTGCACGCCGTCGTAGGTTTCTGCTTGGGCTCCGGCGGCAGCCAGGAGCGAGAGGGCAGCAGCGGCGAGGATCTTCGAGGCATTCATTTCAATCTCCTTCAGGGCAATCGGTTGGTTGGTGAGGAGAAGTTTGATCCTGATCGGCCCCGAAAAACGCCCACAAAATGAACCGCGGCGTTCACGGGATTGAAACAATCAGGGCCTTGAAAAGAAACCCGTCAATGGGGGTTGGCCCCAGCAGGCAGCCTCAGTGGCTGATCATCCACGGCCGCCTCGAAGGCGCGGCCTTGGCCCCGTTGGCCGCCGTCACCGTCGCGCCGCGCTTGCCCGAACCGCAGCATCCGCAGCCCGCAGGATGCCTGAGCCGCGCGTAGTCGCGAGAGCTCACGGGCTCGTGCCGCGAGCGTTCGTTGGTCTCCATCGCGCGGCGCGTGCCGGAGGCCATCAAGGCGAGACGCGGCGCGGCCGACAGCACGCGCGGCGAAGCACTTCCGCAGTCGGGGCAGGCGGCGGGCTCGTCGCGCAGGCCCGAGGGCCGCAGCGCTTCGAAGCCGCCGCAATTCCCGCATGCGTAGTCGTAGGTGGGCATGCCTTGCCGCCTTTCAACGCAGGTCGGGAGACAGCGGCATGCTGATGCTGCCGTCGATCATCTTCATCGGGCCCGCCGCACTCGGGTTGATGTCGAAGTCGAAGATGCCCGTGGGCAGCCACAGCGTGGCGCACGAGTTCGGCACGTCGACCACGCCGCTGATGTGGCCCTGCACGGGTGCCGTGCCCAGGATCGAATAGGCCTGCGCGCCCGAGTAGCCGAACTTCTTCAGGTACTCGATGGCGTTCAGGCAGGCCTGGCGATAGGCCACGTTCACGTCGAGGTAGTGCTGCTTGCCGCTCTCGTCCACCGAGATGCCCTCGAAGATCAGGTAGTCGTTGTACTGCGGCGTGATGGGGCTGGGCTTGAAGATCGGGTTCTTGATGCCGTACTTGGCCATGCCGCCCTTGATGAGCGACACTTTCATGTGCACCCAGCCGGCCATCTCGATGGCGCCGCAGAAGGTGATCTCGCCGTCGCCCTGGCTGAAGTGCAGGTCGCCCACGCTCAGGCCCGCGCCGTCGACGTACACCGGGAAGAACACCTTCGAGCCGCGCGACAGATCCTTGATGTCGCAGTTGCCGCCGTGCTCGCGCGGAGGCACGGTGCGTGCGCCTTCGGCAGCGGCCTTCGCCCTCGCCTCACCGGTCATCTTGCCCATGTGGGCGGTGCCGGCGAAAGGCGGGTTGGCCAGGCCGGGCACGCGATCAGGGTCGGTGGCGATGAGCGCCTTCTCGCGCTCGTTCCACATGTCGAGCATGGGCTTGTCGGGCAGGCAGCCGATCAGGCCCGGGTGGATGAGGCCCGCGAAGTTCACGCCCGGCACATGGCGCGAGCTGGTGAACATGCCCTTGAAGTCCCAGATCGACTTCTGCGCCTCGGGGAAATGATCGGTGAGGAAGCCGCCGCCGTTCTTCTTCGAGAAGAAGCCGTTGAAGCCCCAGAGGCTGTCCTGCTTGGCGCCGATGTCGAGCAGGTCGACCACCAGCAGGTCGCCGGGCTCCGCGCCCTTCACGCCCACGGGGCCCGAGAGGTAGTGCACCGTGCTCAGATCGATGTCGCGCACGTCGTCGGCGCTGTCGTTGTTCTTTATGAAGCCGCCGGTCCAGTCGAAGGTCTCGAGGATGAAGTCGTCGCCCGGGTTGACCCAGCAGGCCATCGGGATGTCCGGATGCCAGCGGTTGTGGATCATCTCGTTCTCGGTGGGCGGCTTGGTCAGGTCGACCTTGATCAGCGTGTCCGTCATTTGCAGTGGCTCCTGGTTGGGTTGTGGTTAAACGGAGAGATAAGCCTTGATGTGATCGACGTCGGTCTTGTCGCGCGCGGTCTCATGCACCAGGCGCCCGCCCTCGATCACGAAGAGCCGGTCGGCCACGTCCATCGCGAAGCTCAGCACCTGCTCGGACACGACGATGGTGATGCCGCGCAGCTTGCGGATCTCGTTGAGCGCCTTGGCGATGTCCTTGATGATCGAAGGCTGGATGCCCTCGGTGGGCTCGTCCAGCAGCAGCACCTTGGGGTCGGTGACGAGCGCGCGCGCAATGGCCAGCTGCTGCTGCTGCCCGCCCGAGAGGTTGCCGCCCTTGCGGTTCTTCATGTCCCACAGCACGGGGAACAGCGCGTAGATTTCCTCGGGAATGCGGCGGGTCTTCGAGTTCTCCAGTCCGGTCTGGATGTTCTCCTCCACCGTCAGCGTCGGGAAGATCATCCGGCCCTGGGGCACGTAGGCGATGCCCTTGGCCACGCGGCGAAAGCTCTCGTCGCGCGACACGTCCTGCCCCGCCACCTCGATGCGCCCGCTCTTGAGCGGCAGCACTCCCATCAGGCTCTTGAACAGCGTGGTCTTGCCCATGCCGTTGCGGCCCATGATGGCCACGGTCTCGTTGGCGTGGCCATCGAACGAGATGCCGTGCAGGGCCTCGCTCTGGCCGTAGGCGACGTGAAGGTCTTCGACCTTGAGGTTGATGTTGCTCATGTCAGTGCCCCAGGTAGACGTCGATGACCTTCGGATCGGCCTGCACCTTCTCCATCGGCCCTTCGGCGAGGATCTTTCCCTGGTGCATCACCGTGACCTTGTGCGCGATCTGCTTCACGAAGGCCATGTCGTGCTCGATGACGATCACGGCGCGGTTCTGGCAGATGCGCTTGAGCAGGTCGGCCGTGAGTTCGCGCTCGCGCGCGCTCATGCCGGCGATGGGCTCGTCGAGCATCAGCAGCTCGGGCTCCTGCATCAGCAGCATGCCGATCTCGAGCCACTGCTTCTGGCCATGGCTCAGCAGGCCGGCCTCGGTGTCGAGGCGATCGGCAAGGCCGATCTCTCCAGCCACCGCCTGCACCCTGGACTTGACCTCGTCGTCGCACTTGAAGGCCAGCGCGCCGAACACCGAGCGCCCCTTGGGAAACGACACCTCCAGGTTCTGGAACACGCTGAGGTTCTCGTAGATGGAAGGCGTCTGGAACTTGCGGCCGATACCCAGCCGCACGCGCTTGTGCTCAGCCATCTTCGTGAGTTCGGTGTTCCTGAACTTGATGCTGCCGGCGCTGGCGCGCGTCTTGCCGCAGATCAGGTCGAGCAGCGTGGTCTTGCCCGCGCCGTTGGGGCCGATGATCACGCGCAGCTCGTTGCGGTCGATGTAGAGCGTCAGGTCGTCGATGGCCTTGAAGCCGTCGAAGGAGACGGTGAGGTCTTCCACGGCGAGCGCGAAGTCGGTGTTGCTCATGGATGCTAGCTCCGGTCAGGCGCGCTGGCTGCCGACGCCGTCGGGCAGCGTCGGTTCGGGCGTGGTCGATGTAGTGGACGGCGCGGGAGTGGAAGCAACCGGCGGCTTCACCGCGGCTTCGCGCAGCGCCTGGCGGCGCGACTTCCACCACGGGCGGATCTTTTCTTCCCACACGCCGGCGAGCCCCATCGGGAAGGCCATCGTCACGCCGATGAAGAGGCCGGCCATCAGGAACAGCCACAGATCCGGGAAGCTCTCCGAGAACAGCGTCTTGCCCGCATTCACCAGCAGCGCGCCGTACACCGCACCCACCAGGCTCATGCGCCCGCCGACCGCGCAGAAGATCACCATCTCGATGGACGGCACGATGCCCACGAAGCTCGGCGACATGAAGCCCACTTGCAGTGCGAACATCGCGCCGCCGATGCCCGAGAGCCCAGCCGCGAGGCAGAAGATGAAGACCTTGAAGTTCGACACGTCGTAGCCCGAGAAGCGCACGCGGTCTTCCTTGTCGCGCATCGCCAGCAGCAGCGTGCCGAGCTTGCTGGTCTGGACCCAGCGGCACAGCAGGATGCTCGCCACCAGCAGGCCGACGCAGACGTAGTAGAGGACGTACTTGGCGCTGTCGGTGCGGGTGTCCCAGCCCAGCAGGGTCTTCAGGTCGGTCATGCCGTTCACGCCGCCGGTGTAGCCCTGCTGGCCGATGATGAGCACCGTGCAAATCAGCGCCATCGCCTGCGTGATGATCGCGAAATACACCCCGCCCACGCGCCGCTTGAACATCGCGAAGCTGATGAGCCAGGCCAGCGCCATCGGCGCCAGCACCACCAGCGCAAGGCTCAGCGGCAGGCTCTTGAAGGGCAGCCACAGCGTGGGCAGCTCGGTGATCTGGTTCCAGTCCATGAAGTCCGGAATGCCGGGCGTGGTCTGGATCTTGGTCGACACCGGGTCGGAGGCTTCGAGCTTGAGGAACATCGCCATCGCGTACCCGCCGATGCCGAAGAACACCCCCTGCCCCAGGCTCAGCACGCCGCCGTAGCCCCACACCATGACGAGGCCCACGGCCACGAAGGCGTAGGTGAGGTACTTGCCCACGAGGTTGAGGCGGAAGATGTCGAGCGACAGCGGCAGCACCACCGCGAGCAGCAGCACCAGCAGCAGGAGGCTTCCGAGCTGGTAGCGCTGGATCGAGGCCTTGATGAAATTCATCGGAACGTTCTCCAAAGAGGAATCGGGTTCAACGTCGCACTTTCACGGCGAACAGGCCTTGCGGTCGCATCATCAGGATCAGCACGATCAGCGACAGCGTCAGCACCTTCGCCATCGACCCAGTCATGAAGAACTCGGACACCGACTGCGTCTGCGCAATGCCGAAGGCCGAGACCACCGTGCCGAAGAGGCTGGCCGCGCCGCCGAAAGTGACGACCAGGAAGGCGTCGACGATGTACAGCGACCCCGAGGTCGGCCCGGTCGAGCCGATGGTGGTGAAGGCCGCGCCCGCCACGCCTGCGATGCCGCAGCCGATGGCGAAGGTCAGGCGGTCGGTCTTCTTCGTGTCGATGCCGGTGGCGTTGGCCATGGTGCGGTTGGCCACGGTGGCGCGCACCCTGAGGCCCCAGCGGCTCTTGTGCAGCGCGATCAGCACGCCGCCCGTGACCAGCGCGGTGAGCGCCAGCACGAACAGGCCGTTGATCGGAATGTCCAGGCCCTCGTGCGGCGTCCACGAGCCCATGAGCCATTCGGGCAGCGTGGGGCTCACCTCCTTCGGGCCGATGAAGGTGCGGAAGATCTGCTGCAGCCCCAGGCTCACGCCCCAGGTGGCCAGCAGCGTGTCGAGCGGGCGCTTGTAGAGGTGGCGTATCAGCACCCACTCCACGATCCAGCCGACGATGAAGGCGAAGACGAAGGCCAGCGCGATGGCGATCGGGAAGTAGTACGGCATGAACTCGGGCGCGAGGCTCTCGGTGACGCGCGCGGCCAGGTAGATCGAGTAGGCGCCGATGGTCATGAACTCGCCATGCGCCATGTTGATCACGCCCATCTGGCCGAAGATGATCGCCAGGCCCAGCCCCATCAGCAGCAGCACCGCGAAGAGGCTCAGCCCCGCGAAGCCCTGCATGAGGCCGATGTTCAGCATGTCCGACAGAGTCATGGCTAGTTGTTCCGGGGTTGTGGTGTTGGCTCCTTCCCCCTCTGGGGGAAGGTTGGGATGGGGGCAGGCAGGGCATGCCCAGTGGTAGCGCCGCTTGCCCCCACCCCTGCCCTCCCCCAGCGGGGGAGGGAGCAAAGCAGGCTTACTGGTAGCCCTTCGGGAACGGATCCGGCTTGATGAGCTCGGCCGATTCGGCAACCACCTTGAAGGTGCCGTCCGCCTGCCCCTGCCCGATGCGCGCCTTGCTCCACAGATGGTGGTTGGCGTCGAGCTTCACGTAGCCCTCGGGCGCCGTCTTCAGCTCGATGCCCGGCGAGCCGGCCACGACCTTGTCGACGTCGAAGCTGCCGGCCTTCTCCACCGCGGCCTTCCACAGCCAGGGGCCGAGGTAGCCCGCCTGCGTCACGTCGCCGATGACGGCGTCCTTGCCGTACTTGGCCTTGAAGGCCTCCACGAACTTCTTGTTGTTCGCGTTGTCCAGCGTCTGGAAGTACTTCATCGACGAGTAGAAGCCCGCGAAGTTCTCGCCGCCCACGCCGGTCATCTCGTCTTCCGTCACCGCCAGCGTCAGCAGGAACTGCTTGTCGCCCGTGATGCCCGCGGCCTTCAGCTGCTTGTAGAAGGCCACGTTCGAGCCGCCCACCACCGCCGCGAAGATGCAGTCGGGCTTGGCCACCTTGATCTTGTTGATCAGCGAGTTGAAGTTGGTGTGGCCCAGCGGGTAGTACTCCTCGCCCTTGACCGAACCCTTCTGGAAGTTCTCGATGTGCTTGCGCGCGATCTTCATCGAGGTGCGCGGCCAGATGTAGTCGGAGCCCACCAGGAAGAAGGTCTTGGCCTTCTTCTCCTTCGCGCCCCAGTCCAGGCCCCAGATGATCTGCTGCGTGGCCTCCTGGCCGGTGTAGATCACGTTCTTGCTCTGCTCCAGGCCTTCGTAGAAGGTCGGGTAATACAGCAGGCCGTTCTCCTTCTCGAACACCGGCAGCACGGCCTTGCGCGAGGCGCTGGTCCAGCAGCCGAAGACGGCCGCGACCTTGTCGTTGACCAGCAGCTTCTTCGACTTCTCGGCGAAGGTCGGCCAGTCGGAGGCGCCGTCTTCCTTGATGACCTTGATCTTGCGACCCAGGATGCCGCCCATGGCGTTGATCTGGTCGATGGCGAGCTGCTCGGCCTGGATGGAGCCGGTCTCCGAGATGGCCATGGTGCCGGTGGACGAGTGCAGCTGGCCCACCGTCACCTCGGTGTCGGTCACGGCGAGCTTGGTCGTGTTGACCTTGGCCGTGGGGAACTGGCCCTGGCCGAAGCTCAGGCCGCTCAGGCCCATCACGGGCAGCGCGGCGGCGCCCTGCAGCAGGCGGCGGCGGCGCAATGCCAGGGCATCGAGGGAAAGATCTGAATCACGCGACATCAGGAAACTCCAGGCAGGTTGTTGGAAAGGAAGGCCGCGCACCATCGCAGTGCATCGGACGGTGCCCCGAGCACCATGGCTGGAACTTTAGAAATCACTCGGGTTTGCGCGAATACGTCATTCAACGTAGCGGCGGGAACCCGCCCTGCCTGCAGACTCGCGAGCCAGACATCGGTGGAAGGCGCGCAAGGAGCGCTTCTTGCTGTACCCGCCCCATGCCACCGCCGCCGCGAGAACCCGCCATGCAATCCGTCTCCGGACAGAAGATCTTCCGCATCCGCCGCGACTACAACGCCTGGGTCGCGAACGAGACGCTGGAGGACTACGCGCTGCGCTACACGCCGCGCAGCTTCCGCAAGTGGTCGGAGTTCCGCGTGGCCAACGCGGCCTTCGGCGCCACCTCTTTCCTGGCGCTGGAGGCCATCGGCGGGGCCATCGCGCTCAGCTACGGCTTCTCGAACGCGCTGTGGGCCATCCTCGTGGTCGGGCTCATCACCTTCCTCACGGGCCTGCCGATCTCGTACTACGCGGCGCGCCACGGCGTGGACATGGACCTGCTCACGCGCGGCGCGGGTTTCGGCTACCTGGGCTCCACGCTCACATCGCTGATCTACGCGAGCTTCACCTTCATCTTCTTCGCGCTGGAGGCGGCCATCCTCGCGCTGGCGCTGCAGATGTACCTCGACTGGCCGCTGTGGCTGCTCTACATGGTGTCGTCGATCGTCATCATCCCGCTGGTGGCGCGGGGCATCACGCTCATCTCGGGGCTGCAGCTGTGGACGCAGCCGATCTGGATCGTGCTGTTCGTCTGCCCCTTCATCGCGGTGCTGGTGAAGAAGCCCGAGCTGTACGCCGACTTCACCGGGCTGGTCGGTCGCACTTCCGACAGCAGCGGCTTCGACCCGCTGATGTTCGGCGCCGCCGCCACCGTGGCCTTCTCGCTGGTGGTGCAGATCGGCGAGCAGGTCGACTACCTGCGCTTCCTGCCCGAGAAGACGGCCGCCAACCGCGTGCGCTGGTGGACGGCCGTGCTGGTCGCGGGGCCGGGCTGGATCGTGCCGGGCATGCTGAAGATGATGGGCGGCGCGTTCCTCGCCTTCCTGGCGCTGCAGCACGAGATTCCGGGCAACCATGCGATCGAGCCCACGCAGATGTACCTCACCGGCTTCTCGTACGTGCTGCGCGATCCGGCCTGGGTGCTGGGCATCACGGTGCTGTTCGTGCTGGTGTCGCAGATGAAGATCAACCTGACGAACGCCTACGCGGGTTCGCTGGCGTGGTCGAACTTCTTCGCGCGGCTCACGCACAGCCACCCGGGCCGCGTCGTGTGGCTGGTGTTCAACGTGGTCATCGCGATATTGCTCATGGCACTGGGCGTGTTCGCCGCGCTGGAGCATGTGCTGGGCTTCTACAGCAACATCGCCATCGCATGGGTCGGCGCGCTGGTGGCCGACCTGGTCATCAACAAGCCGCTGGGCTGGAGCCCGCGCACCATCGAGTTCAAGCGCGCGCACCTGTACGACATCAACCCGGTGGGCCTGGTGTCGATGCTGGTGGCGGCGGCGCTGGCCATGCTCGCCTACTCGGGCGCGCTGGGGCACTGGGCCAGAGCCTTCTCGCCCTTCATCGCGCTGGCCACGGCCATGGCGCTTTCGCCGCTGCTCGCGTGGCGCACTCGCGGGCGCTACTACCTGGCGCGCAACGACATCGAGCGCTGGAAGCCGGGCCAGGGCGTGAAGTGCTCGGTATGCGACAACAGCTTCGAGTCGGAGGACATGGCGCACTGCCCGGCCTACAGCGCGCCGATCTGCTCGCTGTGCTGCACGCTCGAATCGCGCTGCCACGACCGCTGCAAGACCGATTCGCGCGCCGCCGAGCAGATGAGCGGCTGGCTGCAGGCGCTGCTGCCGCCTGCCCTGTCGGCGCGGCTCAACTTCCGCGTGGCGCACTACCTGCTGGTGGCCACGTCGCTCATCGCGCTGCTGGCCACCGTGGTGGGCGTGGTCTACGCGCAGGAGGCGCTGGCGGGCACCAGCGATCCGGTCATGGCCACGGCTTTCCTGAAGGTGTTCGCGCTGCTTTCCGTGGTGGCCGCGGTGGCCGCGTGGTGGGTGGTGCTGGGCAGCGAGAGCCGCCAGATGGCGCAAGAGGAATCGAACCGCCACAACAACCTGCTGGCGCTGGAGATCGAGGCACACCGCCGCACCGACGCCGCGTTGCAGACCGCCAAGGAAGCCGCCGAAGCCGCCAACCAGGCCAAGACCCGCTACGTGGCCGGCATGACGCACGAGCTGCGCACGCCGCTCAACAGCATCCTGGGCTACTCGCAGATCCTGCTCAAGGGCGATGCGGTGACGCCGCCGCGAGAGGCGGTGCAGACCATCCACCGCAGCGGCGAGCACATGCTGGGCCTGATCGACGGCCTGCTCGACCTGGCGCGCATCGAGGCCGGGCGGCTGCAGCTGGAACCCGCGCCGCTGGCGCTGCCGGCCTTTCTCGACCAGCTCGTGCACATGGTCCGCCCCCAGGCTGAGAACAAGGGCCTGGCCTTCGTCTACACGCATGCGGGGCGGCTGCCGCCTTGGGTGCATGCCGACGCGAAGTGGCTGCGGCAGATCCTCATCAACCTGCTGACGAACGCGGTGCGCTTCACAGACAGCGGCACCGTCACGCTGCACGTGGATGCTCGCCGCGAGGTGCTGCGCTTCGACGTGGTCGACACCGGCATCGGCGTGGCGCCGCAGGACCACCAGCGAATCTTCCTGCCCTTCGAGCGCGGCGCGGCAGGCCGCCGTCGCGGCGAGCCGGGCACCGGGCTGGGCCTGACCATCACCGGGCTGCTCACCTCGTTGATGGGCGGCGAGCTCAAGCTGGCATCGACCTCGTCGCAGGGCAGCACCTTCAGCGTGCGCGTGTACCTGCGCGAGGTGGCCGACCCCGGCCCGCAGGCCGGCAAGGCCGGCGCGCTGCGGCAGCCGGTGTCGGGCTACATCGGCGCGCGCCGCACGCTGCTGGTGGTGGACGACCAGCCCGTGCAGCGCCAGATGCTCGCCGGCATGCTCGCGCCGCTGGGCTTCGAGGTGCGCGAGGCCGCGAGCGGCACCGAGTGCCTCGACAGCCTGCGCGAGGAACTGCCCTCGGCCATCCTGCTCGACCTGACGATGGACGACATGGACGGCTGGCAGACCGCCGCGTCGGTGCGCGCCTCGGGCTTCGGGGACATCCCGATCATCATCGTCTCGGCCAACATGTTCGAGAACCAGGGCGAGCGGCTGCGCGCGGCGGGCTGCCAGGCCTTCGTGGGCAAGCCGGTGATCGAGTCGGAGCTGATCGCGACGCTGGAGCGGCACCTGGGCCTCGAATGGCTCGCGGCGGGCGACGCCATGGGGCCTGCCGCGAACGACGAACAGGGAGCGCAGCCGCGCCCACCCCAGCTCGCCCTTTCCGAAGACGAACGCGCCGAACTCATGCGCCTCGCGCAGATGGGCCACGTGCGCGGCCTGCACACCGTGCTCGACAGGCTGGCCGCCGCATCGCCCGCGGCGGCATCGACCTGCACCTGGCTGCGCGGCATGGTCTCGCGCTTCGAACTCGACAAACTCCGCAACGCACTGGCCGAAGATGCAGACACCCTCGCCTCCTGAATCGCCATCGTCCGAACGCCCCGTCGTGCTGGTGGTGGACGACGCCCCGAGCAGCCTCGGCATGCTGTGCGACACGCTGGAGGCCAGCGGCTACACCGTGCTGGTGGCGGCCGACGGCGAGGCCGCGCTGCAGCGGCTCGAGCTGGTAGTGCCCGACGCGATATTGCTCGACGGCCTGATGCCGGGACTCTCGGGCTTCGAGACCTGCAGGCGCATCAAGGCCAACCCTGCGTGGGCGCACATCCCGGTTCTGTTCATGACTGGCCTCTCGGAAACCACGCACGTGGTCGAAGGCTTCGAGTGCGGCGGCGTCGACTACGTGGTGAAGCCGATCCGCGCGCAGGAGGTGCTGGCGCGGCTGCACACGCACGCGCGCAACGCGCGCATCACCCGCATGGCCCGCGACGCGGTGGACGTGGCCGGCATGGGCGTGGTGTTCGTCGACACGCGCGGGCGCGTCGCGTGGCGCTCGCCGCAGGCCGCGCTGTGGCTGCACGCGCTCGAAGAGCCGGTGGCGCCGGGCCTGCTGCCGGCATCGCTCGAAGCAGCGCTCTCGCCGGGCGCGGCCATCGCCGTCGGAACGGCGACGGGCATGCGGCTGTCGGTGCGCAATCTGGGCGCGGCGGCGCTGGGCGAGACGATGCTGCTCTTCGCCATCCAGCGCGAAGGTCCGGCCGCCCGGCTGGCCGACGCGGCTCTCACGCCGCGCGAGACCGAGGTGCTGTCGTGGCTCGCCAAGGGCAAGACGAACCGCGACATCGGAGAGATCCTGGGCACCAGCCCGCGCACGGTGAACAAGCATCTGGAGCACATCTTCGAGAAGCTGGGCGTGGAAACGCGGGCGGCGGCCGCGGCGCTGGCCAGCGGTATGTAACCCCCATGGGGTAACTGCCCCAACGGCACTGGGCTATAGCGCCCGAAAGCGCCGGTTGCGCCCAGAATGGGCCAGCCACCGGAGAGAGAAATGCTGTCCAGCCTTCTGCAGTTTCCGCCGCGCGAAAGTGCCTACAAGCGCAAGTTCCTGAACAACACCGACGAGAACCTGTTCATGGGCTCGTTCGAGAGCTTCGCCGCGGCCGAGGCCGGAGCGCCCTCCAGCAAGGCCGTGGGCTATGCCAACGCCGACGCGGGCGAGCTCTACAGCCCGCAGATCTACTTCTACGACTACCCCGGCCTCTTCTGGCTGGGCCGCTCCATCGACGCGGGCATGACGCGCGTGTTCGACCTGGGCGGGCACGTCGGCATCAAGTACTACGCCTTCCGCCGCGTGCTGAGCTACCCCGACACGCTGCGCTGGACGGTGTGCGACGTGCCCGGCGTGGTCGAGAGCGGCCGCGCGATGGCCGTCAAGCGCGAGGCGACCGAGCAGCTGAGCTTCACCACCGATTACCGCGACGCGAGCGGCTGCGACGTGCTGTACGTGTCGGGCAGCCTGCAGTACCTGCCGGTGCGCATGGACGCGATCCTTTCCTCGCTGTCGGTGAAGCCCCGGCGCATCGTGATGAACACCACGGCCGTGCACCCCGAGCGCACGATCTACACGCTCAACAGCATCGGCATCGCGGTGTGCCCCTACCGCATACAGCACCACGACGAGCTGCTGGCCGACCTGGCGCGCTCCGGCTACAGGAAGCGCGACGTGTGGCGCAACGAGGGCAAGCCCATCGAGGTGCCCTTCGTCGAGGGCGGCGACAAGCCCTACTACGCGGGCTGCTGCTTCGATCTCGTCGACTGACCGCGAAGTCTCAAGGGATGACGGCCGGCAGGTTCTGGTCGGCCGTGTGGCGCTGCTCGGGCGTCATCGCGTCGTAGAGCTTCGACAGCGAGTCGCTCACCGCCTGCATGCGCCGGGCGCGATCTTGCGCCTGCGCCGCGCGTTGCTGCGCGAACTGCACCGCGCTCAGGTCGTCCGCTGGCGGCGCGGCGGCCATGCCGGTGCGGCTGGCGATGTCCCATACGGCATCCGAGAAACGGTCCCACAACGGCGATTGCTCGGGCGTGATCATGAGCTGCACGCGCAGGTCGTAGAGCTTGTCGCGGACCTTGGCCGACGCGGTGGCCGGCGTGTTGAGGCCGTCGCCGGAGCGCGGGCTGGTGGAGCTGTCGGGCCGCGCGCCTCGTCGGCCGCCGCCCATGCCCCCGCCGCCTCCACCGAACTGCGCGAATCCGTGGCCGCTCACCGCGACAAGGGCTGCGGCGAGCGCGAGGCGTTGCAGGGAGCGGTTCATCGTCATGGCTGGAGTCCTTCGGTGTCGGCCCTCCGGAGGGCCACCGCGCATTTCAGGCGCGGCGGCTGTCGCTTGCGTTGCGAGCCCGTAAAGCGGGGGTAAAGCGAACCGTCTTTACCTTGGCGCACGCAGCGAACGGCGAAGCTCGCGCAGCGGCATGGTCTGCGACGTGTCGATGCTGGTCGGCGCGCCCCGGATGAAGCCATGCACCGCGCTGCCCCGGACTTCGAGGATCGAGCCGCAGGGGCCGACGTTCAGCGAGCCCTCGCCGTTGTCCCACGCCAGCACGATCCATTCGGAGCCTTGCGGCAGCGGCTCAATGCGGCCCGGCGGCGCCACGTTGAGCATGTAGTGCAGCACGCCGTTGCCGATGAAGCGGCCCGCGGCCTTGCCGGCGGGCCTGCCGTCGAGGAACTCGATCGGCTCGAACATGAAGGAATCCGGCGGTGGCGTGTAGTTCGGCACGCCCAGGTCGAAGGGCACCACCCTCGCCCGGAGCACGCGGGCGCGTGGCTCGCCCCGTGCCTCCGCGACCGAATCGAAGAAAGAGATGCGGCCGGCGCACGAAGTGGCGCTGGCCGGCGCGGCGCCGAGCAGGCACGCCGCCAGCGCGGCGACGACGGAAATCCGGAGCGGTCGTCGGGAAATCGAAAACATCTTGACTGGCCTCAAAAAGATATTAGAGTGATATCACTTTTTAGGAGGACCCCGTGCAAGAAAAATCCCCCGCCAATTCCCGCCCGGTCCGCAAGGAGCGCCCCTACCGGTCCATCAACGGCTACGGCGTGTCCGCGGTGGCGCTGCTGCTCATTGCAGTCGGCGTCTGGGCGATGGTGCAGCGCCTGATGCCGCTGCCCATGAGCATCCTGCTGATCGTGGTCGGCCTGGTGCTGGTCCCGGGTCTCTACATGCTGCAGCCCAACGAGGGCATCATCCTCACGCTCTTCGGCGAATACCAGGGCACCGACCGCTCCGAGGGCCTGCGCTGGACCAACCCTCTGCAAAGCGGCCAGAAGATCTCCCTGCGCGCGCGCAACCTCAACACGCCGCCGCTGAAGGTGAACGACAAGCGCGGCAACCCGGTGGAGATCGGCGCGGCGGTGGTCTGGCGGGTCTACGACACGGCGCAGGCGGTGTTCGAGATCGACGACTACAACAAGTTCGTCGCCATCCAGGCCGAAGCCGCCATCCGCCATCTCGCCACCCTCTACGCCTACGACAGCGGCGACGACCTGCCGAGCGAAGAAACCACGCTGCGCGCCGGGCTCGACACGGTGGCCGACGCGCTCAAGGCCGAGCTGAACCAGCGCTTCGCCAGCGCGGGCGTCGAAGTGCTCGATGCAAAGCTCACCCACCTCGCCTACGCTCCCGAGATCGCACAGGTGATGCTGCGCCGCCAGCAGGCCGTGGCCATCGTGAGCGCGCGGCACCAGATCGTGGCGGGCGCGGTCGGCATGGTCGAGGCAGCGCTCAAGGGGCTGTCGGAGCGCAACCTCGTGGTGCTCGACGACGAGCGCAAGGCTTCGATGGTGTCGAACCTGCTGGTGGTGCTGTGCTCCGACCGCGAGACGCAGCCCGTGGTGAACACCGGTACGCTCTACACCTGAGGCGCGAGCCGTACACGCCCTCAGATCCGTACCCACCCGATGGCCAGTCCCGGCAAGAAAGCCTATCCCCTGCGCATCGATCCGGCCCTCTGGGCCGAGATCGAGCGTCTCGCCGCGCAGGAACTGCGAAGCGCCAACGCGCAGGTCGAGTTCCTGCTGCGCGAAGGGCTGGCGAGGCGCGGGCGGCTCCCCGCTACGGACGCAGGCAAAAGCACTCCCGACGAGCCCGCGGCTCAGTGATAACCCCGAATTCGCTGAAGGCCGAATGACAGCCCCGGCTTCTACGATGACAGAGGCAGACGGCAACCACGCCGCAACCCTCTTCCTCCTGGAGACATCGTGACGAAGCCCCTTTCCTCTTTTCGCACCCTCACCCGCCGCGCGGCCCTCCCCCTGGTCGCGGCCCTCGCGCTCGCCGGCTGCGGCGGCCTCGGCGGCAGCGCCAGGCCCGCGGGCGGCGCCGACATCCACGTCATGACCTCCGGCGGCTTCACCGCCGCCTACAACGACCTTCGCCCCGAGTTCGAACGCAGCAGCGGCCGCAGCGTGAAGACGGCCTACGGCGCCTCGATGGGCAACGCCGACGATTCCATTCCCAGCCGCCTCGCGCGCAACGAGCCGGCCGACGTGGTGATCCTCGCGCGCCCCGCCCTCGATGCGCTGGTGGCGCAAGGCAAGGTGGTGCCCGGCAGCCAGGTCGACCTGGTGCGCTCGGCCATCGGCTTCGCGGTGCGCAAGGGCGCGCCCAAGCCCGACATCAGCACGGTCGATGCGCTGAAGCGCACGCTGATCGCCGCGCCCTCCATCGCCTACTCGGCGAGCGCGAGCGGCACCTACTACGAGACCGAGCTGCTCAAGAAGCTCGGCATCGAGGACCAGGTCAAGCCCAAGAGCAAGCGCATCCTGAGCGAGCGCGTCGGCTCGGTGGTGGCTCGCGGCGACGCGGCGCTCGGCCTGCAGCAGGTGAGCGAGCTGCTGCCCATCGCGGGCATCGACTACATCGGCCCGCTGCCGGCCGAGGTGCAGCGCGTGACGGTGTTCTCCGCCGGCATCGCCACCGCCTCCAAGCAGCCCGACGCGGCGCGGCAGCTGATCCGCTACCTCAACTCGCCCGCGGCCGCGCCCACCATCACCAAGACCGGGCTGGAGCCGCTGACGGCGCGTTGACCGCGCACCGTCAGAGCGTCCAGCCGTCGCGCCGGAAGAACTCGACCAGCGCATCGCCGACCTTCTCCGCCTGGTCGAAGGCGATCGTGTGACCCGCATCGGGCAGGAGTTCGACGCGCACATGCGGCGCCAGGGCGTTCACCCGGGCGCGGGCGCGCATCGGGTCGTACAGCACCTCGTCCTCGCCGAGCATCAGCAGGGAGCCCTTCGGCAGCGCGCGAAGGTCGGCGTCGGTCATGCGGCCCGGTGGGCGGGGACTGCCGCGCTGGCAGCGCCAACGCACGAGCAGGTCGTCCATGGCCCACGGCGGCGGCTCGGGCGCCATCGGCGACGACACCAGCGCGTGGAAGGCGCGCACCTGCCGCTCGCTCGGGAACGCCGCCGCAAGCCCGGCGCGCAGCACGGTGCCGATGCGCAGCGACTCGAGATTCGGCGGCGCCAGCAGCGCGACCTTGGAAACCCGCCGCATCGTCTGGCGCGTGTACGCCGCCGCGAGCCATGCGCCGAAGGAGGCACCGCACAGCCCCACCTTGGGCCGGCCGATGCCGATCAGCACGTCCTCGAGCCAGTTGCAGTACGTGTCTTCCGTCAGGGGCCGCTTCCCTTCGGTGCGGCCGGCGTCGCCGATGATGTCCACCGCATAGACCTGCAGCGAACCCGCGAGCCGTTCGATGTTGTGGACCCAGGTGGTGGCGTTGCCGCCCCCGCCGTGCAGCAGCACAACGGGCGGCGCATAGGCCGGCCCCGAGGCCAGCACGTGCGCACGGCCGTAGCGCGTTTCCACGTAGCGGCTTTCGTGCGGCACCGGCCATCGCGCGAGCACATGCGCATACGAAGCCAGCAGCGAGGAATGGGCTTGCGGCGAACGGAAGTTCCCGGCGAAGAGGCGCGCTTCGAAAAGGCTCATCGGTATCTCTCTTCTTCTTGACGATGTCTGACGGACACCCCGCATGGTGCGGCGCATAGATGAAGGTCTGCTGAAATTCCGTCGCCTTGCCACCTGCCGTCCTCCGCGCCGGCGCCCCCGTTTCTTTGGGATTCCTTCAGCTTCGCCGGGTAGATTGCCCGCCATGAAGATCCTGCTGGCCGAAGACGATTTCGATCTCGCCACCGGCATTCGCGTCGCCTTGCAGACCCAGGGGATGGAGGTGGTGTGGGTGCGCCGCGTCGAGGAGGCGCTGCGCATCCTCGAGGCCGAAGGCTGCGACCTGCTGCTGCTCGACCTGGGCCTGCCCGACGGCGACGGCCTCGCGGTGCTCGAACGGCTGCGGCGCGGCGGCACGCGGCTGCCGGTGCTGATCCTCAGCGCGCGCGACGGCCTGAACGACCGCCTGCAGGGCCTGGACAGCGGCGCCGACGACTACATGGTCAAGCCCTTCGCGCTGGCCGAACTGCTCTCGCGCGTGCGGGCCCTCGCCCGGCGCAGCTACGGCGGCGACGGCGCGACCTTCGAGATCCGCGGCCTCTGGCTGCACGAGCCGACCCAGCGCGTGCGCGTCGACGGCATGCCCGTCTCGTTGTCGCGCAGCGAATTCCGGCTGCTGAGCCTGCTGGTGCGGCGGGCCGACCGCGTGGTGGCGCGGCGCGCGCTCGAGCAGCTCGTGCTGTCCGGCTCCCAGGGCACAGCGCACGCCCAGGGCCCGGGCAGCAACGTGCTCGACGTGCATGTCTCGAACCTGCGCCGCAAGATCGGCGACGGCTACATCCGCACCGTGCGCGGAATCGGCTACGTGATCTACCTCGCGGCGCAGCAACCGCTGGAGCGTGCATGAGCGAGCTGGTCGCGGCCATCGCGTCGGCACCCGGCAGGCTGCTGCGCAGCGGCTGGCGCCGCGTCCGGCGGCCTTCGCTGGTGCGCCGCCTCATGTTCGCGCAGATCGCGATGATGACGCTGCTGTGGAGCCTGGCAGTCGGGCTGCTGCTGGGCTCGGCGTTCACCGACGACCTGTCCGTCATCGACTCCACGCAGCGCAGCATGCTGGTGGTCGCGCGCAATCTCACCGACCAGCCCGCCAGGCAGTACGAGAGCCTGCGCGCGATGGACATCGCCCTGCGCAACGGCTTCGGCAACGGCGACGATGCCTACATGTCGCCGAGCGTCATCGTCTGGCAGAACGGCCGCGAGGTCTACCGCTCGAGCGGCCTGCCGGCGGGCATCGCCAACACCCGCCCCGACATCGGCGAGACGGTGGAGGCCGACGGCAAGAGCTGGCGCGCCCGCACCATCGAGTCGCCCACGGGCAAGACGCGCGTCACGCTGGTCACGCCCGGCACCGTGCAGATGTGGCTCACCTTCCAGTCGCGCGGCTACTACATCCTGCCGCTGGTGATCAGCATTCCCTTCCTGCTGCTGCCCGCATGGCTGTCGATCCGGCTCGCGCTGCGGCCGTGGCGCAAGGTGGCCAACGAGATCGCCTCGCGCGGCCCGCACGACCTCGCGCCCGTGTCCACGCTGCCGCGCCACGACGAGCTGCGGCCGCTGGTGAGGAACTTCAACGCGCTGATGCAGCGGCTGCGCGCCAGCATCGCGCGCGAGCAGAGCTTCATCGCCGATGCGGCGCACGAGCTGCGCACGCCCATCGCGGCGATGCGAGTCAACGTCGAGGCGCTGCAGTCGCTGCTCGTCGAGCACATCCCGACCGAGCGGCAGGACGAACTCTTCGCACGCGTGCTCAGCAGCAACGCGCGCGCGGAGCGCCTCGTGGGCCAGCTGCTGCGGCTCATGCGCAGCAACGCCCAGGCTTCGGCGCCGCACGCACTGCGGCTCGACGACCTGGTGCAGGAACGGCTGGCGGCGCTCTCGGCCCTCGCCCACGTGCGCGAGGTCGAGATCGAGCTGGTGGACGACGAACCCGTCGAGATCATGGGCGACCGCGACAGCCTGGTCTCGATGATCGACAACCTGATCGACAACGCCACCAAGTACAGCCCCGTCGGCTCGGTGGTGAGCGTGGGCATCCGGCGCGACGGCGACCTGGCGGTGCTGACGGTATGCGACCAGGGGCCGGGCATCATGCCGGCGCTGCGCGAGCGCGTTTTCGACCGCTTCTTCCGCGACCCCGACCAGACGCAAACGGGCAGCGGCCTCGGGCTGGCCATCGTGCGCTCGGTGGTCGATGCGCACGGCGGCGCGATCGCACTCGGCGACACCGGCACGGGGCCGGGCCTGCGCGTCACGGTGCGGCTGCCGCTCGGGCCGCTGGGTTCGCTAGGCATCGTGACGCCCGCCGGGTCCTGAGGGGCTCCCCGTAAACTGGCGGCATCTCCATCCATCGATGCCGCAACGCCATGACACAGCAGCCGACGATCACGCCCGCCCTCGTTTCAACCTTCGCGCCAGGCGGTACGCTGCGCGCCTCGATCAACCTGGGCAACCCGATCCTGGCCAACAAGGACGCGGCCACCGGCGAGCCCGTTGGCGTATCCATCGACCTGGCGCGCGAGTTCGCGCGGCGGCTCGGCGTGGGCATCGAGCTGGTGGTGTTCGAGAAGGCCGCCGCCTCGGTCGACGCGGTGAAGAGCGAGAAGGCCGACATCGGCTTCTTCGCCATCGACCCGGCGCGCAGCGAGGGGCTGCTGTTCACCGCGCCCTACGTGCTGATCGAGGGCAGCTACCTCGTGCCTGATGCCTCGGCGTTCCAGGACAACGCACAGGTCGATGCCCAAGGCAATCGCATCTCCGTGGGCTCCGGCAGCGCCTACGACCTGTTCCTCACGCGCGAGATCAAGGCGGCCGAGATCGTGCGCCTCCAGGGCGCGGCACCTGCGCTGGCGGCATTGCGTGCCGGCGAAGTCGAAGTGGCAGCCGGCATCCGCCAGATGCTCGAAGGCGAGGCACGGCGCGCGCCCGGCGTGCGTGTGCTGCCGGGGCGGTTCATGGTCATCCAGCAGGCCATGGGCACACCCGCCAGCCGCGGCGCCGAAGCGCAGGCGCTGCTCGCGGCCTTCGTCGAGGAGATGAAGGCCAGCGGCTTCGTGGCCGATGCGCTGAAGCGCCACCGCATCGAGGGCGCGAGCGTGGCGCCAGCCGCCTGAGCGAGCCCTCAGAGCTTGTACGCCTCCACCGGCCCGCGCGAATAGAACAGGAAGTACCCGGTCGAGGTCTTGAAGCCGTTCTTCTGCCAGCCGGCCGGCACCTTGAAGATGCCGAGCTGCTCGCTCGCCACGCCGACGAAGGCGGTGTTCTCCTTATCGGTGGTGATGCGGGTCCAGTGCTCGCGCGTCACGGGCTTCATCGTCATCTTGGGCTCGCTCCATTCGGCCGTGCGTACCTTGTCGCGCATCACGTAGCCGTCGCCCTGCTTCTCGATCCTGATGAGCTCCTTGAGCGCGCCGTTCTGCTTCACGGCGTAGGTACCGACCAGCTCGGCCTCGGGTGCGCTGCTGCTGCTGCTGCCGCTGTCCGCTCCGCAGCCGGCCAGCAACAGGGCCGCCGCCCCGGCGGCCATCCATTTCAATGCTGTGTTCATGACTGTCCTTGTCCAGAGGGCGCGCACCGCCCGCGGTGCGGGCGGCGCGCGCCGGTTTCAGGCTACGCAGCTCAGCGCTTCTCGTTGTCGCGCAGCTTCAGGCTGCCCTGGAAGCGCAGCGCATGCGGGTACTCCTCCTTCTCCGCACCGGTGGCCACCGCCGCCATCTTCTGCTCGCTCACCTGCGTCTTGGCCAGCAGCGGCGCGGGCAGGTTCAGCACGCCCTTGATCTGGTCGTACTGCGCCTGCGTGATGCGGCCCACGCCCAGCAGCCGGAACGCGTCGCGCTCGATGTTCAGCAGCAGCGGCTTGTTGCCCGCGAAGTTCTGCGCCTTGGCCAGCAGCGCGCTCCACGACTGGGCGCTGTAGTTGCTCACGTAGTAGTCCTGCCCGGTCGGGCCGGCCAGCACGGCCGTGCATCCCGGCAGTTCGAGCTGCGTGCTGTTGTTCGACATCACGAAGGTCTTGCGTTGCTCCATCGAGTCGCCGTAGGCCAGCGTCACGGGAATGGTCCACGTCGAGGCCGGATACAGGTTCTGGTTGGGGAACGACTCCTGCGTGATGTTCACGTAGGTGCTGTTGCCCGCGCACTGCGCGTCCACCGTGAGCAGCGGAATGCCGGTCTGGCGGATCAGGCTGTCGCCGATCTCGCTCACCTTCTTGCCGTTGCTGGCCTTCTCCAGCGAGCTCCACAGGCGCGAGGGCGTGACGTTGCCGAAGGCGTAGTCCTTCAGGTAGATGCGCAGGCCCTTCTGCATCGCCTCCTCGCCGATGTAGTTCTGGATGGTCTCCAGCACGTGGCTGCCCTTGTTGTAGACGAAGATCGACGGGCTGATGAAGCCGAACGATCCCGCGTCGTTGAGGTTGCGCTGCACCGGCACGGCCGTGTTCTTCAGGTCGGCCACGATCACGTTGTGCTTGTCCAGAACGTAGTCGGAGAAGCTGTAGTACTCGGGGTGGAACTTGATCGTGGTGCGCCTTTCGAACCAGCGCGCGAACGATTCGTTGAGCCACACGTTGTCCCACCAGTCGAGCGTGACCAGGTCACCGAACCACTGGTGCGCCACCTCGTGCGTCACCACCGTCACCGAGTACAGCGTGGGCGTGTCGCCCGGCTTGGTGAGCACCGAGTCGGCGAACTCGAAGATCGAGCCCCAGTTCTCCATGCCGCCGAAGCCGGTGTTGGGCTTGTTGTCGTAGCTGTCGTTGGCGGCGACGGTGTCGAACTTCTTGAACGGCAGCGGAATGCCGGTGTAGTTGTAGTAGTAGTCCATCGACACCTTGGTCCACTCCATCGCGAACTTGGCCCAGTCGGAGCGGCCCGGCGGAGTGAACCAGCGCAGCGGCATCTCGCTGCCGTCGAGCGGGTTCTTGAACTTGTCGGCCAGGATGTCGAACTTGCCGCCACCGAAGAAGGTCAGGTACATCGGCATCGAGGGCGTCCTCTCGAAAGCCACGCGCTGGTAGCCGTCGGGCAGCTTCGTCGCCTCGATCTGCGCGCCGTTGGACACCGTCTTCCAGTCGCCCGGCACTTCGGCCGAAATCTCGAAGGTATGGCGGAAGGCCGGCTCGTCCCAGCCCGGAAACCACTGCCGTGCGTAGTTGGTCTCGCCCTGCGTCACGATGGCATCGCTGCTCACGCCTTCGGGCGTGGAGAGCCCCACCTTGAAGATGCCGGTGGCAGCCGAGCAGAACGGGTTGCGTGCCACCTCGGCCGGCGGGCAGTACTCGGCGTCGGAGAACTGGATCTTGCCGTCCCACTCCATGTGCAGCAGGTACTTGCCCTTCGCGATCTGGCCGTCGTTCAGTCGCAGCTGCACGAAGTCGCCCAGCGTCTGCGGCGTGGGAATCAGCGGTATCGCCTCGGAAGGATTCGACACCTTGCGCAGCGTGGTGCGGCCCTTCGCGAAGTTCAGGTTGTGCGCCGCGACGACGATGGCGTCGACCGGCTTGAGCACTTCTATCTCCACGTCGCCGCGGCCCACGAAGGTCTTGAGCGCGGCATCGGGACGGAACCACAGCTTGTAGTTGCTGGGCCAGACGGTGTCGGGCAGTTCCATCGGCCTGGCAGAACGGTCGACGGCGGCGACCGCGTTGTTCGCCGAGTTGGGCACTCCGTCGTCCGGTGCCTTGGCGGAGGGATCGGACACGGGAGCGGAAACGACCTGGTCCGAAGGTGCGCTGAGGCCAACGCCTGCACCGCCCAACGAAGCGCCACCACTGTCTCCGCCGCCGCCGCAAGCCGTGAGGACGGCAAGGGTCACTGCGGTGATGGCAAGATGATTGACCACGGGTGTATTGAATCTTTTCATGATCGCCTCTGAGTACTCTTGGTAAGAAGAAACATGCGCCGTCCCGCATGCGCCGGCGGATAGCCTGCGATGCGCATGACGCGCGCGGTGATGAGTGAGATGAACAACGGGGGAATCGGAAGAAACGGGCAACACGGTGCCCTCCCGGCGAACTCAGGCGTTCGTCAGGACCACACAGTCATGCAGGGTCACACCGCTCGCGAGGCGGCGGTCCCAGGATTCGTGGCGTAAGAGGTTCCATTCCCGGCAATCGCGGGGTGATGGGTGCGGAGGCGGGCTTGTAGCGCGAAGGCCTTCGTCAGTGCATGCGCATCGTCGGCGCGACGCACTTCCTCGAAGCGGAAACAGTGCTGGCCGTATTGGCGATGGCAAGACTTGCTGCGGCTCTTGTCGTTGATTTCACGCGCATTCCCTCGTCCATTGATGTCACGCAGTTGTAGCTGATGGCCGCTGCGTGCTCAACGAATCGCGGAACTTTTCTTTCTCAAAATGTTCGCGCGCGATAGGCCGAATGGCGTCATGGCATGCAACGCACGCCATGCAATACGAAGATGGTTCCGCCGCCGAAACACCTGCTCACGCAGATGACGGAAATCGGGTCGCCGCACTGTGACCCGACCACGACAGTACGAAGGTACAAGCCTTCGAAAAGCCTATGAAAGCTGTGAACCAGAGACTGTGTGCGCGCTGCGCGAGCGGTCGCGCAGCCACAGCATGAAGCCGCAGCCGAACACCACGACCTGCGTGCCGATCAGCAGCGCGAAGCCCGCGAAGAAACCGGAGGCCGACGAAGCCGCGGCCGTGGGGCCCGCACCTGCCCCATGCGACATCGCGCCGATCACGCCGCCCATCAGCGCGGGCATGAAGCCCGCGACGAGGCTGCCCACGCCGTTGGTCACGCCGAACGCACTGGCCGTGTGCTCGGGCCGCGAGCAGTACTGCACCGTGCTCGGAATGGCCGGGCTCTGCAGACCCCAGAAGAAGTTGGCCGCGACCAGGCAGCACGCCGCCACATACGGGTCACGCGCGTTGATGGCCATTAGCACCGACAGCGCCACGCCCACGCTCGCACCCATGAAGATGAAGGGCACGCGTTCGCGCCCCACCTTGTCGATGAGCACGCCGCCCACGAACACCGCGAGCACGGTGGCGTATTGCGGCAGCGATGCCAGCCAGCCCATCTCGCGCATCGAGAAGCCGCGCGCCTCGCGCAGGTAGGTCGGCAGCCAGTTGCTGCTGCCCCAGAGATAGGCCAGCGCGGCCGAGGTGAGCAGCGTGACCACGAACAGGTGCCGCGTCTGCAGCGCGCCCTTCACGATGCCGCCCACGCGCGCCATCGCTTCGCCGAACGAGGACGGCTTCACGCCGTCGGCATGCCCCGGCGGCATGCGCACGAAGGCCAGCACCAGCGGAATGCCCAGCACGATGTTGAGCACGCCGAGCACGTGAAACGAGCTGTCCCACGCGAACTGCGTGAGCAGCCAGCCGACCAGCGGATAGCCGATGGCAAGCCCCAGCCCCGTGCCCATGTTGACGAAGGCGTTGGGCTTGCCGTTCTCGTCGCTTCGGAAATGCGCCTTGATGTACGCGGAGGCCAGCGAGAAGAGCGGCCCCTCCGACACGCCCAGCAGCACGCGCGACGCCAGCAGCATGCCGTAGCTGTCGAACATCGGCGAGGCCCAGGTCACCACTCCCCAGAGGATCAGCCCGTAGACCAGGCTGCGCCGCACGCCGAAGAGCGCGGAGCAGAACGGCGTGAGCACGAAGGCAGACACGCCGTAGCCCAGCATGAAGGCCGTCGCCAGGAAGCCCTGGCTCACGCGATCGGTGGCCGCGAGGCCCACGTGGTTCAGGAAGGCCGCGTCGGTGATGAGCACCGCGATGTTGATGCGGTCCACGTAGGAGATGGCGACGATCACGAACAGCGTGATGACGCCGTACCAACGAAAGCTCTTGCCGCTGTTGTTGTTGCTGCTGCTCTGCATGGCCAGTCCTGCCGGGGTGAAGGTGATGAAGGCGTGCGCCTAGAACATGTGGCGCATGCCGAACTCGGTGCCGCTGGAGGCACGGTTCGGCGCGGTGATCGCGCCCGAGAGGGCCTGCGATGCACCGTTGCTGTTGCTGATGCGCGCGATGGTGGCGTACAGCGCCGTGCGCTTCGAAAGGTTGTGCACGTAGCCGATGGCCAGCTTCGACGAAGTGGGCTTCAGCACCGCGCCGGCCGGCTCCAGCCGGTAGCGCGCGTACGAGGCCTTGATCTCGCCGGGCCCGATGGGCAGCTGGAAGCCGACCAGAACGCCCTTGGCATCGGTCGTGCCCTTCGACTCCTTGTACAGCTCGCTCGTGAGCTTGAGGTTCATGAGCGAGGCGTCGAAGGTGTAGGAGGCACCGAGGTTGGTCACGCGCAGGTCGCCGCTTGCGTAACGCGTGCGGCCCGTGGCCAGCGCGATGTTGAGTCCGCCGCTCTGGTAGCCCAGGCGCGCGCCGGTGTGATCGCCGTCGTGCCTGTTCGACACACGCGTGCCGGGCAGCACCGAGTTCGAGTCGTTCTCGCCCATCGCGTACATCACCTGCCCGTAGAAGCCGCCGAGGTTGGCCGGCAGCAGGTAGCCGATGCTGTTCGACGCACGCGTGCCCGTGGGCGCGACGAGGCCGCCCAGGCCCGAGAAGTAGATCTGGTTCGCACCGATGCCGCCGCCCGTGCCGAAGGGATCGAAGATGGCGGTGTTCCAGAAGGCCGGCACGTAGTCGCGGCCCAGCCGCACTTCGCCGAAGGGACCGGCGAGGCTCACGGTGGAGCGGCGGTTGAAGCTCAGCACGCCCGCCGGGCCGTTGCCGCTGGCCTGGTTGTTGGTGTTCGACGGAAAGCCCTGCGCGCTGTCGTTCTGCAGGCCCATCTCGAGCCAGAAGTTGGCCGAGTAGCCGCCGCCCAGGTCTTCGGTGCCGCGAAAGCCGAGGCGGCTGAACATGTTGCCGCTGTTGGTCAGCTGCGTCTTGTGGGCCGAACCGGGGCCGCTGCCCTTGGTGTAGGTGACGGCCGCATCGACTACGCCGAAGAGCGTGAGGGAAGATTGGGCCAGCGCTCCGCCAGCCCCGCTGGCCGCAGCCAGCGCGATCAGGTACTTTTTCATTGATTTGTCTCGGTTGGTTTTCTTCTGTCGGCCTGGGGCCCTGTTCAGATGTCCAGCACCAGCCGCGCGCCCTTGCAGCGCGAGACGCAGATCATCATGGTCTTGTTCGACGCACGTTCGATCTTGGTGAGGATGCCGTCATGGTGGTCGACCTCGCCTTCGAGCACGGCCGTCTCGCAGGCGCCGCAGACGCCTTCCTTGCAGCTGTGGTCGGGGTTGAGGCCCGCGTCGATCAGGCTGTCGAGGATCGACTTGCCTGCCGGCACTTCCACGCTCTTTCCGCTCTTCGCGCACTCCACCACGCAGGCCTGCGCGGCGGCGCCTGCCTCCACCTGTACGGCGGCGAAGCGCTCGATGTGCGCGTTGGCATAGCCCAGTTGCTCGCAACCCTTCTCGAAGGCATCGAGCATCGGCGTGGGGCCGCAGCAGTAATAGTGGCTGGCGGCGCCCTTGCCCGACAGCAGCTCGACGAGGTTGGGCGGCGCACCCTTCTCGTCGTCGAAGTGCCAGGTGAGCTGCACCGACTTCTCCTTCGCCAATGCCTCGATGGCGTCGCAGAAGGCCGCTTCCTTTCGGGTACGGGCGCAATAGACGATCTCCACCGGCTTGCCGATGGCCACCAGCCGCTGCAGCATGCACCAGATGGGCGTGACGCCGATGCCGCCGGCCACGAGCACCGAGCGCTCGGCCCCCTCTTCCAGCCTGAAGTTGTTGCGCGGAGCCGAGATGGGCAGCGTCATGCCCACGCGCAGCTGCTGGTGCACGTAGCGCGAGCCGCCGCGGCTCTTGCGGTCGTTGAGCACGCCCACCACGTAGCGCTGGCGGTCGCTCGACGGGTTGCACAGCGAGTAGCTGCGCACCAGCCCGTTGGGCAGGTGCAGGTCGATGTGGGAGCCGGCCTCGAAGGCGGGGAAGTCCACCGTGGGCGTGGCCGGCCGGAATTCGACGCTCACGATGCCGTCGGCCTCGTAGCGCATGGTGTGCACCAGGGCGTTGAGCGTTGGAGAAGACATGGCGAAGCTCTCTCCCCTGTCAGGCAGCTACGGCGCTCGCACCGGCTTCCGCCAGCTGCGCCTGCGCCAGATTGCGCATGTGGCGGCGCAGGCGAACGATGCCCAGGTCGTGCTGGTACAGGTTCTCGTGCTGGTTGGCGTCGGCTTCCATCTCTTCGAGCATCACGCGGTCCTGCTCCAGCACGTGCCAGTGGCGCGCTTCCAGGCGGTTGCGGTACAGGAAGCGCCATGTGTCGCGCTGCCAGCCCGGCTCCAGCTTGCGCACGCGCCAGAAGAAGGTGGCCGTCATGCCCTTCACGATCGGCGAGAAGGCGCCGATGATGATGAAGTTGCCGCCGGGGCCGCCGGTCTTCGGATACGGGATCTCCAGGCGCATCCAGTGAATGCCCGTGTCGGCCCATTCGGTCCAGTCGAAGTTGACGTTGCGCTGGCCTTCCTTCTCGAACACGAAGCCGATGTCGGTCTGGCGGATGCCGAACTTGGCGCTCGAATCGCCCTCGGCCATGGAATGCGACTGCTTGTGCAGGTATGTGCCGTGCATCGGGTCCATCACGTTGTCGAGCACGTAGCGGTAGTCGCCCTTCCACTCGGTGTAGCAGAGGAAGCTGCTGTACTCTGCATCGTCGGTCAGCTGCTCGGGCAGCACCAGCGGCGGCGGCACGTCGACGGGCTCCTTCGAGTTGTAGATGAATACCGCGCCCGCGCGCTCCTGCACGTGAAAGTGCCGCGTGGCCTTCGAGCCTTCGAGCTTGCAGCCCGGGCTGCCGGGCACGCGGGTGACGACGCCGTCATGACGCACTTCGACGCCGTGGTAAGGGCACGAGAGCCGGTCGCCCAGCACCACGCCCTGCGACAGCGGCGCACCGCGGTGCGGGCAGCGGTCTTCCAGCGCATGCAGCACGCCTTCGCCGTCGCGCCACAGCGCGAGCTTGCGGCCGAGGCGGCGCAGGGAGATGGGGTTCTCCTTGATGAAGTGCGAGGGGCAGATGGGGTACCAGAGGTCCTTCAGGCCGATCTCGAGCAGGTGGTCGACCGGATCAGCGGGAACGGGTTGGATGGCGATGGTCATGATGTTCGTTCCTCTCAGGCCGCCAGCGCGGCCATCTCCTTGCGATACAGCTCCTCGGTCCACTGCTGGCCGCCCGGCGTGGCGAGGCCGCTGTCGTTCAGGCGCTGCACCAGACCCGACAGGTCGTGGATGCCGTCCGCAAAGGCGCGCTCGATCACGTCGCCCAGCAGGTCTTCGTAGGTGGTCGCGGGGCGCCGGCGCGCCTGGTGCGGTTGCAGGTAGCGGTCTTGGGTTTGCATCGTGTGCCTCCGTGGGGCGGAATGAATTGAAGAATCAGGCGGCGGCCGCCATGGCCGGGGTTGCGAGCGGCGCGGCCCAGGCGTCGTAGCCGTAGACCCAGTCGGCGTTGCCGCCTTCGCGCAGCCAGTTGTTGCCGCGCGAGCCGAGCTGCACCTGGCTGGCGCGCTCGATGCGCGCCGTCTCGAAGCCCTGCAGCGCGGCAGGCACGTCGGCCATCGCCACGCCTTCGAGATGGCGCGACAGCACCACCGCGTCTTCGATGGCCATGCCGGCGCCCTGCGCCATGAAAGGCAGCATGGGATGCGCGGCATCGCCCAGCAGCGCCATGCGGCCCTTGGTCCAGGCGGGCATCGGGTCGCGCTCGTACAGCGCGGTCTTGAGCACCGTGTCGCAGGCGTCGAGCAAGGCGCGCTCCTCGGGGTGGTAGGCCACGTACTGCTCGCGCAGTTCGTCGACGCTGCCCGGCGCGGTCCACGACTCGAGGTGCCAGCTGTCCTGCGGCGTGGTCGCGAAGATGAAGACGTCCTTGCCCCGGTTCAGCGGGAAGGTGACGATCTGGCTCTGCGGATTGGGCCCCCACCACTTGGTGAAGGCGCCCAGGTTGGGCACGCCAGCCACGCGCTCGGCAGGCACCACGGCGCGGTAGGCCACGATGCCGGTGAAGCGCGGGCTTTCGGCGCCGAACATCGCGGTACGCACGCACGAGTGGATGCCGTCGGCTCCGATCAGCGCGCCGAAGCGGGCGCTGGTGCCGTCGGAGAAGGAGATGCTCACGCCCTTGTCGTCCGGCGCGATGGTCTCGGCTCGCTTGCCGAGCGCCACCTGCTCCGCCGGGAACATGTCGGCCAGCGCCGCCAGCAGGTCGGCACGGTGGATGGTGAGCTGCGGTGCGCCGTAGCGCTGCTCGGCGGTGTCGGCCATTTCAAGGCGCGAAGTCTCTTCGCCGGTGTCGTAGGTGCGGCTGATGCGGTGCGACGGACGGGCCGCCGTCACGCGGGCCGCCTCGCCCACGCCGAGGCCGTCGAGCGCGCGCACGGCGTTGGGCGTGAGGTTGATGTCCGCGCCGACGCGGGCGAACTGCTTCGCCTGCTCGAACACGATCACGTCGTGGCCCGCGCGCCGCAGCGCAATGGCCGCGACGAGGCCGCCGATGCCCGCGCCGACGATGCCGATGGTGGATTCGCTGGTGGTCTTCATGAGTCTGTCCCCTCGTGCCTGCGCCGGCTTACTCGGCAACGATGTTGCGGGCCTTGATGATCTTTGCCCACACGGCCGTCTCGTCGCGGATGTAGGCGGCGAACTCGGCGGGCTTCATGGCCGCGTCGGTCATGCCCTGCAGCTTCAGGCGCTCGCGCACGTCGGGCTTCGACAGCATCTCGGCCGCGTCCCTGGCGAGCTGCTCGACCACGGCGGGCGGCGTGCCCTTGGGCGCCATCAGGCCGTACCACGAGGTCACGGTCACGCCCTGGATGCCCTGCTCCGCCAGCGTCGGGATATCCGGCGCCGCCGCGCTGCGCTTGGCCTCGGTCACGCCGATGGCGACCAGCTTGCCGTTCTTCAAAAAGGGCAGCGTCGCCGGCAGGTTGCTGAACATCAGCGGCACCGAGCCGCCCAGCACGTCGTTGAGCGCGGGCGCCGTGCCCTTGTAGGGCACGTGCAGCATGTCGATGCCGGCCTGCTGCTTGAAGAGCTCGCCCGCCAGGTGCAGGCCGCTGCCCACGCCGGGCGAGGCATACGACAACGTGCCTGGCTTGGCCTTGGCCTGAGCCACCAGGTCCTTCGCGTTCTTGATGCCCGAGGCCGGCGACGCGACCAGCACGTTGGGCGCCTTCGCGAGCATGGTGACCGGCACGAAGTCCTTCGCCATGTCGAAGGGGAAGTTGGGCATCAGCGTCGGGTTGATGGTGACGTTGCCCGCCGGAATCACCAGCAGCGTGTGGCCATCGCCCTTGGCGCGCTTGACCTTCTCCATGCCGATGTTGCCGGCCGCGCCGACCTGGTTGTCTACCACCGCCGCCTGGCCGTAGCGCTTGGCGAGGCCATCGGAGAGCACGCGAGCCAGCGTGTCGACCGGACCGCCGGGCGGGAACGGCGAGATGATGGTGAAGCGCTCGCTCGAGAGCTGCTTCTGGGCCTCGCTCTGCTGCGCATGCACCGGCGCGGCGAGAGTGAAGGCCGCGAGCGCGGCGAACAGGACGGAGAAGGAGAAACGTCGTTGCATGTCGGTCGGGTGAGTCATTTCTTTTCGGTCAGGAAGGCACCCTTGGGGCCTTCCGCGTTCTTCTGGCGGCGCGTGTTGCCATCGAGGCCGCCGTCCACCGCCCATTCGGCGAAGACCGTGGGGCCCGGCTCGAACTCGCGCGGCTGCCAGTCGGCGGTGAGCTGGTCTTCGTCGGCGTAGTACTCGATGAGGCCGCCCGCCGGGTTCTTGAAGTACCAGAAGTACGCCGACGACACCGGGTGGCGGCCCGGGCCGAGCTGCGTTTCCCAGCCGCAGCGCGAGAAGTGCAGCCCGCCGCCGAACACCTCGTGGATGTCGCGCACGGTGAAGGCCACGTGGTTCAGCCCGCGCTTGCCCGAAGGAATCTGCAGCAGGAACAGGTCGTGGTGGCCGCCCTCGGCCGCGCAGCGCATGAATGCGCCGCGGTTCGGATAGCTGTCGGAGCCCACGAAGCCGAAGCGTTCGGCATAGAAGGCACTGGTGGCCTTCACGTCGCTCACGAAGAACACGACGTGGCCGACCTCGATGGGCGTGGCGCGTTCGTAGATGGGCGCGGGCTGGTTGATGCGCAGCTTCGCGTTCCAGGTGTTCATGGCGCCGCAGTCGACCTGCACCGCATGCTTGCGGCTGACCTGCAGGCGCACGGCCAGGCCGTTCGGGTCGATGCAGCCGATGCGGCGCGCGCCGTCCACCGCGGTGTCGAAGAAGGCCGGATCCTGCGCGATGGCGGCGGCGTAGCGGTCGAGGTCCGCGTCGCTCTCCACGCCCCACACCACTTCGCGCAGCGTCGGGCCCTCTTCCATCGCGGGCGGCAAGCCGGGCTTGTCCAGCGCGGCCACCACGACCTTGCAGCCGTTGAGGCACTCGAAGACGAGTTCGTCGGCGGCCTCCGACTTCAGCGAAAGGCCCCAGTCCTGGAAGAACTGGCGGCATGCGGGCAGGTCGTCCGCGCCGTAGGTGATCTGGTCGATGCCAAGTACGCTCATGGTGCGGTCCTCTTCAGTTCGCCCACGGGAGCGGTTGTTCATTGGTGCCCCAGTACATGCTCTTCTGCTCCATGTACTGGAAGATGCCTTCGCGGCCCTTCTCGCGGCCCAGGCCGCTGTCGCGCCAGCCGCCGAAGGGCGTGGACACGGAGAACTGCTTGTAGGTGTTGACCCAGACCGTGCCGGCCTGCACCGCGCGGCCCAGCTTCCAGGCGCGCTTGAAGTCGCGGCTCCACACGCCCGCCGCCAGCGCGTAGACGCTGTCGTTGGCCTGCACGATCAGCTCTTCCTCGCTGTCGAAGGGCATGGCGACGAGCACCGGGCCGAAGATTTCCTCCTGGCTGATGCGGGCGCTGTTGTCCAGCCCTTCGATGATGGTCGGCTTGTAGAAGTAGCCCCGGTCATAGCCGTCGCCATGCGGGCGTACGCCGCCCGTGCGAATCCGGCCGCCCTCGGACACGCCGAGGTCCACGTAGCGCTCGATGCCCTCGCGATGCTTCGCGGTGATGAGCGGCCCCATCTGCGTGCGCTCCGAAGCCGGATCGCCCACGCGCAGCGCGTTGGCGCCTTCGGCCAGCCGCGTGAGGAACTCGTCGTAGATGCCGCGCGCCACGAACAGGCGCGAGCCCGCGATGCACGACTCGCCCGACGAGCTGAAGATGCCGTAGAGCACGCCGTTCACCGCGTGGTCGAGGTCGGCATCGTCGAGCACCATGGTCGGCGACTTGCCGCCGAGCTCCAGCGACACCGGCATCATCTTGTCGGCCGCGATGTGGGCGATGTGCTTGCCGGTGGTCGTGCCGCCGGTGAACGACACGCGCTTGACCAGCGGATGCTTGGTGATCGCATCGCCGATCACCGAGCCCCTGCCCGGCAGCACGCTGACGATGCCCTTGGGCACGCCGGCCTTCTCGCAGATGCGCGCCAGTTCCAGCGCCATCAAAGGCGTGACCTCGGCGGGCTTGACCACCACCGCATTGCCGGCGGCCAGCGCGGGCGCCAGCTTCTGCGCCTCGCTGGCGATGGGCGAGTTCCACGGCGTGATGGCAGCGACCACACCCATGGGCTCGTGCACGCTCATGGTGACGAAGGCGCCGCGCGACGGCGTGATGGTTTCCTCCAGAGTCTCCAGCGCGGCGGCGAAGAACTGGAAGGTGCCGGCGGCGCTGGCCACGAGGTTGCGGGTTTCGTTGATGGGCTTGCCGTTGTCCAGGCGCTGCTTCTGCGCGAGCGATTCGCTCTCTTCGCGGATCAGCTGCGCCACGCGATGCAGCACGGCCGCGCGCTCGTGCGGCAGGCGCTGCGCCCAGCCGCTGGTGCGGAATGCGCGGTCGGCGCCGGCAATGGCTTCCTCGACATCGGCAAGGCTCGCAGCGCGCAGGCGCGCGATGGGCTCGCCGGTGGCCGGGTAGAGGCTTTCGTAGACGTCGCCGCCGCCCAGGCGCCATTCGCCGGCGATGCAGATCGGAAGGAGTTCGGAGGAGATCATGGGAAACAGCGGGTTCAGATGGCGAGCGCGGCCACGCGATTGCGCAGCGCACGCACTGCGCTGTACACGGTCAGCGCGGATGTCTTGGGGTTGGCCGCGAGCGGCTTGTTGCGCATGGTCAGCTCGAAGCTGCCGAAGGCGCCTTCGGCTTCGACGGTGTGCACGTTCTCGGCGGTAGCCGGGTCGGCGATGAGGCGAACCATCGTGCGGTCGAGCCCCAGGCCCGCGAGCGAGACGGTGGCCGCGACGTTGGCGTTCTTCGGATAGAGCAAGGCCGCTTCTCGCGCGCTGCCTTCGAAGATCACGGTCTCCTGCGCCAGCGCGCCGAGGTCGCGGCCCTGTTCGGCCGGCGTGCCCTTCCAGGCCTGCGGCGGCTTGCGGCCGGTGTAGCGCACGCTGTCGAGGCCGCCGATGCGGGCGGCGGCGAGCGCGTCGATGGCGCCGATGGCGCCCGGAATCAGCTGCACCTGCGTCTTGCCGGCGATGGCCGCGGCTTCGAGCTTCTCGGCGAAGCCGGCAGCCGACAGCGCGCCGACCGAGGCGACCACGCAGGGCGTGCCGCGTGCCAGCGCGGGCAGCACATGCTGCTCGATGGCGGCATGGCCGGCGGTCTCGACCACGAGGTCGATGCCGGCTGAAGGCAAGGCGCTGCCCACCTGCGCGTCGGGTGCCGCCTTCTGCGCGGCGGCAACGGCGTCGGCGGGCACGACGACAGCCACCACCTTCAGGGCGGGATCGCCGCGGAGCAGTTCGAGCACCGAGGTGCCGATGGCTCCGCAGCCGACGAGTGCGATGCGCGTGGGGCTAGACATGGAACGGGCTTCGCTCACTTGCCGGCCGTGCCGAGAGCCGGGATCTGCGTGACCGTGTTGGTCGGCGGGCCGGCGAAGGTGGTCTTGAAGCTGCCGATGGAGAGCATGTCGATCTCCAGCAGGAACGGACCTTCGGTCGCCAGCGCCTCGCCCAGGCGGGCGGGCAGGTCCGACAGGTCCTGCACGCGGGCATGCGGCAGCGCGATCGACTTGCACAGCAGGTCGTAGTCGGGCGTGTGCAGCTCGGCATAGCACTGGCGGCCGCCGTACTGCGCGTCCTGGATGTTCTTGATGACGCCGTAGCTCTTGTCGTTCATGAGCACGATCACCATGGGCGCCTTCTCCTGCACCATGCAGGCCAGCTCGCCCAGGTTCAGGATGAAGCCGCCGTCGCCGGCCAGGCAGAAGGTCTTGCGGCCCGAGCCGGTCACCGCCGCGCCGATGGCCGCGCCGATGGCCATCGGCATGCCCTGGCCGATGCCGCCGCCCGTGGCGTGCACGCCGGCGCTCGGTTCGAAGACGCGCAGCTCGCGATTGCCCCAGGTGCTGTTGGAGACGGTCACGTCCCGCACCCAGTTGAAGTTGCGACCGGCCGCCGACTGGAGCTGGCGCACGAGTTCGGCGTACGGGCCGAGGCCGTCGCGCAGCGCCGCTACCGCCTGGTCGTGCGCGGCGCGCAGGTCGACCAGCAGTTGCGGGTCGGCCTTGTACCCGGCGGCTTCGAGGCGGTCGGCCAGGCCTTCGAGGGCCAGCGCGGAATCGCCGCAGACGAAGGCTTCGGACGCGTAGCAGCGGCCTTCGGCGGCGGCGTCGGCGTCGATGCGGTACAGCGGCCGGGGCAGCTTCAGTTCGTACTTGAGCGTCTCGTTGCCGCGCAGGCGCGAACCGACCACGAGCATCGCGTCGCAGGTCTGGTACAGGGCTTCGACCGGCTTCTGGATGTTGTAGGCACCGAGCGAACCGGCGTCGTCCTCGGGCACCGTGCCGCGGCCCTGCGTCGTGGTGACGACGCCGAAGCCGAGCTTCTGCAGGCGCTGGATGGCGGCGCGGGCGTGGCGGGCACCGCCGCCGACCCACAGCATCGGGCGGCGGGCAACGGCGAGGCGCGCGGCCAGCGCGTCGAGCGCGGCGGCGGACGGCACCGGGCGCTCGATGGGCAGCGGCGACAGGTCGGCCGGCATCGTGGTCAGCGCCGACTGGATGTCGATCGGGATCTCGACGCTGACCGGGCCGGTCGGCGCGGTCAGCGCGAGCTGCACCGCGCGCTTGAGCGTGCCGAGCACCGTTTCGACGCTGCGCACGCGCAGCGCGGCCTTCGACACGGCCTTGAGCATCGTGAGCTGGTCGGGCGCCTCGTGGATGTACGACATGCCCTTGTCGAGGTACGGCGTCTCGATCTGCCCGGTGATGTGCAGCAGCGGCGCGCCGGCCGTCAGGGCCTCGACCATGCTGCCCGCGATGTTGCCCGCGGCAGGCCCCGTGCTGGTGATGCACACGCCCAGGCTGGCGGTGGAGCGCGCGTAGGCGTCGGCCATGTTGCCCGCGCCGGCCTCGCCACGCGCCGAGATGAAACGCACCGTGCCGCGCTGCGCGAAGGCATCGAGGATCGGCATGTTGTGGATCGAGATCACGCCGAAGGCCGCCTTGACGCCGCACTGTTCGAGAAAGGCGGCGACGACGGCGCCGACGGTGACGGTGTTGTTGGGGTTATGCATGGCGTGACAGGCCTCCGGAGATGTCGATGTGGCTGCCCGTCGTGTACGACGCGAGGGGCGAAGCGAGGAAAAGGATCGCGCGCGCGGCTTCGGATGGAAGCCCCAGGCGACCCAGCGGGATGTGCTTGTTCTTCGCGAGCTGGCCGCTCCATGCGGCCCAGTCGAGCGACTTGTCTTCGCGCGCCTCGAAGCGGCGGCGCCACTGGCCCGACTCCACGAGTCCGATCAGGATGCCGTTGACGCGCACGCCCTGCGGCGCGAATTCGGTGGCCATGGAGCGCACGAGGTTCAGCAGGCCGGCGCGCGCGGCCGAGGTGGCGACCATGTGCGGCTCGGGCTGGCGAGCCAGCAGCGAGTTGGCGCAGACGATGGAGGCATCTCCCAGTACGGTGCGCTGCGCGGCAAGCTGCGGCAGGAAGGCGCGCGTCGGGTTGATGACGGAGAAGAACTTCAGGTTGAGCTCCTCGGTCCAGGCCTTGTCGTCGGTGTCGGCGAAGGTGGAGACACGGCCCTGCCCCGCGTTGTTGACCAGCATCGAGGCCGGGCCGAGCGCGGCTTCGCTGGCGGCGGCGAAGGAGCGGACCGAGGCGGCGTCGAGCACGTCGCAGGGCTGGGCGAAAAGATTCGCGTCCGGGAACTGCGTGCGCAGGCCGGCCACGGCGCCGTCGAGCCGTTCGGCATTGCGGCCGCACAGCGCGACCGCGGCGCCGCAGCCGAGCAGCAGCTCGACGGTGGCCAGGCCGATGCCCGACGAACCGCCCGTGACCACGGCCACGCGGCCGGCCAGCGCATCGGCGGCGAAGAAGGAAGGAAGAGCTTGGGTTGTCATGGTCCCGGGGTCATGCGGAGCGAAGCGGCACCACGTTGGCGGTGCGCGCGGGCGAGTAATTGAGCAGGCCGGAGATCTCGTCGGCCGTGACGCGCACGCGCTGCACCATCTCGTCGATTCGGCTTTCCTCGATGTGGCTGGCGGTGACGGTGGCGCCCAGTGCAGCCACGATGTGGCCGCTGTGGTCGCGCACCGGCGCGGCGATGCTGGAGATGTTCGATTCGAAGAAGCCCTCGCCCAGCACGTAGCCGCGCTGGCGGTCGGCCTGCACCATGTCGAAAAGTTCGTTCACGGTCTTGGGCGTGCTCGGCGAGAAGGTCTCGAGCTTTTCCTCGGGGTAGAGGGCGCGCAGCTGCGGCAGCGTGAGGTCTTCGAGCAGGATGCGGCCCAGCACCGTGGCATGGGCCGGCAGCCGCGTTCCCACGGTGACCGAGCTCGCGAAGGGCGTGGGCGGCGCCACCTTGGCGACGTAGACGATGGAGCGGCCGTCGCGCACCACCAGGTTGCAGGGCGTGCGCAGCTCGTCGCACAGGCGGTTGAGCAGCGGCGTGCCGAGCTGGGTGAGTTCCAGCGAAGCGAGGTATTCGAAGCCCAGGCGCAGCACGGCCAGGCCCAGGCGGTAGTCGCGCCCGCCCTCGGCGCGCTCGAGGAAGCCCATGTTCTCCAGCGTGGTGAGCAGGCGGAAGACGGTGGAGCGCGGCAGGTCGAAGCGGCGCGCCAGCTCGGGCGCCGAGAGCGTGCGGCTTTCGCGGCTGAACTCGCACAGCACGCGCAGTCCGCGCTCCAGCGCGGGTACGTTGTAGCGGTCGGCGCCCTCTTCCATCGCTTCGTTGCCGTCGTTGTTGTTAGCCATGCCTGTGGTTCCTTCTCGGATGTCTCTGTGTGGGTTGCGGTCAGCCGGCGAGCGATTCGCGCAGCAGCTTGGCGACGGCCTGCGGTTGCTCCACATAGCCGGCGTGCCCCGCATCGTCCACCAATTCGAGCCGCACTCCGCACTTGCGCGCGACTTCCTCGCAGGCAGCCGGAGGCGTGACCACGTCGAGCGCGCCGCAGGCCACGCGCACCGGCATGGGCGGCGGCAGGTCCGACAGCAGGTCTGCGTTGCACAGCAGCTCGATGGCCTGGCGGTAGCCGCGGTCGTTCAGCCGGGCCATGTTCCAGCGCACCCACTGGCGGGCGTGGTCGGTGGCCCTGTCGGAAACCAGCCGGCCGGAGCGCTTCGCGGCCATGCCGGCGATGCCGAGTTCGTCGAGCGTGGCGAGGCGCTCGGTGCGGACCTTGGCGCGGGCTTCCGCGCGGGCCGGCGCGCCGTATCCGATGGCCGGGCTGACGAGCACGAGGCGGCGAATTCGAGAATCGCCGCGCGCGGCCGACGCTGCGGTGATGGCACCGAGCGAATGGCCGACCAGCACGCACGAGTCGATTTCCAGCGCATCGAGCAAGGCGCCCAGGCGTGCCGCGTAATCGGCGGCGGCCGGCGAGTCGGCCTCGAGCGGCGTCGATGCGCCATAGCCCGGAGCGTCCCACGCGATCACGCGGGCCAGCGGTGCGAGCAACGCGGCGGTGTCGATCCACGACGCAGCGCCCGAGCCGATGCCGTGAAGGCACACGATGGCCGGGCCCTGCCCGCATTCGCGCACCGACACCACGGCGCCGCCGCCGACCGCGACATCGCGGGCCGGAAAGCGGGCGTCGAGCCGTGCCAGCTCGGAGGCCGGCAGGGTCAGTGCATCGGATGCGGCGGCGTCGATCATGGCCTGCCCGTTCAGCGCTTGATCTTGGCCAGCGGGTGATCGGCCGGATAGGTCGGCGTCACCGGCTTCTTCGCGCCGAGCATCACGCACATCAGCGCGTCCTCGTCGCCGATGTTGATCTCCTCGCGGTACACGCCGGGCGGCACCGAGATCAGGTCGCGGTCGGTCATGATGGTCTCGAAGCGCTCGCCGTCCTTCTCGATCACCACCTTGAGCTTGCCGCGGATCAGGAAGAACACTTCCTCCACGTCGGTATGCAGGTGCGGCGGGCCTTCGTGGCCGGCGGGGATAACCATGGTCGAGAAGGTGAAGTGCTCGGCGGGCACAGTGTTGACGTCCTTCGCGACGCCGGTGCCGCCGGTGCCCACGTAGCGCATCTGCGCGCGGCGGAACTTGGGGTCGAAGTCGGCCTGGAACTTCAACGCGTCCCAGTCGTACTTGCGGGTTTCGTAGCGCGCGATGCGGGTGTTCATCCACTCCGCGAGGCTGCTGCCTTCGGGCTGCGCCAGGCTGCTGGCGGCGGTTTCGTTGATCTTCTGCTGTTCGGACAGATCGCTCATCGGGTTCACTCCTTGGTCGGAAAAATCGGGGCGTGCTTTCAGTGCATCGCGAAGCCGCCGTTGACGGCCAGCAACTGGCCCGTCACGAAGCGCGCGAGGCCGGAAAGCAGGAAGACGGTGGCGCCGCACACGTCGGCGGCCTGCTGCTCGCGCGGAATGGCGCGGCCTTCGAGGTATTTCTGGTGGCGCGCCATCGGCACGTATTCAGTGGCTTCCACCAGCGTGAGGCCGGGCGCCACGGCGTTGACGGTGATGTTGTCGCCGCCCCATTCACGCGCCAGCGAGCGCGTCATGGAAATGACGGCGCCCTTGCTCGACGCATAGGCCAGCAGGTTGGGCGCACCCCACAGGGCGGTGTCGGAGGCGAGGTTGACGATCGAGCCTCGGCCGCTCTCGGCCAGCGCGGCGCGGCAGGCCCGGCCCATGAGCCAGCTGCCGCGCACGTTGACGTTCATCACGCAGTCCCACATGTCGATCTCGAGCTGGTGCGCGTCCTTGCCGCCCGAGTTGGTGATGGCCGCGTTGTTGACGAGCCCGTCGAGGCCGCCAAGCAGGCGGATCGCCTCGTCGGCGCAGGCCACGATCGAATCTGGATTCGACAGGTCGACCGGCAGCGCGTGGGCAGTGCGGCCGGCGTCACGCAGGGCCTTCGCCTCGGTCTCGGCCAGCTCGCCGAGGATATCGGCCAGCACCACGCTCGCGCCCGCCGCGGCGATGCATTGGGCGAAGGCGAGGCCCAGGCCGCGCGCGCCGCCGGTCACGAGCACGCGGCGGCCGGCCAGCAGGTTGGCGGGCAGTTCGGCCAGCAGCGCCTGCAGGCTGGACGGGTCGGCGATGGCTTTGAGTTCGGTCATGAGAGTGAGGTGCGTGGATCGGTCGTGCGGGTCAGTCGGCCTGGATGCCGAGCTCCTTGATGACCTTGCCGAAGCGCGCGTAGTCGGCGGCATTGGTCTTGCCGAGCACGTCGGCGTCGCCGCCCACGGGCGTGGTGCCGAGCACGGCCATGCGCGAGACGATCTCGGGCATCTTCAGGATCTCGTTGAAGTGGCCGTTGAGCGTCTTCACGATCTCGGGCGGCAGGTTGCGCGGGCCCCAGAGGCCGTTCCAGGCGGTCACCTCGACGTCCTTGAAGCCCTGCTCGGCCAGCGTCGGCACGCTGGGCGCGAGCGGCGAGCGCTGGGCCGAGGCCACGGCCAGCGGGCGCAGCTTGCCGTTGGCGAGGTACGGCGCCACGGGGCCCAGCGTGATGAAGGTGACGGGCACATGGCCGCCCAGCACGTCGTTGATGGCCGGCGCCACGCCCTTGTAGGGCACATGCGCGAGGCTGGCGCCCGAGGCGCGGGCGAACATCTCGCCCAGGATGTGCATCGGCGAGCCGCTGCCCGGGCTCGCGTAGCTCAGCGACTTGCCGCCCTTGCCGGCCGCCACGGCGTCCTTCAGCCCGGCGAAGCCGCTGTTGCCGCCGGCCACCAGGAACAGCGGCTGGCTGCCCGTCTGCACGATGGGCGTGAAGCCGTTCAGCACGTCGTAGCCCGAGCCGTTGGTCTTCAGCACCAGCTGCGCGATCGAGAAGGTGCTGGGCGCGAGCAGCAGCGTGTAGCCGTCGGGCGTGGCTTTCGACACGTAGGCGCTGCCGATGATGCCGCTGGCGCCGGGACGGTTGTCGACCACCACGGGCTGGCCGACGCGCGTCGACAGCTTCTCGGCGAAGAGCCGTGCCAGCGCGTCGGTGTCGCCACCGGCCGGATAGGCAACGACCAGCGTGATCGGCTTGGCTGGGTAGCTGTCGGCTGCCCAGGCGAGTCCGGAGGCGCAAGCGGCGGCCATGGAAATGGCAGCGGCGATGGCATGGCGGCGTGTCTGTTTCATCGTGTCCGTATGATCGAGGTTTGTTTCACTAAAGAAACAACGATTTATTAATGGAACGCCACGAAGAATATCGAAGAAGACAACTTCATGACTAAGGGAAAACCCGAATCCTTGTGTCACAACGAAAACAGGGCGGCCTTTTCGGGGCCGCCCTGTGTTGGCGTCGAGGGGCAGGGGCGAAGCGTCAGCCGCCGTAGCGCGCCACGGTGAGGCCTTCCATGTCGATCGCGGGCGCCCTGCCCCCGATCAGGTCGGCCATCACGCGACCGGTGCCCGCCGCCATGGTCCAGCCGAGGGTGCCGTGGCCGGTGCTCAGCAGCAGGTTGGGAACGCGGGTGGCGCCGATCACCGGCGTGCCGTCGGGTGTCATGGGCCGCAGTCCGGTCCAGAAGGAGGCGTCGCGCACGTTGCCGCCTCGCGGGAAGAGATCGGTCACGACATGCTCGAGCGTGTCGCGCCGGCGCTCGTTGAGCCGCAGGTCGAAGCCCGAGAGCTGCGCGGTTCCGCCCACGCGGATGCGGTCGCCCAGGCGCGTGACCGCGACCTTGAAGGTCTCGTCCATCACCGTCGATTCGGGCGCCCCGCCGGCATCTGTGATCGGCACGGTGATCGAGAAGCCCTTGACCGGGTAGACCGGCAGCCGGATGCCCAGCGGCCTGACCAGCGCCGGCGAGTAGCTGCCGAGCGCGACCACGTAGCGCTCCGCGGTGAAGCTGCCGGCGTCGGTGCGCACGGCCGTCACGCCCTTGACCGCATCGTGCTCGAGAGCCTGGATGTTCACGCCGAACCGGAACTTCACGCCCTCGGCTTCAGCCAGCTTCGCCAGCGCCTGCGTGAACTTGAAGCAGTCGCCGGTCTCGTCGCCCGGCAACCGCAGGCCGCCGACGAACTTTTCCTTCACCGCCGCGAGCGCGGGTTCGTACTGCACGCAGCCTTCGCGGTCGAGCAGCTGGTAGGGCACGCCGGAGGCCTGGAGCACTTCGACGTCCTTCGAGGTGCCGTCGAGTTGCTGCTGCGTGCGAAAGAGCTGCAGCGTGCCCTGCATGCGCTCGTCGTAGGCGATGCCGGTGTCGGCGCGCAGCGCCTTCAGGCAATCGCGGCTGTATTCGGCAAGCCGCACCATACGGCTCTTGTTGATCTCGTAGCGCGCCTGCGTGCAGTTGCGCAGCATCGCGAGCCCCCAGCGCCACATGGCCGGATCGAGCATGGGCTTGATGACCAGCGGGCTGTGCTGCATCAGCATCCACTTGATGGCCTTGACCGGCACGCCGGGCCCGGCCCACGGCGCCGAGTAGCCGGGCGAGACCTCTCCCGCATTGCCGAAGCTGGTTTCGAGCGCGGGCGCCGGCTGGCGCTCCAGCACCGTCACCTCGTGCCCGGCGCGTGCCAGGTAGTACGCGATCGAGGTGCCGATGACGCCGCTGCCGAGAATCAGGACCTGCATGAGAACAACCCCTTGAAAGCTGCTGCGATGCTACCGAGTGCACATGCAAGCAATACCGGTGAATCCGCTGAGTTCGGATTGCTCCGGGTTGCAAGACGCACTATCGGATTCGCAGCACAACGAGCCATGCAGCAATCGCGCCAAGCAGCGCGCAGGGCAGGATCAATATCCAAAAATTGTGACCACAAACCAGCGAATCCGAAATTCCGGGAAGTGAGCAAACCAACATTGGAAGCAGCCAGCCTCCAATAACCAGGGAGCCGATCACCAGGGCTATCTTGAATAGTGCATGCATGGCGTGCGAGGCGCTGGTTGCATTGATCCGGGCGGCAGTCCGATGCTGATGTGGGAGCTTCAATCGGTGCGTTGCACCCTGCCGCTCACCTTATCGGGGAGCGCTTTGCGCCTACGCAGAACGAGTCGCCAGACCAACTCGTAACACACAGTATTGACGGCTACGGCAGCAGCCCATCCCGGTACGCCAGTCAACCAGTTGGAAACAATGACCAAGATGCCGGGACAAACCAGCACGACAAGAATGCCGGCCGCCGAATGAGCAAGGGCAAAGCTGTAGAACTCGACCAGGTAAATGGCCAAGCCAGACAGTGCAAGCAGGAAGAGCGGACGCATCAACGACATTCGCACCCCGAGAGAGCAATCGATGCATCGTGCCACCAGCCCCTGTGCGCTGGCAAGGCTCTCAGCCGGACGCTACAGGCCCAGCGCGTCCTGCAATTGCCGTGCCGTCCAGCGCTTCGGCTGTTGCGGCCAGGCCTCGAGCAGCGCGACCATGCGCGCATTGCGCGGTGCGCTCAGGCCGTGCTCCTGCGCGAGGCGTACCACCTCGCCGCTGAGCGCGTCGATCTCGGTGCGGCGGCCGAGCGCAAGGTCGTCGGCCATGCTGGAGCGAGCCTTGGCGTCGATGCGCAGCATGCGCGCGGCGACGATGCGGAAGATCCAGTCGGGCAGCCGCAGCAGGCTCACCAGCCGATGCGCGGGCACAGCCGCCACCTGCGCCGGCGCGATGCCGGCCACGTTGAGGATGCCCAGCGCCTCGTCGATCAGCGACGCGAAGCAGCGGCGGTAGCCGCGCTGCATCAGCTCCTCGCGCAGGGGCAGGCCCGAAAGCGCGTTGACGGGGTTGTTGAGGTTGAGCATCAGCTTGCCCCACTGCACCGGCAGCAGGTCGGCATGCAGGTCGAGCGGCACGCCGGCACGCTCGAAGACGGGAAGCCAGGGGCGCAGCGCCGCGTCGTCCTCGGCGGCCAGCCGGCCGGGAGTGCCGCGATGGAAGGCGCCCGGGCCGATCTCGGCCACGTTGTAGGGCACCATGCCCGCCAGCACGTTCAGCGAAGGGCCGGTCTGGGCGGCAGCGGCGCAGTTGGAGATGCCGTTCTGCAACGAGATCACCGCGGTACCTGCCGGCAGCGCGAAGGCCAGCTCGCCCGCCGCCTCGGCGGTGGCGCCGCTCTTCACGCACAGCAGCACCAGCGAGGGCCTGGCGCCGACGGGAACCTGTCCGCTGAGCCGCAGCCTGTCGGCAGGAAGGCTGCGCGTGGCGCCGTCGATGTCGGTGAGCGTCAGGCCATGCTTCGCGAGCTTCTCGAGCACGCGCGGACGGCCGACGAAGGTGACGGGCACGCCGGCGGCCGCGAGGCTTCCGCCGATGAAGCAGCCGATGGTGCCCGCCCCCATCACGAGCACTTCACCGGGGATTGCTTCTGGCATGAGTGAAGTGCTTGTTCCGGGTGTATGCCTGCCTGTCAGGCGCGGTCCGCGACCCAGGCCTGGACCGACTGCAGCGCGGCCGGGAGGCCCGCCGCATTGGTGCCGCCGGCCATGGCCATGTCGGCCTTGCCGCCGCCCTTGCCGCCGACCTGCTGGGCCACGAAGTTGACCAGCTCGCCGGCCTTGACCTTGCCCGTGCTGTCGGCCGTGACGCCGGCAGCGATCTGCACCTTTTCGCCGTCGACGGCTGCCAGCACGATGGCGGCGGTCTTGAGCTTGTCCTTGAGCTTGTCCATGGTCTCGCGCAGCGTCTTGGCATCGGCGCCGTCGAGCTTGGCCGCCAGCACCTTGATGCCCTTGACGTCCACGGCCTGCGACACGAGCTCGTCGCCCTGCGACGAAGCGAGCTTGCCCTTGAGCGCGCCTACTTCGCGTTCGAGCGCCCTCACCTGCTCCAGCACCTGCGAGAGCCGGCTCTGCAACTCAGCCGCCGGCGACTTGAGCGTGGCGGCCGCGCTCTGCACGGTCGATTCGAGGTCCTGCAGGTACGACAGCGCGTTGGCGCCGGTGACGGCTTCGACACGGCGCACGCCGGCGGCCACGCCGCCTTCGCTGACGATCTTGAAGAGGCCGATGTCGCCCGTGCGGCCCACGTGGGTGCCGCCGCACAGTTCGCGGCTGGTGCCGATGTCGAGCACGCGCACGGTCTCGCCGTACTTCTCGCCGAACAGCATCATCGCGCCGGTCTTCTGGGCCGACTCCATGTCCATCACGCGGGCGTGCGTCTCGGTGTTGGCGAGGATCTCGGCGTTCACGCGCTTTTCGATCTCGAGGATCTGCTCGTGCGTGACGGGTGCGTTGTGCGCGAAGTCGAAGCGCGTCTTGTCGGCATCGACCAGCGAGCCCTTCTGCTGCACGTGGCCGCCCAATACTTCGCGCAAGGCCTTGTGCATCAGGTGGGTGACCGAGTGGTTGCGCATGGTGGCGGCGCGGCGCGCGGTGTCGACCGCGGCCTTGACCGAATCGCCGACCTTCAGCGTGCCCTGGGTCTGGGTGCCGTGGTGGCCGAACACGTCGGCCTTGATCTTCTGCGTGTCTTCCACTCCGAACTGCACGCCCTCGGCCACGAGCACGCCCTGGTCGCCGACCTGGCCGCCGCTTTCCGAATAGAAGGGCGTGGTGTCTAGCACGACGATGCCCGGCTGGCCTTCCTTGAGTTCCTGCACGGCGGCACCTTCGAAGTACAGCGCGACGACCTTGGCGCTTTCCTCGAGGTGGTCGTAGCCGGTGAAGGTGTTGCCCGCGCCGGCGTATTCGACGTTGCGGTCCATCTTGAACTTGCCGGCTGCACGGCCCGCGGCCTTCTGCTTTTCCATGGCGGCGTTGAAGCCGGCCTCGTCGACGCTCACGCCGCGCTCGCGGCAAACGTCGGCCGACAGGTCGAGCGGGAAGCCGTAGGTGTCGTGCAGCTTGAAGGCCACGTCGCCCGGCAGCACCTTGGCGTCGCCAGCCAGGGCCGCGTCGAGGATTTCCATGCCGTTGGCCAGCGTCTCGAAGAAGCGCTCTTCTTCGGCCTTCAGCGTGTCGGTGATGCGCTTCTCGTCGGCCACGAGCTTGGGGTAGGCCTCGCCCATGAGCTTCACGAGATCGGGCACCAGCTTGTGGAAGAAGGGCTTCTTCTGTCCCAGCTTGTAGCCGTGGCGGATGGCGCGACGGATGATGCGGCGCTGCACGTAGCCGCGGCCTTCGTTCGACGGGATCACGCCGTCGGCCACTAGGAACGAGGTGGCGCGGATGTGGTCGGCGATCACCTTGAGCGAGTTGTTCGACAGGTCCTGCGTGCCCGTCTCGCGGCCGGCAGCCTTGATGAGCGCGTCGAAAATGTCGATCTCGTAATTGCTGTGCACGTGCTGCAGGATGGCAGCCAGGCGCTCCAGGCCCATGCCGGTGTCGACGCAGGGCGCGGGCAGCTTGACCACGCTGCCGTCGGGCTGCATGTCGAACTGCATGAACACATGGTTCCAGATCTCGATGAAGCGGTCGCCGTCTTCCTCGGGGCTGCCCGGGGGGCCGCCGGGGATGTGCGGGCCGTGGTCGTAGAAGATCTCGGAGCACGGGCCGCACGGGCCGGTGTCGGCCATCATCCAGAAGTTGTCGGACTTGTACTTGCCGCCCTTGTTGTCGCCGATGCGGATCACGCGCTCGGGAGGCAGGCCGATTTCCTTGGTCCAGATGTCGTAGGCCTCGTCGTCCTCGTGGTAGACGGTGGCCAGCAGCTTCTCAGCCGGTAGCTTGTAGACCTCGGTCAGCAGCTCCCAGCCCCACTTCAGCGATTCGCGCTTGAAGTAGTCGCCGAAGCTCCAGTTGCCCAGCATCTCGAAGAAGGTGTGGTGGCGGGCTGTATAGCCCACGTTCTCGAGGTCGTTGTGCTTGCCGCCGGCGCGCAGGCAGGCCTGGACGGAGGCCGCGCGCTTGTAGGGACGCTTGTCGGTGCCCAGGAACACGTCCTTGAACTGCACCATGCCCGAATTGGTGAACATCAGCGTCGGGTCGTTGCCCGGCACGAGCGGGCTCGACGCCACTGCCGTGTGGCCCTTGGAAGCGAAGAAATCGATAAAGGTCTTGCGGATGTCCGCGACCGTGAATGTGGGCTGGCTCATCTTTGGATTCGTCTTCTGCCGTCGAGGGCGGCGCGGCGATGGCGACCCTCATGTCGAACCCACTGCGGCGAACCGGCCTAACTGCTTGATTTGCTTGAACAAACGATTATAGGTTTGGCCATGCCGCCCGCGCCGGCCGGGGCCTCCCGGAAGACGACACGATCCGGACTCCACGGCTAATATGTGTCCTGGCGCAAAAAACGAGAACCAAACACGGTCTGCGCCATCCGTACTTGTACGGACAAAAAAATCAAGGAGTTCGCATGGCAAGCCAAGATGCCGAACGGCACTGGACGATCGAAGACCTGGATTTCTCGCGCATCGCGCTCGACAAGGTTCGCCCCGACGAGAACCTCTTCTACCTGGTGACCTCGGCCTCCTTCATCGAGAGCGGCTCGGACCTCTACACGCACAACCTGGTGAACTTCTTCCAGGGCGACGACGAGGTCACCGAATGGCTCTCGCAGCACTGGGAACTCGAAGAACTCCAGCACGGCAGGGCCCTGCGTGCCTACGTTCGCCACGTATGGCCGGAGTTCGACTGGGATACCGCCTACCAGAACTTCCTCAAGGAATACGCGACCTACTGCAAGGTCGAACTGCTCGCCCCGACCCGCGGCCTCGAAATGACTGCCCGCTGCGTAGTCGAGACCGGCACCGCAACCTACTACCGCGCCATGGCCCGCAGCACCAACGAGCCGGTGCTTCAAGACCTGGCGACCCGCATCGCGACCGACGAGGTCAACCACTACAAGCACTTCTACCGCTACTACCGACGCTACCGCGAGCAGGAGAAGCTGGGTCGCCTGCGCGTGATGGGCACGATCGGCCGGCGCACGCTCGAGCTCAAGAGCGAGGACGCCGACTGCGCGATCCGCCACGTGGTGCAGACCCGCTCGCCTGATCGCGCCAGCGACACGGCCTACGTGCAGCAACTGAGTGCCGACATGAACAGCACCATCCGGACCAACCTGAGCGCCGGCACCACGCTCAAGATGCTGATGCGCCCCCTCGAGTTGCCGGCGAAGGTGCAGACGGTGATCCAGTACCCGATCAGGCAGTTCATGCAGCACGTGTTCCTGCGCTGACCATCGCCCTCCCCGTGCACGCGTCGCCTTGGTGGGCACGGGGGCAGCAACGCGACAAACCGGAACGCTGATTCCATTTCGCACAACAGGTGCTTGGCTAATATTTGCGGTTACACATTCTTTCTAAACAGAGAGACAAGGCCTGAGACCTTCGGACAAGCGCCTTCGCGCTCCTGGCAAGTCGGCTCGCAGCCTTGTTGCATGCGCGTCCGATGTTCGATCACAAAGCCAACCGCGAGCAGCTCTACACCGTCCGACTGGAGGGCGCCAGCCTTTCGATACGGGACCTGATGGAGGTGCGCTTCACCTTCCTGCGGCTGCTCGAGGAGCGCATCGGCACTTCGTCAAGACTGGTGAAGTGCCATCGGGCGTGGATGAACCAGCTCGAATCCGGCATCGAATCGATGAGCGACACGCAGATCGCCAACGCCAGGCTCTGGCGCGAAGCCTGGGAGCATGCGAGCGGGATCGCGACTCCGCTCCTGAGCCAGCCGCACAGCACCACCTTCCGGTTCGAGCTCTTCTGAGCTCTTCCAACGAAGAGCGCCTGGAGCGACGCAAAAAAAACCCAGCGCAAGGCTGGGTTGAACCTCTTGAGTGCTGTCACGCACAGAGAACTCGCACTTCAAAGCGAGCACACAAAATCTAGGGCTTCATGCGCCGCCGTCTTGTCGGACGGGACCGACACTTCGGATCGACGTTGCTCGCGGCCCTCTCGTACAGCCACGGCGACCCGGCAAAAACTGCCAAATAGTTCACGTTTTAATAAGTGTCCTACGGCGACTACCTGTTTCCGGCTGACATCGGCTTCCCAGGCGACCACCGACCATAGCGACGCTGTCACGCAACAGGGCCGCATAAAAGAAGAGCTCTCCGTCAGTGATTGGAGCCTGCCCACCAGGGCAACTCGAAACCCGCTTCGGCGGGTATTTTTTGCCGGATCGCAACGCGGCCCGGACTTGCGCCCGGGCCGGCCGCCTTCAGCTTGCCGAAGTCAGGCCCGGCTTGCGGCTTCCGTCCAGCGAATACAGCTGGGGCCGGTCGTCCGCGGTGCCTTCCGCCACAACCCCGTGCGCCGCCGCGCCCTGCGGCTGGCGATAGAGCTCGTTCTCAAGACGCCTGACGCGTTCGGCGTACATGCGGGCAAGCGCGCTGTGATGCTCTGCCGCGGCCTGATGCTCGATGCGCGCCATCTGAGCCTCTTCAAGGAGGGCCGCCGCGCGCCGGAGGTACGCGGTGTGATTCGGGCGAAACAGGAAGTCGAACGTCATTTCAGGCTCCTTGCCGCAACGAACTGCGGTGCAAGCCATGTTCCTCCGCGAGCGCCGCCAAGTCTGTCGGAACACGCCTACCCTCGGGCTACCCTTTTTCCTATTGACCCGCCCTTACCACAAAGCCGTGACAGGTTTTCCCGTTCCGATGGGGACAATGCTGTGGAAAACCGTGTGCGCATCGCTCGGAAGCCTTGCCTGGCGTGGCCTGCAACGCAATGCCCGCGAAAGAGGCAGCGCTGAAAAAATTTTCTTCTCTTGAAGAAATCGATGTTGCGGCGCTACCCCAGGTCCGAACGCTTGCAGTCGAAGACGATGCCCGGCTCGACGCCGCGCAGCACCGGCACCTTGCCCACGAAGGCCACCCCGGCACTGATCAGGCGCCACTCGCCGCTCTTGAACAGCTTGAAGAGGCTCGTGACCTCGCTGCCCGCCGCGGGAACGGCATTGAACACGTAGACAGGCTCGCCGCCCTGGGTCTCGTCCATGCTCAGCAGCTCGGCCCGCATCTTGCCCATGGTGTCGGCGTCCTTCGTTCTGTGGCGGACGACGTCCATGTTGACGGTGCGAGCGTGTTCGTCGATGGCGATGCGGCGGATCCAGGGAGCGCCCCCCGCATTGCCCGGGGCCGGAACGCAGGAGATCGTTCCGGCGACGGCAGCCCCGGCTGCCGCGGAAGCAAGGAAGACGGGAAGGATGAGTCGGATGAACTTGGCTTTCATGCTCGGCACGGTTTGGAGTCGGTCGGCTTGCGCGGCGATGCAGGTGCTACCGGAGATCCGGTGAAAACGCTTCAGTTTCGCCGAAGCCCGCACCTTGCCGCCGACCTATTCTGACGGCATGCCGGCTCGGAAGTAGCATGCCGCCATGTGGAAGCCCGCTCAACCCATCATCGTCGCCGGGACCGCCCTGACGGATCAGGAAGCCTGGTGGTACGAATTCAAGGATGCGTTCCACGAACTGTTCGCCGGCGAGATCGACGAAGAGTGGCTCGACGGCCTGACTGCGACGCTCTACCAAGTCCACATGGACCACGACCCGCGCGATGCGGCCGCGGTGGCGTACGCGACGCTCACCTATGAAGTGCCTGGCAACGAGCCCGAAGAACCCTTCACACCTCCGCCGGGACGCCCAGGATTGCCTTGAGCCGCATCATCTGCCGGCTCCGCCCTCTTTCCATTGGCGACCGCATCGTCATCGCATCGATGCCATCTCGCCATCCGAACCATCCATCGAGCCGCTATTGGCGAACCAGCGAAAAATGTGGGAGCGGTAGTCGCTGGTTGTCCTCATGTACAGGAACCCGGAAGCCGCAACGCCCAGATCGTTGACCGGAATTCCGGCATCCCGGAGAGCGGTCAGTTCCGCGTCGGACGGAATGTCGAACGGCAGCTTCAAAGTCACCGTAGCTTTGCGATGAGTGGCCTTGGCCATGGATGTTCCTCTGGACAATCTGAAGCGCCAGTAAATCCCCGCGGCCCGCTGCGCGCAATCCTGCTTTTGTGGGAGGCCGCCGGGCCAGGGAGCACATCCGAAGGGGTATCACTTCCGGCCGTGGAACGGATACGCGGGCCCGAAAATCCTGCCCCGCGGGCTTTCTCTTGACGCGAACCGCCACGCCTGTCCTACATGCCTGAGCGAATTTCGGAAGAGTGTTTTAACCGCCCGCCGGCAAGAATCTGCCGATCACTCACACCCGCGGGCAACACGATGACTATCAGGGAAATTGGCGCACGGCACGGACTCGCGCTCGAAAGAGGAAGCCGCGTGCTGTGCGAGGGAAGACCCGGCACCATAGTCGGGGCAAGCGGGCCGTTGCTTCGGGTGAAGTTCGATGGGAAGCAGATCAGCAGCCGCTGCGATCCGCTCGACGTGCAGTTGCTCCACGCGAGCATTCCGGACGTTTCGAACGTTGTGGGCCAGGGCTCTGCGGCTTCGCTGTAGTCGTTCTCGGACGAGCCCCTTCGGCTCGCATCGACGCACGATGCCGCATCAAGCCCTGGACATCCTCCGAGCAGGGACACGTGGGATTGCGCCCAACGATCCCTTCCCACACGACCTACGCCTCCGCCGATGGACCACCTCGCCGAACTACGACGCCAAGGCTTCCACCAGGCGGACGACCAACCGGATCCTGAGGGTCGCGTGCAGTTCGACAGCGACCTGTACCGCGGAATACCGGACGAGGTCACGATCCAGGTGTATGCCGTCGATCAGCAGGATCTTCAACGAGAGATCATTCCGACACTGGAAGCGGTGCTGCCACTGATCGACGAGATGGTCGCTGGGCTCGGTGAGATCGATGCCGATCTCGCGCAGATCATCCTGCTTCGCGGGCGACTCGGCCTGCACTTCTGGTCTCGTCGCATCAACAACGAGTTCACGGCTGTCTACGCGCACAGTGACGATCGCTGGGTCTTTCAAGGGTTCGGGGAGATCTTTGTCGATGACCAGGTGCGGGTCGACCTCTTGCCCAAGCGCCCAATTCGTTGAATGCCTCTGCCTAGACTCGCAATCTGCCGTCCTCAAAAAACGTCTCGATTGAGCCGTGTCAGCTCGATGGTGACGCACGAATAGCCCAGTGGGTAGCTCCCAGAAATCTGGCTAAACCATCTACAACGCCATTCTGGCCAATCGAGATCCAGCACACTTCGTGCCTGCTACAATTACGCCGCGCTCAGAACTCCTGAGCAGTGCCTGGCCAGGCAAGCTGAATCTCATGCCAGCGCGTCGAAGTCACTACGACGAGAAAAACAATATTGACTTCATGCAAAAGAATTTGCCGTAGCGTGGACCGCGTAAGAGTTCACGACCACATTCCCAAAGCCGCCCTCGAGGCGGCTTTTTCGTGGGTGCTGGCCGCGACCGCCCTCTACCAACAGATGACCGAGACGCTCTCCATCCACTGAAGAGAGAACAACTACACCTACCCACAAAATTTCGTGCTGTCGCCAGCCCAGTGCGCTGACTACGTGCACTGACCAGGGCTCATGACCATCCCGGACGCTCGCGTGGCTCCCTCGAATTCAGGAGGTCGCCTCCTTCATTTTGGGGAGGCTGACTTTTCCGCTCCGCAATAGGCTGGCACGCCACAAACATGGAGACGAGGATATGAACGCCACACGAATCCTTCTTGCCACTGCGCTCCTTGCCGGGGCAGCGCAAGCCCTCGCGGATGAAGCTGATCGAGCCTGCGGCAGCTATCGGGATCGCTTTTTTTACTACAAGGAAAACTGCCCCAGGGAGCGCACCCGCGAGGACCAAGTGGACTGTCACAACAATCGCCTGATCCCCGCACAAGAACGGCACGCCGCCTGTATTCGTGACTACAACTATCGCAAGCAAGGCATTCGCAACGAGCCACAAAGGCAGCGCCCGGAGCGCTACTGAGTGGCTACGGATGCCCTGCCTGGTAGCGTTGCGTAACAGCGAGCCCACTTCGACGGGCTTCGTCGGCTCCGCGATGGTTGCTGTGCTGGCGCCTGACTGCAGCGTGATCTGGATGTTCTTGATCACCGTGAAAGGCTTGGCGTACGGAATCAGCGTGCCGCCCACGGCGGCAGCCAGGTCGTCGATCTGCCCCTCGATGTCTGGGGCATCCACGGCCACGACGAGTTGCTGCAGCGCCCCGCGCGTAGCACCGGCGCCAAGGGTCACGCAAGACTGGTAGATGACCGTTGGGTCTTCCAGGGGTTTGGCGAGATCTTTGCCGAGGACTAGCGATCTGCCGACGAATCGCCGCTGCTTCGTTCGTCCCGCAGCGCGAACCGGTCGCGCACCCGTGTGGCAACATCCGTCGGCCGGGCACAGGCAAGACGAACCGGCGCCTCGATAGCAATCAGACGAGTACTTGAAAATGGCGCGTACCGAAGAACTTCTGACCCAGAACCGCGACCCTGTACTCGGCGAACTTTCCTGGAGAACTTCCGAATGGGTGGGCAACATCGAATTCGGTCCACACCGGGTTCGCCTGCTCATCGACCTAGATGACGAAGATCATTCCCGCGAACGCCAGATCGAATCAATCGCCTACGCCAAGGCGCTGCTGCCCAAGGTGCTGAAGAACGAAGCAGAACTCAGACGACAGGCCGCGGAAGAGATAGCGGAAGCTGCGGGATCCGAGGCGAGCGAGGAAGACCGTCGCCGGTATGCAAGCGAAGCCGAGGCCGCGGCCGCAGCGATGGAAGCGCAGGTACTCTGTATCGGCTTTCCCGAAGGCGGATACCTTGAGTGCCGCGATGCGACCCAGGCCTTCTATGGTGCCTCGACCGTCGTGATCCGGTTCGATGATGAGGGCAACTACGAGGAGGCAGAAGTAGATTTCGAATGAGCGGGCTCAGCCGTTGGGAAGATAGTAGAACTCGAAGCCGTGCTCTCGGAGATCCAGGAAGTCAGAGATCTCCCGCTCAGAGCACGGGTCTCGCGACTTCTCGATGCTGGCACTCTGCGCATCCGATTGGCGCCTCCCCCTCTCTTGGGAATACGCCTACCCAACACACGCTGACACCCCAATTCAGCGGAGATCTGGGCTCCCCTGCTTCATCCTGTTCACCATATCCGAGAAAACCAGCTGTCGCTCTCCCTCGACCATCTGGCCTCTTGTGCCAATAGGGTACTGGACACGACGGACGGGGCGGACCGTCCAGGCATCTCTGCGTTCGGGGGCGTCAGCGCTTGAGGTCACTTCCATGGCCCCTCGCCATATGCCGACCAAAGCCAAGTAGGGGAGCACGTTCCTGCAGCGCGACTGAAAATCTGGAAGTCGCTCTAGTGGAACGTTCTTGTATTCGTCGAGGAGCACGAAGTAGTTCGAACCGATCTTTAGGGAGGGCACGAACCCAAACTCAATGAACTGGCCAACAGTTGCATTCTTTGTGCCCTCGATCACTCGCCCCTTGTATCTAGCGCCGCAGCCTTCTCCGCCAGCAGTCACGACCCGGCCTTCAAGCACCTCCACAACAGCGACGACGCTCGACATGCTGTAAAGCTCCCGCAACGAAATCGAGAGCTCCGTAGACGCCCCGGCGTGTTTTGCGATGATCAGCGCAAGCAGTGCTCCCAGGAACGTCGAAGAACATGCCCCTATACTCCCGGCTTCCGTCGCTCGCAGGCATGCGGACGACGGGTGGTTTCGGGTGTAGTTTCTATCAAGAAAACTACGCCAAGGTGCCAAGTGGACAGGGGTGTGGCCGGGTGAGTTCGGGAACACGGTCGGAGTCAAAAAAGCCTTCTTTCCTCTGTAGAATCAGGCACTTAGGTCGACAACTCGTTAGAAATCAACGAGTTGCGAAATGCGGGTGTAGTTCAATGGTAGAACGGCAGCTTCCCAAGCTTCATACGAGGGTTCGATTCCCTTCACCCGCTCCAAATTCACTGGCAGTGAAGCCCTCAGCCCTGGACAGGGAAGACAAGGCTCACCAAGTGTCGGATGTCTCCGCTGGCGAACTCGCCTAGCCGACCAACATCGACACCACAACTGCAATCAGCAGCCCGACGTAAACCCTCGCATGCACGCGATCGGGAATCCGCCCTATGAACGGCGACGCCCCCCGGATCCCCGCATACGAGCCAACGACCAGGGCGAGAAACGCACGCAGATCCACGTAGCCCACATACCCGCTACCCAACGACGCCATCCCTCCCCAGGAAAGCACCGCATAGGTCGCAGTCCCCACCAACGCGACGGGCAGCGACAGCGGGCTGGCCATCGCCGTCGCGCCGGTCATGCTCACCCCTCTGCGGCGAAGAAGGGGAACCGTCATCACGCTGCCGCCCACACCCAGCAAGGCAGCGATCCAGCCGATCACGATCCCGATCAGCGCCGTCTGCGCCCGGGCGGGCTGAGCCTCCTGCGTCGGCTGCAACAGAAAGCCGGGCCGAAGCCAGCAGTCCACGACGGTCAGGCTGACATAGGCGATGAAAGCCCAGCGCAACCAACTGCCCTGCACCGCCGCCGCGGTAGCCGCGCCGAGCGCGCTTCCGATGGCGATGGAGACGACCAGCGGCTTGATGACCGCCCAGTCCAGCGAGCCCGCGCGCTGGTGCTTCGCCGTCGCCATGGCCGACCCGAAGATCATCACGCACGTCGATGTCGCGACCGCGATCTGCATCGCGTGGGATCCAACTGGCGATCCTGTTGCGCGCATGTGCGTCAGCGCCTGGTAGAGCAAAGGGACCACGACAAAGCCACCGCCGAAGCCGAAGAGCACCGTGGTCACGCCCGCGAGCACGCCGCAGGCGGCGAGCCATATATAGAGTTCCATCGAAATCCGTCCTTCCAGAGCGGCAAGGTTATGGCTCCTCGTCTTGTCCTGCATTCGGAATCCGGACAAAAATGTTCGCATTTCCGCCAACAGAGAAATGCCGATGAGAAACGTGCCGCTGGACAGCGTCGACGCCACTGAACGCGATGTGCTGGCCATCGGCACCGACTACGCGCGTGGCACGTTGCTGGAGATGCACCAGCATCGGCGAGCGCAGTTCCTCTACGGCGCAACGGGCCTCATGGAGGTGGGCACCGACGACGGCGCATGGGTCGTGCCACCGCATTGCGGGGTCTGGATACCGGCGAGCAAGCCGCATCGCGTGCGCATGGTCGGCGTCAGCACGCGCAGCCTCTACATCGAGCCGCGCGCTGCACCGCGCGATGGGCCGCGTTGCGAAGTACTGCTCGTCTCTCCCCTGCTCCGCCAGTTGCTGCTGGAGGCAACGGACGTACAGATGCTCTACGACGTGCGAGGCAGGGACGGGTTGGTCATGCGCCTCGCGCTCGCGGAGATCGCGCGTGCCGCCACGCTCCCCATCTTCGCGCCCCTTCCCAGCGACAGCACGCTTCATGCCTTGTGCGTGGAGTTCCTCTACGCACCCAACATCCGCGCAACCGCTGGCGATTGGGCGGCGACTCTGCACCGGAGCGAACGCACGTTCATACGATTCTTCCGTGCCCAGACAGGCATGGCCTTCGGCGAATGGCGCCAGCATGCCTGCCTGATATCGGCGCTCTCCAGGCTGGCCGAAGGCCAGGCGGTCACCGCCGTGGCGCTCGACCTCGGCTATGACAGTCCCGGTGCGTTCTCGACGATGTTCCGACGCCGCCTGGGCTTCAGTCCGTCCGATGTTGCACGTTCAGCGCATGGTTAGTTGCTTCGACGCCTGACCGATCGGAGCAGAGCCATCTGGCAAGACGGCCCCGGTCGCGCAGAAGCGATTCGCAAGGCCGGCTGAGTCGACGTGCACTCAGGCACGCGATGATCAGGACGGATGAACTGCGCGGCAAGCAGCATCGGCCTACAACATGCGTCCGGGCTCGCCGACCCAGCAGGCGCTCGAGGCTTCCTAGCCTGCGGGAAAGCAAGGAGATGACACATGAACATCGAGCTCATGGACACCCGCGTGCGAAATCGCCGCATCCAGGTGGGCGAAGTCGACACTTTCTATCGTGAAGCCGGCCCGGTCGACGCACCAGTCGTGCTGCTGCCGCACGGCTACCCGTGCTCGTCCTACGAGTTTCGCGAGCTCATGCCGAGGCTGGTCGATCGCTGGCGACTGGTCGCGCCCGACTACCCGGGCTGCGGCTACAGCGCCACCCCGGAAGACTTCGACTACAGCTTCGACGGCTATGCGGCCTTTCTCGACCGCTTCGTGAAGACGCTTGGCATCCGGCGCTTCGCACTCTATCTGCACGATTTCGGCTCGCCGATCGGTGCACGTCTGGCAATCGGCGCGCCCGAGCGTGTGACGGCACTCATCATCCAGAACGGCGATATCCCGTACGAAGATGCACTAGGACCGAAGTACGCCGAGATCGAGCGGACCTGGACGCTGCCCGCCGAGCAGATGCGCGCCCAACTGGCCGAAGCGATCACCGAGAACATCTTCAAGGAGGAGTTTCTCAACGCGGTGAGGCCCGAACTCGCCGAATGCATTCCGCCCGACCTGTGGAAGCTGCACTGGTCGCTGGTCACGCCACGGCGCAAGGAGATCGCAGTCGACCTGATCGCAGGGCTGAAAGAGAACCGCGCCTGGTTTCCCGAGCACCGGAAGTACCTCGCCACGCACCGTCCCCCAACGTTGATCGTGTGGGGCCCGCAGGATCACTACATGCCCGAGGAATCAGGGCGCGCATACCTTCGGGACCTGCCCGATGCCGAACTCCACTTTCTCGACGGCGGGCATTGGCTGCTGGAGACGCACCTCGACGAAGTCGTGGCGTTGATGCGGGACTTTCTCGGGCGGAGGCATGGGGGCTATTCGTGATGCTCGTCCATGGAGACCGGGTAATTGCCTGAAGGGCTGATGTCGCCCGTCAGGCAGCAGGGAGCTTCCCATCCCAAAAGAGAACAGCCCAGGGCATCCATCGCAATGCGTCGTCCAGGCGCATGCGCCCCTCCTCCATCGCCAGAGGCTCGCCAGTCAGCAAATTCTCGAACACCACAGCGCGGACATCGGCGGGAAGGCGCACGGTCGTGCCGCTCCACTTCCTGGCGTCGGGCAATGCCGGAACGACGCCATCGTCGTCCGCATCGGGGCGCGCGAGACCCACGAACAATCGGCCCACCACGACCACCAGCATCCGGCCTTCATGCCTGCGAGCAAAAGCAACGACGTGCCTCGACAGCGGCCCGTCGACCGCCAGCGGCTCGTAGCTGCCTTCGCGAAACAGCGCAGGATGCGTCTGCCGCAACGACAGCATCCGCCAGATGAACCAGAGCTTGGCGCGGCCATCGTGCGGCGCCTCGGCCATCGAGCGCACCTGCCGCGCCAAGCCCTCCTGCCCCGCTATCGCTCGCAGCTCAGCAAGCCGCTGTTGTCGCAGCGCGTAGTCCACCGGGCGCCGGTTGTCGGGGTCGACCAGGCTCAGTTCGATGAATTCGCTGCCCTGGTAGAGATCGGGCACCCCGGGCGAACCGTATTTCAGCAGCGTGAGCGTGAGGCTGTTCCAGGCGCCGAACCATGCCAGCTTGTCGGCCAGTTGCTGGATGTCCGCCAGGCACGTGCCCTCCTTCGAATCGGCCAGCAGGTCGCGCACGAAACGCTCGAGGGCGGCTTCGTATTCAGCATCGGGCTGCGACCATCGCGTGCGCAGCTTGGCTTCCCGGGCGGCCTTCTGCATGTACTGCCAGATGCGGTCGCTGTACCCAGGTGCCGCGCGAGCCTCGAGCCCGCCGAGAGGCAGGGTGCCGAGCAAGGTCTGGTACAGCAGGTACTCGTCCGTGCGCGACGGCGCCTCGCCGCCCGCCAGCTTCCTGCGCGTACCGCGACAAAGGCCGTGCCAGCGCGTGAGCGCCAGCATCCACTCGTTGGGCATCTCCGACAGCACGTCGATCCGGTTGCGCACGTCCTCCGAGCGCTTGTTGTCGTGCGTCGAGGTCGCCAGCATGGTGTGAGGCCAACGCCGTGCGCGGTCGACACTCGCCGCGTGAAAGGCCTCGACCCCGATGCCGAACAGGTCCGGCTCGCCGCCCACCTCGTTGAGCGAGCCAAGCGGAAAGTAGCGGTAGAAAGCCGTGTCCTCCACGCCCTTCGCCGCGACGGGGGCACTGAACTGCTGGAAGCGCAGCGCGAAGCGCCGCACCCGATCGCGCAGCGCCGGCGGCGCCGAAGCCACGGCTTCTGCGCGCAGCGCGCTCCGCACGAAGTCGAAGATCGACCGGTCGACATCGCTGCTCTGCCGGGCCGCCTCGTCGACGGCTGCGTCGATGAAGCGCCCGTCCTGTTCCGACGGCCCTTCGACGATGTAGGTACGGTAGACCGGCATGCACGCGGCCACATCGGCCAGCGCGTGGCGCAGCGCATTGAGCGTGTAGTCGCGCGTGCCGCGGTCGGCGCCGGCGATGCGCCGCAGCTCGGTCGACAGCAGGTTCAACTCCGATGCGAGTGCGTTGCGCATCACCTCGCGACGTCCGGCGCGCGATACCGAGGCGAAATCCGCCGCATCGCCGGTGAAGCGCTGCCACGTGTGCACGACGCTCGCCTCGGCAGCTGTATCGACCAGCACGCCGTTGGCCACATTCGCGAAGCGGTAGCCGGTGGTGCCGTGCACATGCCAGCGCTCGGGCACTTCCTCGTGGGCCCCGGCGATCTTCTCGGCCACCACGTACAGGGGCCGCACGGGTCGCCCCTGGGCGTCGCGCGCGGGCAGCACCAGTCCGGCGCGCCGTGCATAGCCTTCCTGCAGCTTGCGGAAGTAGTCGGCCGGGTCGTAGAGCCCGTCGGGGTGATCGATGCGCAAACCGTCCACCACGCCGGACGCGGCAAGGTCCAGCGCGAACGACTGCGTGGCCTCGAACACCTCGTCGCGCTCCATGCGCACGGCCGCGAGATCGTTGATGTCGAAGAAGCGCCGGTAGTTGATCTCGTCCGCCGCTACCCGCCAGTGAGCGAGCCGGTAGGCCTGCAGCTCGATCAGCCGATGCAATGCGTCGCGAGCTTCCGGCACGGCGAGGTTCAGCTCCGCCACCGACGCCGCGAGCGCCTGCGCCACCGGGGCATGGCGCCGGGCAAGCCGCGCCAGCCGGAGCTTGAGCAGTTCCTTGTCGCGCACGCGTTCCGCCTGCCCCTGCGCGGAAATCGCATCGCGCCGCGGCAGATGGCCGAAGGCCGTCGACAGGCTCGCAAGCTCTCCCGATGCGGCTGCGTCGTCGATCCGCGCCAGCGCCCGCTCGAGCACCACGGGATAGCTCTCTGGCGCCAGCGGAAACCGGTGGTCGTAATAGCCGATGGCGAAGCTGCCCGTCGCCTCCTCGAAGCGCAGGACCAGCTCGCCGTTCTCCAGCGCCTCGCCGTAGTGCGCGCCCAGCACGGGCAACAGCACCTTGCCGGTCAGCTCGACGTTGAGCGGCTGCCAGTCGATGTCGAAGTGCTGCGCGAACAGCGACGCAGGCCCGTTCTCCAGCACGTCCATCCACCAGGCGTTGTCGGCGCCGAACACGCCCATGTGGTTGGGCACCATGTCCAGCAGCTGGCCGAGGCCGTTGGCCTTCAGCGCCTCGGTGAAGCGCGCGAAGCCTTCCTCGCCGCCGAGTTCGGGGTTGATCTCTCCATGCGCGACCACGTCGTAGCCGTGCATGCTGCCGGCGCGGGCGCGCTGGATCGGCGAGCAGTACACGTGGCTCACGCCGAGCTCCGCGAGATACGGCAGCACGCGGATCGCATCGTCGAAACCGAAATCCTTGTGGAACTGCAGCCGGTAGGTGGCGCGAGGCACGCGGGTCTGCAGCCCCGGCGATGCGCCTCGCGCGCTCGATTCAGTCCGGCGCGGCCGGACGGCGCGCAAGGCTTCGCTCAATCCGCGCATGCGTTCGCCACCGGCCAGCGCCGCAACGGGCTCGGGCAGCTTGCGCCGCCAGTTCGGATGCTCGTCCACCGTGCCCGGCATGTTGGCCTGCGCCACCAGACCTGCCACGTCCTCTAGCTGCACCATCATCAGCGCCGACGGTGCGCCGGCGAGGAATGCATGCGCCGCTTCGATGATGCGCGCGGACGGCATCGCGAGCCCGGCCGCCTGCGCCACCTCTTCGCGCGACAGAAGACCCGCCTGCCGCAAGGCCTGCATCAGCGCGATGCGCTCGCGCGCCCGGTCCATCAGCTGCCTGTCGAAGATCGCCAGATCGGGAAACAGGCCCAGCGCGAGCCGCTCCCGCAGGTCGGTGGCCGTCCACCAGCCAGCGAAGGTCGCGAGGTCGTGCGTGCTGAGTGCGACGAGGGCAGCCGGCGGATAGGCGTCGGGCCGCGTGAAACCGCCGTCGCCTTGCCTCTCGAAGTACAGCAACCGGTATGACAGCACGTCGGCCTGCGTCAGCGCATCGCGCATCGCCTCTTCGACCGTTCCCAGGTCCTCGCCCACGACCATGCAGCGGTGACGCTGACTCTCGATCGCCACGATGGCCAGCATTTCATCGAGCTCATAGCCGACGTACGCTCCCTCGCGCGCGCTCAGGCTTCGCGGAATCCAGAACAGGCGCATCAGGCCCATCACGTGATCGATGCGCAACGCACCCGCGCCGCGCATGCCGGCGCGCAGCGTGTCGATGAAGAAGCGGTAGCCATCGGCGCGCAGGCGGTCGGGGCGCAGCGGCGGCAGCCCCCAGCCCTGCCCGGCGGGGTTGAACTCGTCCGGCGGTGCGCCGACGCTGGCGCCCTGCGCAAGCACCTGCTGCGCGCCCCACGCGTCCGAGCCGGCGCGATCGACCGACACCGCGAGGTCCGCGTACAGGCCGACGCCCATGCCGAGCGCGTCGCAGCGCGCGGATACGCGCGCGAGCTGCCGGTTGGCCAGCCACTGGAGGTACCGATGGAACTGCACATGCCGGGCATGGGCTATCGCAAAGGCGGTGACTTCGGCCGAGTCCGGATCGCGGTAGGCGGCCGGCCACGCATGCCAGTCCCGTGCGTCGCCTCCGGCAGCAAGAAAGTGCGCCTGCAGCGTCTCGAAGATGGCGTGCTGCCGCAGCGCCTCGCCGCGCTCCGCGACGAAGGCCAGGAACTCCCTGCCCATCTCGTCGGGTGCGCCTTCCGGCGGCAGGTGCCGCTCGCAGAAGTCGCCGTAGAGCAATTCGAGCACTTCGAGCTTTGCAGCGGCCACGCCTGGGTAGTCGACCAGCGGCGCGGCGCGCAACGCGGCAATCCGCGCCTGGAAGCCGGGCGAACGCACCCTGTCGCGGGCCGGTTCGCAATCTGCGAAGCCGTCCACCGCTTCCACGTCGATGTAGAGCACGTTGAGGTGCTGGCGCGACGAGGGACTGTACGGGCTCGCATCCGATGGCGTGCTCGCGAACAGCGCATGCAACGGGTTCAAGCCGATGATGTCGGCGCCTTGATCCGACATGCGCACAGCCAGGTCCTCGAGATCGCTGAAGTCGCCGATGCCCCAGTTCCGCGGCGAGCGCAAACCATAGAGCTGCACCGTCACGCCCCAGACGCGCCCGCCATCGCGCACGGCGGGTGGCCGGTAGCAACGGCCGGGCGATGCAAGCACCAGGGTCTCGCCGCGCAGGCCCTCGATGCGCAGCCGGTGGTAGCCCGCCTCGAGAGCGACCGGCATCTGCAGAACTCTCTCGCACAGGCAAGCACCGTCGATGTCGATGCGGTCGATCTCGGGAAAGACTTCCGCATCGGCTTCGCCCTGCAGTTCCCGCCCCTGTTCGTCGTCGAGCTGCCATCGGATCCGGCGCATGGACACCGGCAGGCGCAACTGCACCGACCAAGCAGGGCGCCCGGCCTGCACGGCCCGCACCGGCGGCAAGGCCTCTGCCCAACGCGCACGGCGGGCGGCCTCGAGCGCCCTGCCCGCCGAACCCGGGCCATCGAGTTGCACGCCGAGCTCGGCCAGCAGTGCGACGAGGCTTTCGGCGGGCGCCTCGCGCCACGCGCCGAAGGCATCGAAGTAGCCGGTTGCAATACCGAAGTGCGCGCACAGCCTTCCGAGATCATCGGCAACAGGGCCGCTGCGTGCCTCATCCGTCATGCAGTGCTTCCAGTGTCACGTGCACCGCGCCGCGCGCAAGGCACAGGGCGCCCTCGCGATCGATCACCCCATCGCTGTAGATCACCTCGCCGGGTGGCGTCACGACAGCCTCCACGGGCTGCGCTCCGAAATGGGCCTGCATGTGCAAGCGCACCGAGGTGCCGCCGGCCTTGACCGGCGCCAGGTCCCACTGCACCTGGAGCATGTCGTTCTCGCACCGGTAGATGCCAGCACCCTTCGTACCACCGAGCCTCGGCACGATCAGACGATGGCGCAAGTCCAGCAGCAGCTGCACCTCGCTGAGCCGCGAGAAATGCGGACGTGCCCCGCGCTCGCGCCAGCGCAACTTCGAGGCAAGGAAGGTTTCTTCGGCATTCGGGTCCGGAATGCGCGCCCGAACGGCTTCGTCCGCGAACGCCGCAAAGCCGCCGAACTCCGCGCGCCGGCCTTCGGACACCGCCGCTGCCAGATCCGGTCCGAAATCGCAGAAATACAGAAACGGCGAAGAAGCCGCGAACTCGTCGCCCATGAAGAGCATCGGCACATGCGGCGACAGCAGCAGGCAGGCCAGCGCCGCACGCACCAGCACCGGATCGCCGAGCGCGTGGATGCGCTCGCCGAAGGCGCGGTTGCCGACCTGATCGTGCGTCTGCAGGAAGGAGACGAAGGCCTGCGCCGGTAACCGTACGCTCGGCTCGCCGCGCCGCTGCCCCTGCCGGAACACCGACGGCTGCCCCTGGTAGATGAAGCCCTCCGCCAGCGCGCAGGCGAAGCGACGCACCGGGTCGTCCGCGTAGTCGGCGTAGTAGCCGTCGCGCTCGCCGGCGGCCAGCACATGCACCGCATGGTGCAGGTCGTCGTTCCACTGCGCCGTGCCGATCAGGGGCATGCCCCGGCTGTCGCGCATCAGCATCGAAGCCCGGTTGTCCTCGTTCTCCAGCACCAGATGCACGTAGCGCCCGCGCGCCGGCCCGGCATCCAGCGCCTCGCGGATCTCGCGCACGATGTGCAGCCGCGTCTCGTCGTGGATGGCATGGACGGCATCCAGGCGCAGCCCGTCGAAGCGGAACTCCTCCACCCAGTAGAGCGCGTTGTGGATGAAGAAATCGCGTACCGTGCGCGAGTCCGGCCCGTCGAAGTTGATCGCCGCGCCCCACGGCGTCTGCCGCCCGGAATTGAAGAACTCGGGGCAGTACGCATGCAGGTAGTTGCCTTCCGGCCCGAAGTGGTTGTAGACCACGTCGATCAGCACCATCAGGCCCAGCGAATGCGCCGCGTCGATCAGCGCCTTCAGTTCGTCGGGCGTGCCGTACGAAGCATCGGGCGCGAACGGCAGCACGCCGTCGTAGCCCCAGTTGCGCCGCCCCGGAAAGTCCGCGAGCGGCATGAGCTCGATGGCGGTGATGCCGAGTTCGGCAAGCTCGGCCAGCCGCTCGCGCGCCGCGCGAAAACTCCCCTCCTCGGTGAAGGTGCCCACATGCAGCTCGTAGACCACCGCCTCTTCCCAGGGACGGCCGCGCCATGCGCCGTCCGTCCACCCGAAGCGCTGCGGGTTCATGACCACGCTCGAGCCGTGCACGTCCCCGGGGTTGAAGCGCGACGCCGGATCGGGCACACGCGTACCGTCGGGCAGGCGGTAGCGGTAGCTGTCGCCGTGCCCCGCCCCTGGCACGCTCAGGCGATGCCAGCCGCGACCGTCGCGCGGCATCGGATGCGACGAGAGCTCGCCGCCCAGCGGGTGATGTTCGAGCACGACGATCTCCGCGGAAGGGGCCCAGAGCGCGAAGTCCGTGCCGTCGGCAAGCACCGTGGCACCGAACTGCATGCGATGCGCGTGCGTTTTCGTGTTCGTGCGAGCCTTCATGGCCGCACATCCGGCCGGCTCAGCACCACGAGCGAGCGGCATTGCAGGGGATAGCGGGGCTCCGGCCAGACCGGCGCCAGCGCGGCGGCATCCTCGGCGATGACGGGCGGCGAGTTGTTCGCGGTGTCGACCAGCAGCCGCCAGGCGCCGTGCGGCATCGGCGGCAGCGTGAAGGCGATCTCGTCATGGTGGGCGTTTAGCAGCACCAGGAAGTCGTCGTCGTGTTGCACTTCGCCACGCAACCCGCGGTCGGCGATGCCGCCGCCGGGGATGTACATCGCGATGCAGCGCGCGCTGGCGTCGTTCCAGTCTTCTGGCCGCATTTCCCCGCCGTCGGGCTTCAGCCAATGGACGTCGGTCACGGTCTCGCCTTCGGAAGGCTGTCCCGCGAAGAAGCTGCGGCGCCGGAACGAGGGGTGCGCGCGGCGCAGCGCCACCATGCGTTCGACGAAGGCCACGAGCGTCAGCCGCTCGGGCGTGGAAGTCCAGTCGATCCAGCCGAGTTCGTTGTCCTGGCAGTAGACGTTGTTGTTGCCCTGCTGCGTATGGCCGCGCTCGTCGCCCGCCAGCAGCATGGGCACGCCCTGCGACAGCAGCAGCATCGCCAGCAGGTTGCGCTTCTGGCGCTCGCGCAGGGCCGCCACCTCGGGGTCTTCGGTAGGCCCCTCGACGCCGCAGTTCCACGAGATGTTGTGGCTGTTGCCGTCCCGGTTGTCCTCGCCGTTGGCCTCGTTGTGCTTGTCGTTGTAGGAGACCAGGTCATGCAGGGTGAAGCCGTCGTGCGCGGTGACGAAATTGATGCTGGCGGTGGGTCGTTTGCCCGACCAGCCGTAGAGGTCCTCGGAGCCGCTGATGCGCCTGGCCACCTCGCCGAGGAGCCCGCCGTCGCCCTTCCAGAAGCCGCGCAGGCCGTCCCTGTACTGGTCGTTCCATTCGGCCCAGCCGAGCGGAAAATTGCCGACCTGGTAGCCACCGTGGCCCAGGTCCCAGGGTTCGGCGATCAGCTTCACCCGGTTGAGCGTGGGGTCCTGGCGGATCGCATCGAAGAAGCCGCCGAGGTTTTCCACCTTACCCGATTCGCGCGCCAGGGCCGAGGCCAGGTCGAAGCGGAAGCCGTCGACGTGCATCTCCTCGGCCCAGTAGCGCAGCGAGTCCATCACCAGTTGCAGCGCATGCGGATGCTCGAGATTGACGGTGTTGCCGCAGCCGGTGAAGTCGTCGTAGTAGCGGCGGTTTTCTGCATTGGCGATGTAGTACGAGGCGTTGTCCACGCCGCGCAGCGACAGCGTGGGACCGAGCTGGTTGCCCTCGCAGGTGTGGTTGTAGACGACGTCGAGGATCACCTCGATGCCCGCCGAGTGCAGCGTCTTCACCATGGTCTTGAACTCCTTGACCTTGCCCGAGGCGCTGTAGCGCATCTCGGGCGCGAAGAAGGCCAGCGTGTTGTAGCCCCAGTAGTTGCGCAGGCCGCGCTCGGCCAGGTGGCGGTCGTTGAGGAAACCGTGCACGGGCAACAGCTCGACCGTGGTCACGCCCAGCCGCTTGAGATAGTCGACCACCGGCGCGCAGCCGAGTCCGGCGTAGGTGCCGCGCAGCCCGGCCGGCACGTCGGGGTGCGTCATGGTGAAGCCGCGCACGTGCATCTCGTAGATCACCATGTCCTGCCACGGCACCGAGGGGCGGCGGTCGTCTCCCCAGGTGAAGGCGGTCTCGAGCACGCGTCCCTTGGGCATCAGCGGCGCGCTGTCGCGGCGGTCGAAGGAGAGGTCTTCGCGCTTGCTTCCGACGGTGTAGCCGTAGAGCGCGTCGCCCCAGCGCAGCTCGCCCACCAGGTCCCTGGCGTACGGGTCGATCAGCAGCTTGTGGGCGTTGAAGCGATGCCCCTCCTCGGGCTTGTAGGGCCCGTGCACGCGATAGCCATAGGCCTGACCGGGGCGCGCCTCGGGCAGGTAGCAGTGCCAGACGCCATCCGTGCGTTCGTGCACCGGGATGCGCTGGAGCTCATGGCGGCCCTGCTCGTCGAACAGACAGAGTTCGACCTTGTCCGCATGCTGCGAGAACAGGGCGAAGTTGACGCCCTCCCCGTCCCAGGTGGCGCCGCGCGGATAGGGGCGCCCGGGCCAGACGGCGCTGATCGCCGGATTGGTCTTTCGCATCATCCGGTGCGTTTCAGCGCGGGGGCCGGTCGTTGCCGAAGTGCGCGGGGCGCCCGTCGCCGACGGTGGTCACGCTTGGCGGCGGCTTGGGGGGGCTCCCGATCTGCCGCGGCCACCAGCGCTCGATCTGGGCCTTCGCCCAATCCTTGCCGGCCAGCCCGAAGGCCAGGGCCAGCGCGAACACCACGCCAGCCAGGATCACGAGGAAGCTCTCGCGCACGATGTCGCCGCCGACCTTGATCTGGTCGAGGGCGATCAGGATCACGAAGGCCATCACCGCGTACTGCGCGACCTTGCCGAAGAGCACGGCGTCCTGCATCTTCACGCTTCGGAAATAGCTGCTCACCGCCTCGCCCACGAAGCGCGCGAAGTAGGAGCCGAAGGCCAGCACCAGCAGCGCCACGAACACGTTGGGCACGAACCAGACGATGCGCCCCAGCAGGTCGGCGATGTAGCTCAACCCCATGCCGTTGAAGGCGATGAGCAGCGAGGCCAGGATCACCAGCCAGTAGGTCAGGATGCCGAACAGGCTGCTGGTGTCGCCCGCCAGTCCGCCCTGGCGCAGGAAGTTGTCGAGCCCCGCGCGCTCGGTCAGCACGTTGAAGTTGATCGCGCGCAGCGCCTTGGTCACCGTGAAGCGGGCCGCCTTGGCGACCAGCCAGCCGACGAGGACCACCACCAGCGCGATCAGCAGGCGCGGTATGAAGGCGCCGACCTGGTAGAGGATGGCGCGCAGAGGCTCCAGGTGAATGCCGAAGTTTTCCATGATCTGTCTTCCGTTGAAGGCGGCCTCGGCGGTGTCAGGCGCGGGGTGGCTGGATCAGCGCAAGCACGCCATGCAGCGGAACCTGCGCCCATTCGATGCGGTTTTCGAGCTCGTAGCGCAGCTCGTAGAGGGCCTTGTCCAGCTCGAAGAGCGCAAGCAGCTCGGCATCGAGAGGAGCGCCGTCGGGCCCTGCCAGGGCGGCGCCGTAGCCGCCCAGGAAGGCGTCTCGCGTCGCCCGCTCCCAGGCGATGGCGGGCGGCGCCAGCCGCTCGGCCTCGTCGGGGCTCTGGGCCACGCGGCGCAACGCCGACCATCGGGCATAGTTGAACGAACGCAGCATGCCCGCCACGTCGCGCAGCGGCGAGCTCTTGGTGCGGCGCTCCTCGAAGCTGCGGGCGGGCTCGCCCTCGAAGTCGATGATGACGAAGTCGTTGTCCTTCACCAGCACCTGGCCCAGGTGGAAGTCGCCGTGGTAGCGGCTCTTGATGCCGCCGCCCTCCACCGGATGGCGCGCCTCGATGGCGGCGCGCAGCGCATCGGCCGCCTCGAGCAGGCTGCGCGCGTCGGGCTGCGCGGCGGGCGGCAACAGTTCGAGGCGCTCGTGCAGCAGCGCGAGCGTGGCGGCGGCATCGTTCGCCGCATGCGTCTTGAAGCCGGCGAAGTCGGCGGCAGCCAGCGGCTCGGGGTCGAAGGCGGCCGATCCGGTGCGCGCGGCAAGCGCGCGGTGCAGTTCGGCGGTACGCCGGCCCAGCGTGGCCATGAGGGCTAGGAAGCCGCCATGCACCGAGGACACGTCGGGCTCGCCGGGCGTGGCGGGCGTGGCGCCATCGGTGGTGAGCACGTCGCGCAGGAAGCGCTCCAGGTAGCCGAGCGTGTAGTCCCAGCCGTCGCCCTGGTTGGCCATGTAGCTCTGCACCATCGCGAGCGTCATCGTGCGGCCGTCGTTGGTCATGTACTCGAGCGCGCCGAGCACCGGCACGCAATGCGGGTAGCGCGCCACCTCGGTCAGGAAGCGCCCCATCTCGAGCTCGGGGTTGATGCCCTCGCGCACATGGCGGTAGCCCTTGAGGAACAGGGTCTCGTCCAGCGTGAGCGCGGTGTTGCTGCTCGCGCCGCTCGGGCGGCCGACGGGCAGCGCGTCGATGTCGACCGCGATCTCCGCGAAGGCGGCGGTCGGCCGGAAGACCAGCTTGCCGCCCAGCGTGGACAGCTCGGCGCCCTTGGCGATGGTGCGCACCAGCGCGCGGCAGAAAGCCTCGTCGTAGAAGGCGTCGCCCATCAGGCCGACCTGCGCCTGCTGCCGCACCTTGGCGAGCGCGGCCTGCCCCACGCCGGCCATGCGCTCCTCGTCGCGTTCCTCCCAGGCCAGCGCGAGCGGCATGAAGTAGGTGGCGCCTCCCGCCGGGCCTTCGAGGTCGAGCAGGGAGAGCATCCAGCTCAGGCCGTCCACCTCCCAAACGGCATGGTCGGCCAGCCGTGCGCGCTGGATGACGGTTCCCTTGGAGGCGTACCAGCGCTGGATCTCGATGTGCCGCGGCAGCGTCTCCAGCTCGAACTGGTTGCGCATGCGCTCGGACATGCCGATGCGCCATGGCATCACGCGATCGCGGAAGAAGCTGGTCCAGCCGTCGAAGAGCACCAACGTGGGCCGCTCCTGCAGTGCCACGCCCTCCTGGTGCCAGCTCGGCGCATTGGCCTCGGCAGTGAGCCTGAACCAGTAGAAGCCGTACGAGGCCAGTGTGAGCAGGTACGGCAGCTCGCCGATGGGCGGGAACGGCGCGCGGCCCAGCATCTCGATCGGCACGAAGCCCTTGAACTCGGAAAGATCGAGCTCCACCGGCTGCGCGGCGCGCGAGAGGTTGAACACCGTGAGGATCACGTCGCCGTCGTACTCGCTCAGGTAGGCCAGGATCTTGCGGTTGCCCGGCTTCAGGAAGCGCCGCCTGCCGCGGCCGAAGGCGTGGCTGGTCTTGCGCACGGCGAGCATGCGCTTGGTCCAGTTGAGCAGCGAACTCGCGTCGCGCGCCTGCGTCTCGACATTGAGCGCCTCGTAGCCGAACAACGGGTCCATGATCGGCTGCAGGTACAGGCGCTGCGGGTCGGCGCGCGAGAAGCCGGCGTTGCGATCCGGGCTCCATTGCATGGGCGTGCGCACGCCGTTGCGGTCGCCCACGAACACGTTGTCGCCCATGCCGATCTCGTCGCCGTAGTAGATGATGGGCGAGCCCGGCATCGACAGCAGCATGCCGTTCATGAGCTTCACGCGGTCCAGGTCGTTCTCCATCAGCGGCGCCAGGCGCCGGCGGATGCCCAGGTTGATCCGCGCTCGCGTGTCGGCCGCGTACATGGTGTACATGTAGTCGCGCTCCTTGCTGGTCACCATCTCGAGCGTGAGCTCGTCGTGGTTGCGCAGGAAGATGGCCCACTGGCAGCCCTCGGGAATGTCGGGCGTCTGCGCCATGATCTCGACGATCGGGTGCCGGTCTTCCTGTGCGATGGCCATGTACATGCGCGGCATCAGCGGGAAGTGGTAGGCCATGTGGCACTCGTCCCCGTCGCCGAAATACTCGCGCACGTCCTCCGGCCACATGTTGGCTTCGGCCAGCAGGAAGCGGTTCTTGTACTCGGCGTCGATGGCCGCGCGCAGCTGCTTGATCACCGCGTGGGTCTCGGGCAGGTTCTCGTTGCTGGTGCCGTCGCGCTCCACCAGGTAGGGAATGGCGTCGAGCCGGAAGCCGTCCACGCCCATGTCGAGCCAGAAGCGCATCGTCCTGAAGATGGCCTCCAGCACCGCCGGGTTGTCGAAGTTCAGGTCGGGCTGGTGGCTGAAGAAGCGGTGCCAGAAGTACTGCTTGGCGATCGGGTCCCAGGTCCAGTTGGAGGCCTCTGTATCGGTGAAGATGATCCGCGTGCCCTGGTAGATCTGGTCGGTGTCGCTCCACACGTAGAAGTTGCGCTCCGGCGAGCCCGGCGGCGCGAGCCGCGCAGCCTTGAACCACGGGTGCTCGCTGGAGGTGTGGTTGATGACCAGTTCGGTGATCACCCGCAGGCCGCGCTTGTGCGCCTCGGCCAGCATCTCGCGGAAGTCGTCGAGGGTGCCGTACTGCGGATGCACGTTCTCGTATTCGGAGATGTCGTAGCCGTCGTCGCGCAACGGCGAGGGATAGAACGGCATCAGCCAGATGGTGTTGACGCCCAGTTCCTTCACGTAGTCGAGCTTGGCGGTGACGCCCTTGAAGTCGCCCATGCCGTCGTTGTTGGAGTCGAAGAAGGCCTTGACGTTGAGCTGGTAGATCACCGCGTCGCGATACCACAGCGGATCGTCGCTGGTGTCGATCTCGACTGTTTCGAGCGCGATGTGGGAGACGGGTGCGTTCATGGGCGGACGACCTCAGAGGAAGTAATCGAAGTCGCGTTCGTCGCCATGGCGGCGGCGGACCACGAAGATGTGCGCGGGCACGCTGTGGGGATCGAGCCGGATGTAGTGCCAGTCGCCCTGCCAGATGAACCGCTGGCCGCTGAGCAGGTCGTGCATCTGGAAGCTGCCCCCGCCCGCGACACCCACGCTGCCGGGCTCCAGCCCGAGCCAGCCCGACTGCGTGTTGTGCGGATCGAGGTTGACCACGGTGACGATCACGTTGCAGCCATCGGGCGACTCCTTGGCGTAGGCCAGCAGCTGGTCATTGTCGATGTGCAGGAAGCGCAGGCTCCTGTCCTGGTGCAGCGCCGGGTTCTCGTGGCGGATGCGGTTCACCCGCGCGATGAAGGGCGCGAGGCTGGCGGGATCGTCGTGATTCCAGTGGCGCAGCTGGTACTTCTCGGAGTCGAGGTATTCCTCGCTGCCGGGTCCGCGCGGCAGGTGCTCGCACAGCTCGTACGCCGGTCCGTAGATGCCGTAGTTGGCGGCGAGCGTCGCGGCCAGCACCAGTCGCGACATGAACACGGCGGGCTCCCCCGACTGCAGCTGCTCGTGCAGGATGTCGGGTGTGTTGGGCCAGGCGTTGGGACGGAAGTAGTCGATGCCGGGGCCGCTCGAAAGCTCGGTGAAATAGTCCTCCAGCTCCTTCTTCGTGTTGCGCCAGGTGAAGTAGGTGTACGACTGCGAGAACCCGAGCTTGGCGAGCCGGTGCATCACCTTCGGCCGCGTGAAGGCTTCGGCCAGGAAGATCGCCTCGGGATGCACGCGCTTCACCTCGCCGATGGCCCACTCCCAGAACGGAAAGGCCTTGGTGTGCGGGTTGTCCACCCGGAAGATGCGCACGCCCTCCCCGATCCAGTGGTCGAGCACGCTCTTGAGCTCGGCCCAGAGGCCGCGCCAGTCTTCGCACTCGAAGTTGAAGGGATAGATGTCCTGGTACTTCTTGGGCGGGTTCTCCGCGTACTGCACGCTCCCGTCGGGGCGCCAGCGGAACCAGTCGGGGTGCGACTTCACGTAGGGGTGGTCGGGCGCGCACTGGAAGGCGATGTCGAGCGCGATCTCCAGGCCGTGCGCCGCGGCGCGCTCGAGCAGGTGCCTGAAGTCTTCCGCTGTGCCCAGCGCCGGCAGGATCGCCTTGTGCCCGCCTTCCGCCGCGCCGATGGCCCACGGACTCCCCACGTCGCCGGGCCCTGCCTCCAGCGCGTTGTTGGGTCCCTTGCGCTGCTCGCGCCCGATGGGATGGATCGGCGGAAAGTACAGCACGTCGAAGCCCATGGCGGCGATGGCCGGCAGCCGCGCCTCCACGTCCCTGAAAGTGCCGTGCGCGCTTGGCGCGGGGCCTGCCGAACGCGGGAACAGTTCGTACCAGGTGCTGAAGCCCGCGCGCTCGCGGTCGGCCACCAGCGGCAGCTCTACCGGATGGCGCACCGCGTGCCGGCGATCGGGATGGCGCCGCGCCAGGTCGGCGTACTCCTCGTCGAGCGCCAGGGCCTTCAGCGAGACGATGTCGGACGCGGGATTGGCGGCCACGGCATCGAGCTCGGTGGCCCATCGCTGCAGGGAGACCCGGTCGGCACCCTCGGCGCGCGCGGCGGCGGCCGCGATCTCCAGCGCCCCGACCTGCGCGGCAATGCGCACGTCGTCGGGATCGACACGCCGCGTCATCTCGCTGCGCCATGACTCGAAGGGATCCACCCAGGCGACGGCGGTGTAGACGTAGCGTCCGAGCGACGGGGGCGAGAACCTGGCCTCCCACACGTCGTTGCCGAGCGGCTTCATCGGCACTTCGCGAAAGGCGGTTTGGTCGTGCGCGCGCCAGCACAGTTGCACGCGCAGGACGTCGTGCCCGTCGGTGAAGCAGTGGGCGCGGACCCGCACCGGCTCCCCGACCACGCGCTTCACCGGGAAGCGACCGCCATCCACGCACGGCAGCACGGCATCGATGACCGCGCGGACCGTGCCGTTGTCGCGCTCTATTTCGGTTCCCGTCGGCGTGGGGACGGTCTTGGCCGAGAAGATGTTCTTCATCAGGAACAGTGCTCCAGGATCAGCGTGGACAACGGCGGCAAGGTGATGCACACCGATTGCCTGCGGCCATGGGAACGCACCGGCGACGCCTCGACGCCCCCGAAGTTGCCCCAGCCCGCTCCTCCGAATTCCGACGCATCGGTGTTGATCAGCTCTCGCCAGCGGCCTCCCAGCGGCACGCCGAGCAGGTAGTTGGTGCGAGGCACCGGGGTCATGTTGCTCACCGCCAGCAAGGGCGGACTGCCGTCGTCAGCCTTGCGCAGGAAGGCGAACACGCTGGTGTCGGCGTCGTCGGCCGCGACCCATTCGAAGCCCGAGGACGAGAAATCCATCTGGTGCAGCGCGGGTGCGTCCCTGTAGACACGGTTGAGCTGCGACACGAGGCGCTGCAGGCCCTGATGCCCCTCCAGCCCGCAGACCCACCATTCGAGTTCGCCGTCGTGCGTCCATTCGCGCCGCTGGCCGAACTCGCCGCCCATGAAGAGCAGCTTCTTGCCGGGGTGCGCCCACATGAAGCCGTAGAGCGCGCGCAGGTTGGCGAACTGCTGCCAGCTGTCGCCGGGCATCTTGTTGAGCAGCGAGCCCTTGCCGTGCACCACCTCGTCGTGCGAGAGCGGCAGCACGAAGTTCTCGTGGAAGGCGTACACCAGCGAGAAGGTCAGCTTGTGATGGTGATACCGGCGGTGGACCGGGTCCTCCTTCATGTAGGCCAGCACGTCGTGCATCCAGCCCATGTTCCACTTCTCGCCGAAGCCCAGGCCGTCCATGTCGGTGGGCCGGGACACGCGCGGCCACGCGGTCGACTCCTCGGCCACCGTGACCGTGTCGGGGTGCTCGCGGTAGACGGCGCGGTTCAGCGTCTGGAGAAAATCGATGGCTTCCAGGTTCTCGCGTCCGCCGTGGCGGTTCGGAACCCATTCGCCGTGCCGGCGTGCGTAGTCGAGGTAGAGCATCGACGCGACGGCGTCCACGCGCAGCCCGTCGAGGTGGTACACGTCGAGCCAGAACAGCCCCGACGACACGAGGAAGCTGCGCACCTCGGAGCGGCCGTAGTTGAAGATGCTGGAGTTCCACTCCGGATGGAAGCCCTGGCGCGGATCGGCGTGCTCATAGAGGTGCGTGCCGTCGAAGTACGCGAGCCCATGCTCGTCGGTCGGGAAGTGCGAAGGCACCCAGTCGAGCAGCACGCCGATGCCCTGCTGGTGCAGATGGTCGACGAGGTACATGAAGTCCTGCGGCGAGCCGAAGCGTGCGGTGGGTGCGAAGTAGCCGGTGGTCTGGTAGCCCCACGAGCCGTAGAACGGGTGCTCGGTCACGGGCATGAGCTCCACGTGCGTGAAGCCCATGTCCTTCACGTAGGCGGCCAGCTGATGCGCCATCTCGCGATAGCCGAGAAACCGGCCGTCGTGGCGCCGCCACGAGCCGAGATGCACCTCGTAGACCGACATGGGGGCACCGAGCGCGTTGCGCGGACCGCGCGTTGCCATCCACTCGGCGTCGTTCCATCCGTAGGAAAGTTCGCAGACCCGCGACGCGGTGGCCGGTGGCGGCTCCGCGCTGAAGGCGACGGGATCGGCCTTGTCGACCGTGTAGCCGCCATGGCGGGAACGAATGCGGTACTTGTAGGCCTGTCCGGCCGCGGCGTCGGGAACGTGTCCCTGCCATATGCCCGTGCTGTCCGCACTCGCGGCCAGCGGATCGGCATCGCCGGACCAGTAGTTCCAGTCGCCGACCACCGAGACGGACTCGGCGTTCGGCGCCCACACCGCGAACCGCGCACCGCCCTCTTCCACGGGATGGCATCCGAGCAGTTCGTAGAGCCGGGAGTGAGTGCCCTCCCGGAAAAGATAGGCGTCTCGCTCGCCATGGCGTGGATGATTCGACGGCACCGGTGCTCCTGTTGAGAAGAAGAGTTCTCAGAGAGTTCTCAGAGGGCTCTCAGGGTTCTTGTCAGAGTTCGCGTCTGGTCGGATCCAATTTGCTGGCGTGCGGGATACCGCGGTTAAGGCCAGTGCCGATTCACCATGTCGGAGAGAAGCCCGTGCGTCCGCCCGACCCGTACGGGGCGACGGGCCGCGGCGGCGTCTCAGCGTCCCGCTCTGGCAGCCGGGGCCGCCGGAGAGACGCGAAAGTCAGCGTGGGTGAGCGTGACGGGCTGGTGCGGGTCGGCTCTGTAGCGAGCGATGGCGGCGGGCAGGATCGCGTCGAAATGTTTCCTGCAGGCGGCAGTCAATTGCTCGCCCATTTCCCGCACGCCGAACTCGTCGTGCAGGGTGTTCTCGGAAATCTGCGCCAGGATGCGGGCCCCATCGGGACCGTCGGGATAGATCGCGAATCGCACCGATGCGGTATCGAAACAGTAGATGCCTTCGAATTCCACGTTGCCTAATTCCATGTTGCCTGTCTCCTTCTGGGTGCCGTGATCTCCGGCCCTCGATCCGCGGTGCTCTTGTTTCGAGCATTCAGCGCGCGCGAAGCCTCCAGAGGCGATGGACTTTTGCGTATGTTGGGGAAGGAACTTGCCTACAGCGTCGCGGCTGGCAAGCGCCCTCCGCATGCACAGCACGGTTGATAAAAAGAGAGCCCCGAGCCACGATACGAACGCATGACTGACCTGGATGCTCCCACGCTCGCATTGCTGGACACCTGCTCGCAGGCCTCCCTCGCACTTCTGGAACGCAACCTGACGCCGCACGGCATCCTTGCGGCATCCCGGACCGAAGCCGCCGAGGCGCGGCGCTACACGCGCATCTTCGGGCGCGACGCCGCGATATGCGTGATCGCGATGTGCGGCAGCGGCGTTCCTGCACTGGAACAAGGGGCGGTGGCGAGCCTCGACTCGCTCGCGGCACAGCAGGCTGCCAACGGGCAGATCCCCAAGTACGTCGACCCCGAAGGCCGCGATGCCGACTTCTGGTACCTGGGCTGCATCGACGCCACCTTGTGGTGGCTGATTGCCGTGGACCACGTGCGCCGTCATGGGCAAGTCGGCCCTTCGCGCTGGAGCGCCGAGGTCGGCCGCGCGCTGGACTGGCTGCTGGCGCAGGAGCACCAGCACTTCCGGCTGCTGCAGCAGAACGAAGCCAGCGACTGGGCCGACATCATGCCGCGCTCGGGCTACGTGCTCTACACCAATGCACTCTGGTACGAGGTCAAGCGCCGTTACGCGCTGGACCATGCAGAGGCCACTCAGCACCACTTCAATCACCTGTTCAATCCGTTCCAGCGCGACCTGCCCGAATACCACCGGGCCCGGCTGCTGCAGCACTACGCGCGCCGCGGCCGGCGCGACCCCGGTCTGTACCTCAGCTTCGTCAATCTGGCCGTGGTCGGCGACGAGGGAGACGTGTTCGGCAACGTGCTGGCCATGCAGAGCGGGCTGGCCGACCCGGCCATGGCAAGCCGCATCGTCGACACCATCACCCAGGCGCGCGCCAGCGAGCCCTACCCCGTGCGCGTGGTGCTGCATCCGCTGTCGTGCCAGCACCCGCTGTGGCGGGCCTACATGGGCCGCCACCAGCAGAACATCGTGCACCAGTACCACAACGGCGGCATCTGGCCTTTCGTCGGCGGCTTCTGGGTGATGGCGCTGGCCAAGCTGGGTGCGCACGAGATGGCATGGTCCGAGCTCGTGCGGCTGGCGCAGGTCAACGCGCTCGACGACTGGCGCTTCACCGAGTGGTTCCACGGCCGGACGCTGTCGCCCATGGGCATGGCCGGACAGAGCTGGAATGCCGCGACCTTCCTGCTCGCGCGGCGTGAGCTGCTGGGCCGCGAGGCGGCATATCGATCCTGACTCAGGCGAGCTCTCTTTTCTCTTGCAGCTTTGCGCGTCGAGACGCGAGACGTGAAGAAATCAGACCGAGACGCGGCCGGCTTGGTCAGAAATAGGAAATTGGTGCGCATTCCCTTGTAGGAATGATGCCTGTCTTTCGCGCTGCACCAGGCGTCCCTCTTGTCGATAAGAACCCTCGACTTCGATACTGTTGATCTGAACCCAAAGGTCCGATCGCGGATCATTCGGAAGGAGCGACGGCAATGCCGATGAATTTCCTGAGGCGCATCGAGGACGCCTCGTTTCCCCTGGCCATCCAGACCGATGCGGACATCCAGTGCGCCGCAGTCCTGGCTGCCGCCCAATTGGTGGAGGCGAGGTTGCCCGAGCCGGGAACGGGAGACGGCCAAGGCGGTGTCATTCTTCGGATCACTCCGCTGGGCAGAGCAGAACTGAAAAGGATCCATGCCGACGGCAAGAACCGCGACTGCGAGGCCTGTTCCGATTGAGCCTTCCGGAGCCGACCGGGATCGCGACGGCGTCCGACATCGCCCCGCGTATCTTTATCTGATGACGAGCGAATTCACCGCGGGCGAGACTCTTCGCATCGATGGCGGGCATCACCTCGTCTAGCGCCGGCTGTCCGACAAGTGCGTGGATGCGATATTGCCTGGCATGCACTGTCGTTCCTTCAGGCGCATCGACGATCAAGGCCGCCGATTTCGAGAATGCCGCCAGGCCCTTCTACGGATGCCACGTGGAAACGACTGCCGGCGTTTGCGCCGTAGGACGACCGGCGAGTGCATAGGAAAGCTCGTTCGCCGCTTTCATGATCGTCTTCGCATGGCCAATGAGCTTGGCCTTCGGCAGGCGATCCGCAGGCCCTGAAATGCACACGGAGCCGAGCAGGGCCCAGCGCAGGCCGAACACCGGCGCGGACACCGTCGCCACGTTCTTCTCGCGCTCTCCGATGGAGAAGTGATAGCCCTTCTTGCGGATGTCCTCGTACAGCTTTCCGGGCTCGCCGGAGAAGGCCAGGATCACCCGCCCCGGAGACCCGAGCTCCAGCGGCAGCATCGCGCCCATGCGCGCGTGGTGCCGGATCGGTTGCGGCCCTTCCACGCGCGCGAGGCATGTGCGCGAATTGCCTTCGCGCACATAGAACGCCGCGCTTTCGCCCGTGGCCTGCGATAGCGCGAGGAGCATCGGCTCGACCACGTTGTTGGCGTCGAAGCTGGCCTGGTATCGGGCGCCGAGCCAGCCTGCCGCGGGGCCGAGCCGCCATTCGCCGTCGTCACGCTGCACCACGTAGCCGGCCAACGCCAGCGTGCGGAGCAGGCGAAGGATGGTGGTCTTGTGCATGCCGGTGCGCCGCGTCAGTTCGGCCAGCGAAAGCCGTTCGTCCTGCATCCCGAACGTGTCGAGCAGCTGCAGGGCGCGGGTCACCGCAGTGACGCCGCCGGTGGCCTCCAGGTCGGCTTCGCGCGGCACTTCGACGACCTCGGCCGGGCGCTTCGGCTTCACTGTTCCGGTTCTTCTTGCAAGGGTCATTTCGTTTCACCCAGTGGTCCATGTTGCACTCAATGGACCTCCATTGTATGGAGTGGAACACGAACCTAAAGTCGCCGCATGCCCTGGAGCACCGCTGCCAGGCACTCATCGAACGAGTCGGAGACAAACCAATGCGTACCTCGAGCAACAGCTCCATTTCCCGCCGCGCAGCCCTCGGCGGCGCCCTCATGCTCGCCTGCGGCATGGCACTGGCGCAGGCCTATCCCTCGCGCCCCATCCGCCTCGTGGTGCCCTTCCCGCCCGGCGGCGGCACGGACATCATTGCCCGCGAAGTAGCGAACAAGGTCGCGACCTCGGAAGGCTGGACCATCGTCATCGACAACAAGCCGGGCTCCGGCGGAAACATCGGCGTCGATGCGGCGGTGAAGGCCAGTCCCGACGGCTACACGCTGGTGCTGGGCCAGACCAGCAACCTGGCGATCAACCCGTCCCTCTACGCCAAGCTGCCGTACGACCCGGTGAAGGACCTCGCACCCGTCGGGCTGGTCGCCTCTGCACCGCTGGTCGTGGTGGTGTCCGCCGCGTCGCCCTACAAGAAGCTGTCGGACGTGGTCGCCGCCGCCAAGGCGAAACCGACCGCGCTCAACTACGCGAGCTCCGGCAACGGCACCGTGGCCCACCTCGCCACGGAGCAGTTCCAGCAGGCTGCCGGCGTACGGTTCACGCACGTGCCCTACAAGGGCGCCTCGCAGGGCCTCACCGACCTCGTCGGCGGGCAGATCCAGATGTACATCTCGTCGGTGCCGACGCTGATCGCGCAGATCAAGAGCGGCCAGCTGCGTGCGCTGGCCGTGACGTCTCTGCAACGCAACCGCGACCTGCCCGACGTGCCGACGATGGCCGAGTCGGGCTACAAGGATTTCGAGGCCGTCACCTGGTTCGGCGTGGCCGGCCCCGCGGCCATGCCGAAGGACGCGATCGCAAGGCTCAACACGGCCTTCAACAAGGCGCTCGCCACGCCCGAGGTGCAGAAGAAGCTCGCCGCGCAAGGCGCGGAGGTGATGTCCGGACCGCCGGAGAAGTTCGCGTCGCTGATCCGCACCGACGGCGTGCGCTGGGGCGCGATCGTGAAGTCCTCCGGCGTCAAGATGGACTGATCCGGCATGGCCGCGCCCACTGCTTCGTGCACCGATGCGCCCGTGGCTCCGTTCTCGGCGGGGCGCGGCCGCACCACGGTCGACGTTCCACCCGATGCCTGCGATTGCCACGTGCATCTGTACGACGCACGCTATCCCGCGGCCGCGGGGGCCACGCTGAGGCCGCCGGACGCCGGCGCGGCGGACTACCGCCAGCTGCAGCGGCGCACGGGAACGCAGCGGGTCGTGTTCGTGACCCCCTCGACCTACGGCACCGACAACAGGCCGCTGTGCGATGCGCTCGAGGCTTTCGGCCCCAAGGCACGCGGCGTGGCGGTTGTCGACGAACAGGTCGGCGATGCCGAGCTGGCAGCACTGCACGCCCGCGGGATACGCGGCATCCGCCTGAACCTGTCGCTGGGTGTCGTCAATTCCGCATCGCAGATCGAGCCGCTTGCACGTCGCGTTGCCCCGCTCGGCTGGCATCTGCAGCTGCTCGCACCCGCTCACACGTGGATTGACCTCACCGACGTGCTGGACCGGCTGCCTGTACCGGTCGTGTTCGACCATTTCGGCCGGCTCGCGCCCTCCATGGCCGGCAGGCATCCCTCGCATGCGCTGATCCTGCGGCTGCTCGAGAAGCGCCGCGCCTGGGTGAAGCTGTCCGGCGCCTACATCGTCAGCGAACGGGGCGCGCCCCTTTACGAAGACGTGGGCGCGCTGGCGCGCAGCTTTCTGGACGCCGCGCCCGATCGCGTGCTCTGGGGCAGCGACTGGCCTCACGCGTCCGCCAGCGCCGGGCACCACGCCATGCCGGACGACGCAGAGCTGATGGCTCTGCTTGCCGGCTGGACCGGCACGTCGGAGGCGCTGCGCCGCGTGCTGGTCGACAACCCCGCCGAACTCTACGGCTTCGCGCCCCCCGCAACCCTTCAGGAGACTTCATGATCCGCTTTCATCGGCGCCGGTTCGGTGCGCTTGGCCTGGCCGCGCTCGCCGCCGCGTCATTCCCCGCTTTCGCCCAGGGCCAGTGGCCCACCGGCAAGCCCGTTACCTGGGTGGTGCCGTACCCGCCGGGCGGCACCACCGACATCCTCGGCCGGGCCATCGCGCTGCGATTGGGCAATTCGCTGGGCACCCCGGTCATCGTCGACAACAAGGCAGGCGCCACCGGCACCATCGGCTCCGCCTTCGTCGCGCGCGCCGCGTCCGACGGCTACACGCTGCTGGGCACGTCTATCGGCCCGCAGGCGATCGTGCCCAACCTGCTGCCGAAGATGCAGTACGACCCGGTGAAAGCCTTCGCGCCGGTGTCGCTCATCGGGACCATCCCGCACGTGCTGGTCGTCGGCTCCGGCCAGCCGTTCCGGACGGTCGCCGACCTCGTCGCGCAGGCGAAGGCGCGCCCCGGCGAACTCTCGTTCGCATCCGGCGGCAACGGCACGGTCCTTCAGATGCAGGGCGAACTCCTGCGGTTGCAGACGGGCGCGAAGATGACGCACGTTCCCTACAAGGGCGACACGCCGGCCATCCAGGATGTGCTGGCAGGCCATGCGAGCTTCATGTTCGCCCCCGTGGCCGCCGCGCTGCCGCACATCCGGAGCGGGCAACTCAGGGCGCTGGCCGTCACGTCGGCGGACCGCCTGAAAGCCTTGCCGGACGTACCGACCATGGGGCAGGCGGGCTTCAAGGACTTCGTGGTGGAGCAGTGGCAGGCCGTCTACGCGCCGGCCGGCACGCCCGCGCCGGTGGTGCAGCGCCTGCACGACGAAATCGTGCGCCACCTGAAGGACCCCGATGTCGTCGCGATGGCCGACAAGCTCGGCGTGACCCTCGTGGGCAGCACGCCGCAGCAGCTAGCCGACACCCAGAAAGCCGACCTGTCCAAGTGGGCCAGGGTCATCAAGGACGCTGGCGTCAAGCCCGACTGAATTCCATCCCCTTCATTCATCCTCTTCCTGAAAGTACCTCCATGTCTTCGAACCTTCCCGACATCATTCGCGACTTCGAGCGCGTGCCCGCGAACATCGTGGCGCAGGCCGCCGGGTTCCAGCCGGCCATCCTCGCCGACGTGGCCGGCCGGCGCGGCGCGCTGGACGGGCGCATCAAGGCCCTGCGCCCCCGAATGAAGCTGGCCGGCACCGCCATCACGGTGGAAGTGCGCCCCGGCGACAACCTCATGATCCATGCCGCCATCGCCATGGCAAAGCCCGGTGACGTGCTCGTGATCGACGGCAAGGGCGACCAGGGCGCCGCCCTCATGGGCACCATCATGATGACGGCCTGCAAGAAGCTCGGCATCGCCGGCGTTGTGATGGACGGGGCCTGCCGCGACAGCCTCGAGATCGACGAGATGGACTTCCCCGTCTTCAGCGTGGGCACCAACCCGAACGGGCCGACGAAGAACATCGGCGGTCGCATCGGGCACCCGGTTTCCATCGGCGGCGTGACGGTGCATCCCGGCGACTTCGTGATCGGCGACGGCGACGGCGTGGTCGTGGTCGAGCGCGAGAAGATCGAATCGCTGCTGCCGCTGGCGGCAAAGAAGGTCCGCGACGAAGCCGCGCGCATCGCCGCCATCAAGGAAGGCGACACCGTGGCCAAGTGGCTGGACGCGGCCCTGCGCGCGGCCGGCGTGCTGAAGGAAGGCGAGACACTGTGACCACGACGCCCGGCAATTCCATCCTCGTGACCGGTGCCGACCTGGCACCGCAGGCGCTCGCCCTGCTCGAGGGCCATGAGATCGTCTACGCCGGCAAGACGCCGACCGAGGACGACCTGGTCGCCCTTTGCCGCGCGCACGACCCCGTGGCCATCATCGTGCGCTACGGCAAGGTGGGCGCCGCCGTGATGGACGCGGCGCCTTCGCTGAAGGTGATCTCCAAGCACGGCAGCGGAACCGACACGATCGACAAGGCGGCGGCGCAGGCGCGCGGCATCGAGGTCGTGGCGGCCGTGGGCGCCAATGCGGCGGCGGTGGCCGAACATGCGCTCGCCCTGCTGCTGGCCTGCGCCAAGTCGGTGACGTCCCTCGACACGCGAATGCACGCCGGCCACTGGGACAAGGCCACGCACAAGAGCCTGGAGCTCGGCGGGCGCACCATCGGCCTTGTCGGCCTGGGCGCCATCGGACTGCGCTTCGCGCGCATGGCCGACGCGCTGGGCATGCGCGTGCTGGGCCACGATCCCTTCGCGAAGAACCTTCCGGCCCATGTGCAGCCGGTCGACCTGGCAACCCTCTGGGCCGAGTCCGACGCCGTATCGCTGCACTGTCCGCTGACCGACGACAACCGCGGGTTGCTCAACGCACGTACGCTGGCGCAATGCAGGCGCGGCGTGATCGTCGTCAACACAGCACGAGGCGGCCTGATCGAGGAAGAGGCGCTGCTGGCTGCCGTGCGCTCGGGCCAGGTCGCCATGGCCGGGCTGGACAGCTTCGCGGTCGAGCCGATGACGCCGGGGCATCCGTTCCAGGGCGAAAAGAACATCGTGCTGAGTCCCCACGTCGGCGGCGTGACCAGCGATGCTTACGTGAACATGGGCGTCGGCGCAGCAAGGAACCTGCTGGAAGTGCTCTCGCGCCAGACTGCGACCACCTGAGGCACGGCCGCCGGCCTGCGTCGCACACGACTGCGATCCCGGGCAGGCCGGAGCCCGCAAGAAAAGGAGACAGGAATGAGGAGAAGCGAAAGCGCCCGCCTTGCGGCGATCGCGTTCGGACTGATGACGGTCCTGGCGGTGCAGGCGCACGCACAGGTACAGGCGCAGGCATGGCCCTCCAAGCCGGTGCGCGTGCTCGTGGGCTTTTCCGCGGGCGGCCCGACCGACGTGGTGGCGCGCGCCTTTGCCGACCACGCATCGCGCGCGCTGGGTCAGCCGTTCATCGTGGACAACAAGCCCGGCGCGAACACGATCCTCGCGGCCGAGGCCGTGGCCGCCGCCCCGGCGGACGGCTACACCCTTCTGCTGGGCGCGACCAACCACACGATGATTCCCGCGCTCTACAGCCAGCGGGTCAAGTTCGACGCCGTGCGCTCGTTCGCACCGGTGTGTTCGCTCGCCGTGAGCCCCACGGTGCTGGTGGTCGGCCCGTCCATGCCGGTCAAGTCCTTCGGCGCGTTCATGCAGGCAGTCAAGGCCGAACCCGGCAAGCGCACGTATGCAACGCCGGGCTCCGGCAGTTCCGGGCATTTCGCTAGCGCGCACTTCACGCAGCTGACCGGCACCTCGATGAACCACATTCCCTACAAGGGAGCGGCACAGGCGACGACCGACCTCATGGGCGGGCAGGTCGACAGCTCCTTCGCCACCCTGGGCTCGGTGCTCAGCCAGGTGCAGTCCGGCAAGCTGACAGCCCTGGCCGTGGCGGCACCCACGCGCTCCGCCCTGCTGCCGAGCGTGCCGACCTTCGAGGAGGTTGGCGTCAAGGGCTACGCGGCCGACGCGTGGTACGGCCTGCTGGCGCCCGCGAAGACGCCACCGGAGGTGTTGACCGCCCTGCGCCGTGTCGCCACCGAGTTCGCACGGGCACCGGCCACGCGAGAGAAGTTGCGCTCGCTCGGCATGGAGACGCAGAACACATGCGGCGATGCCTTCGGCGCGCAACTGGCGCGCGAGGTCAAGCTGTACGGCGAACTGGCCCGCTCGCTCGACCTCAAGACTGAATGAACACGCTGCGCATTCCCGCAGCAGTCACCACACATCGAGACATCATGAACAAATTCGTCCGAGGCATGCTCGCCGTTTGCGCGTGCGCCACCGTGTTCGCATACGGCACCCGCGCCGCACAGGCCGCGCCTTCCGCTTATCCCGAGCGCCCCATCACCCTCGTCGTGCCTTACGCGCCGGGTGGATCAGCCGACGCCCTGGCACGCGTGCTCGCGGTGCGCGTGGGCGAGAAGCTGGGCACCAGCGTGATCGTCGACAACAGGCCGGGCGCCAGCGGAACCATCGGCGCCAGCTTTGCCGCCAAGGCGGCGCCCGATGGCTACACCGTGCTCTACGACGCAACGCCCTACTCGATCAATCCGCATCTCTTTGCGCGCATGCCGTACGCCGGCAATGCCCTGCAGCCGCTGGCGCTCGTCGCGCTGGCACCCAACATCGTGATCGTCCGCGCCGAGTCGCCCGTGAAGAGCATCAGGGATCTCGTGGACAGGGCGAAGGCCGAGCCCGGAAAGCTCAACTTCGCCTCGGGCGGAGGCGGCACCGTGCAGCGGCTCGCGGCGGAGCTGCTGCGCCAGCGGCTCGGACTCGACATGGTGCATGTGGGCTACAAGAGCGGCGGCCCCGCCATCTCCGACGTCATGGGCGGGCAGGTCGACTTCATGTTCAGCACCATTGCCGCGTCGTATCCGCTCGTGTCCTCGGGCAAGCTGCGCGCGCTGGCGGTGTCTTCGCCGCAGCGCTCGGCGCGCCTGCCCGATGTGCCGACCATCGGCGAAGCCGTGGCGCCCGGCTACGAGGCCTACGAGTGGAACGGCCTGTTCCTGCCGGCCGGCACGCCGGCCCCCATCGCCGAGAAGCTCCACAAGGCGGTGGTCGAGGTGCTGAAGAACGAGGAAGTGAAACGGCGCTTCGTGGACGTGGGCGTGCAGCCGGTCGGCTCGACGCCATCCGAATTCGCCGACTTCCTGAAGAAGGAAGATGCGAAGTGGGCGGAAGTGATCCGCAAGGGCAACATCAAGCTCGACTGAAGGCACCGCGCACATGAACCACCCTTCGGACACGCAGCAGGTTCCCCATTCGGTGGGAACGAACCGGCCCGCGACCGGCCTGCCGCGCGATGCCTGCGACAGCCACATGCACATCTTCGACCCGCGCTTCGCCGCGTCGCCGCACTGGAAGCGCCAGCCGCCGCGGGCCGAGGTGGCGGCGTACCGCCTCTTGCAGCGGCGGCTCGGCACGTCGCGCACGGTGGTCGTCAATCCTTCGACCTACGGCACGGACAACGCCTGCACGCTCGACGCGCTCGCGCAGCTTGGCGAAAGCGCGCGCGGCGTCGCGGTGGTCGGCCACGACGTGGCCGACGGCGAACTCGACCGCCTGGCGGCACAGCGCGTCTGCGGCCTGCGCGTGAACTTCGTGACGCCACAGTCATGGGGCGCCACCACGCCCGGGATGCTGACGACCCTGGCACGCAAGGTGGCCAGGCTGGGCTGGCACATCCAGGTCTTCGTGCATCCGGAGCAGCTGGTGGAGCTCGAACCCATCCTCGCGCGACTCCCGGTACCGCTGGTCATCGACCACATGGCCCGCATCGACCCCGCCGAGGGGGTCAGGGGCGAGGCCTATGCGGTCGCGCGCCGGTTGATCGATAGCGGCAACGCGTGGATGAAACTCTCGGGCGTCTACATGCGATCGCGCGACGGAGCGCCCGCCTACGCCGATGCCTTCGACCTCGGGCGTGCATTGGTGAACGCGGCGCCGCAGCGTCTGGTATGGGGCAGCGACTGGCCCCACACCACCGAGGCGCCCGGAACCGTCAACGATGCCGATCTGGCCGACGTCCTCGCCACCTGGTGCGACAGCACCGCCGTGCGCGACCGCATCCTGGTCGACAACCCCGCGAAGCTCTACGGGTTCGCGAGCTCGTCGCCCACTTGAGGCCGTGAACATCCACCGCGGCGGCATCGTCCGCCCAGGAGACTGACATGTACCTTCTGCAAGCGCCCCAGGTGCTGGAACTGCAGACCTTCACGACGATGCCCGAGTCGTTCCGGCGGCCGCGGCGCAGCACCTGGGCGGACGCCAATCGCGGCGGACAGCCGACCGACTCGTTCCTCGAAGGGCCCGTGTTCGACGACACCGGCAACCTCTACGTCTGCGACATACCCTTCGGCCGCATATTCCGCATCGATCCGGCGGGCGCATGGACGCAGGTGGCCGAGTACGACGGCGAACCGAACGGCATGAAGTTCACCGACTCACGGACCCTGCTAGTCACCGACTACCGGAACGGCCTGATGCGGGTGGACGTGCAGACCGGCCAGGTCACGCCGCACCTGCAGCGGCGCAACACCGAGAGCTTCAAGGGCGTGAACGACCTCGTGCTCGACGCACAGGGCAACATCTACTTCACCGACCAGGGGCAGAGCGGCCTTCACGATCCATCGGGCCGGCTATATCGCCTGCGGCCGAGCGGCCAGCTCGATCTGCTGCTGTCCAACGTGCCCAGCCCGAACGGCGTGGCCCTCTCTCCGGATGGCAAGGTGCTCTACCTTGCAGTGACGCGGGGCAATTGCGTCTGGCGCGTGCCGCTGCTGGCCGATGGGAGCGTCGCGAAGGTGAGCCAGTTCTTCACGTCCTACGGACCCAGCGGCCCCGACGGGCTCGCGGTCGACGTCCAGGGACGGGTGCTGGTCGCCAATCCGGGCCTCGGCTACGTGTGGGTGCTCAACCCGCGCGCGGAACCTGTCATGGTGCTGCGCGGTCCGGCCGGTGCCTCGACCACCAACATCGCTTTCGGTGGCCCGGAGCGGCGCACGTTGTTCGTCACAGACTCCACGCACGGCAACGTGCTGACGTACACGCTCGACACGCCAGGCGTCGTGCTGCACGGATCGCCTCCCGCCAGCGCCGGATAGCTGGCGACCCAACGGCTCATTGCGGTGCAGGCTGTAGTTCATCCGGCCTTCGTCATCACGTAGCATCCGGCCCAGGTTGCATCGCGAGATGGGTCGCCTGACCTCTCGTCCTTTCCCCGGAGCCGGTCCATGAAGCTGCTGTTCGCCCTGTTTCTCTCCGCGCTGCTCTGCGCCTGCGCAAGTGCACCCGGCACTGCGCCGGGCTCCACTGGAGCACCGTCAGGCGTCGAATCCGCGACCGAGCCGGCACCTGCCCCGCCAACCGGCGTCCAGTGGCGCTACATCAATTCCAAGTCTTACGAGGCGACAAACCCTGGCCTGGGCATCAGCCATCGCTTCGAAAGCAACGTCGGCTGGGTCGACGTCTACATCTACGACATGAAGCGCAACTGGCAGCCGGGCGTCGGCGATCCGCAGTTCGACGAGCACTTCAGGAGCACCATTTCTGAGGTGCAGCGCGCCATCGCGCAGGGCATGTACGCAAGCGGCAAGGTCGGTCCCACGCGGGACGTGCGCATCGAAGGGCTGACTTTCCGCACGGTCTCGTTCCGCCTCGTGCGCCCGCGCGACGGCACGCCCTACGACTCGTTCACCTACCTTGCGGTGCGCAACGGCAAGCTGCTGAAGTACCGCATTTCCTTCAACACGCCCTCGCCGGCGAACATGGATGCGATCGCGCGCGAGTTCATCGAGCGCAACGTGCGCACCGGCCCCGAGACGCCGGTCGGCACGCGCCAGCTACGCAGCGCCTGACGCCGGGCGCCGCGCCCGCTCCCCTTCGCTGCCCGGCAGCTTCGCCACCCGCCCGGCCAGGAAGTCCACCAGCACGCGCACGCGCTGCGGCTGGTGGCGGCGCGGCGCATACAGCAGGTGCATCTCCTGCGCAGGACCGGTGTGGCGGCCGAGCACGCGCACCAGCCTGCCCTGCGCGAGCAGGTCGGCCACCATCCAGGTCGGCTGCAGCGAGATGCCGGCGCCGCCGAGCACGGCATCGAGCATCGCCACCGCGTTGTTCACCCTGTAGCGGCTGCGCACAGGCACCGCGACGGGGCCTTCGGGGCCCTGCAGCAGCACGCCGTCGTCACCGGCCGCATAGCGCAGGTAGTCGTGCCCGAGCAGGTCCTGCGGCTTGCGCGGCTTGCCGCGTGCCGCGACGTAGTCCGGCGAGGTGATCAGCACGCGCGGCCATGAGCCCAGGTGACGGGCGACCAGATCGGGCGGCAGGGTTCCGCCCACGCGCAGCGACACGTCGATGCGGCCTTCCAGCGGATCGATGAAGCGGTCGTCCAGCACGAGCTCGAGTTCGATGTCGGGGTAAAGGCCCAGGAACTCCAGCGCCATGGCGTTGAGGTGCCGCTGGCCCAGCGTCACCGGCGCGCTCAGGCGCAGAAGGCCGCGTGGCTGCTGTACGCCTTCGCGCGCGTCGGATACCGCATCGCCGTACTCCTCCAGCACGCGACGGGCACGCTCGTGGAAGCGCTGGCCTTCCTCGGTCAGGCTCAGGCCGGCGGCGGTGCGGCGCAGCAGGCGCACGCCGAGGGAGCGCTCCAGTCCGGCGACCAGCTTGCTGACGGTCGGCTGCGTGGTGCCGAGCGCGCGGGCCGCGCCCGAGAGGCTGCCCAGTTCCACGCTGTTCACGAAGGCTTCGAGGGCGCGCAGGGTGTCCATAGAGTATTCAAATATGGAATGGTCTGGATGCCATTCTGCCTTCTACCAATCTTCTGCGGCATGAATGAAAGTTGAGCCGTTGCTTCAACTCTCATCAGGACTCATCCCAATGACTGCATCCACATTCGCCTCGATCCTGCGCCACGGCGCCCTCGCACTCACCCTGGCCGCCACGGCCGCAGGCTCGACGGCCGGCCCTGCCGCCACCTACTGGAGCCCCAGCTGGATGGCCAGCACGCAGCCCGTCTGGGGCGGCGATTTCGTGTTGCCCGTGGGCCTGCCCTTCCAGTTCAACCGCCAGACCGTGCGGCAGGTCGCGCGCCTGAGCATCGGCGGCTCGCGGCTGCGCGTGGTGATCAGCAATGAAGGCGGCACTGCGCCGCTGTACATCGGCGCAGCGCGCGTCGGCCGGCATGGCGAGGGCTCGGCCGTGGTCGAGGGCAGCGACCGGGCGCTGCGTTTCGGCGGGCAGGCCGATGCCACCATCCCGCCGGGCGCGCGGCTGGTCAGCGATCCGGTCGACCTTGCCGTACCTGCGCTCGGCGAGATTGCGGTGTCGATCTACCTGCCGCGGCCCAGCCAGCCCGCGGGCTTCCACTTCGATGCGCGCCAGCTCGCCTACGTCGCCGACGGCGACCTGACCGGCGCTGCCCGCCTGCCCGCGACTGCCTCGCAATGGAGCACCCGCGTCTTCTTCAGCGGCCTGATCGTCGAAACACCGAAGCCGCCAACCACCGTCGTCGCCCTCGGCGACTCGATCACCGACGGCAACGGCTCCACGCCCGGCGCCAACACCCGCTGGCCCGATGCGCTGGCCGAGCGGCTCGCGAAGCGCAACGTGGCCGTGCTGAACGCCGGCATCTCCGGCGGCCGCCTGCTGAAGGACGGCATGGGCCGCGCGGGCCTGGAGCGCGCGGGCCGCGACGTGTTCACCCAGCCGGGCGTGCGCGCCATGATCGTGCTGCTGGGCACCAACGACATCGGCTGGCCCGGCGGCCCCTTCGCGCCCGATGAGCCCGCCATGCGTGCCGAGACTGTCATCCAGGGCCTGCGGCAGCTCGCGGAGATGGCCCATGCCCACAACGTGCGCATCGTGGCCGGCACCATCCCGCCGAACGAGCGCGCACTGGAAGGCACGCCACTCGAGGGCCACCACTCGCCCGCCAAGGACAAGGTGCGCCAGGCAGTGAACCGCTGGATCCGCGAAGGCGGCGCCTTCGACGCGGTGGCCGACTTCGACGCCCTGCTGCGCGACCCGGCGCAACCCTCGCGGCTGAAGGCTTCGATGGACTCCGGCGACCACCTGCACCCGGGCGACGCCGGTTACAGGGCGATGGCCTCGTCCATCGATCTGGACGCCCTGCTCGGCACGCCCGCGCAGCCCTGACGAACCTTTTTCTCAAGGGTTCGAGACTCCTCAAAATACTGTACATACATACAGCATTTCTCTAAAATTCGTCGTCTCCAAGAACAACATCGAGGCGACGCCAATGACCACCGCCAGTCCGCCTGCGCCCACCGCGCAGGTTCTTTTCTTCTCCAGGCTGCACAGGTTGCAGCCCCCCCGCACCCGCACAGGCCGCATCTCGACCTGGCCCTTCAAGGTGGCCCGCGACAAGGACCACGACGACGGGCAGCACAGGGACGATATCCGCGCCCAGGCGGCGCGCGTCATCCGGACCACTGCCGAAAGCTGGTGGCCGGACGGGCCCTGAAGGAGTGCTTCATGGCTGCCCGCAGGAAGCTTCTCATCGGACTTTTCCCGGCCAGCGAAGTGCAGGCCGAAATCGCAGCGCACCGCAAGAACTGGTGGTGGCCAAGAGGCTGCTCCTTTCCACCCGAAGAGCGCCTGCACCTGACCCTTCAGTACCTCGACGATCAGCACGGCGATGCCGAGCAACGTCTGCGCCACGCGCTGGCCGAAGTGTCGGTGCGAGCCCTGGAGCTCACGCTCGACAGCTCCTGCACGTGGACCAACGACGTCTCGGTCGTTCAGCCTTCGGAGCATGAAAAGTTGCGACACCTCCAGCGCGACATCAGCCGCGCGTTGCTGAGGGCCGGCCTCTCGCTCCGTGTACCCATTCGCGGGTGGACGCCGCACATCACCATCGCGCGAAACGCCGAGCACGCCGCGAGACCTACGCGCCTGAATCCCATCCGCTGGACCGCAACCGAATTCCGCCTCGTCCGCTCGCACTTCACGTCGCCGTTTCGCCACGAACTGCTGGGCTCCTATCCGCTGCACTGAAGCGGGCCATCCGTCCGGCGCTACAGTCCCCGGATGCTGACGCCCCCCGACCTGCCGCGCGAAGCCATCGCGCAATGCCTCGCCGATGCCTATGGCCTGCGCGACATCCGCATCGAATTCCTGCCGCTCGGCGCGGACGTGAACTCCGCCGTCTTCCGCGTCGACGCGAGCGACGGCACAGCGTACTTCCTCAAGCTGCGCCGCGGCGACTTCGACAAACCGGTCGTCACTGTCCCCGCTTTCCTTCATCGCGACAAAGGCATCGAGGCCGTGATGGCACCGCTGCCCACGACGAACCTGCAGCTGAGCGTACAGGCCCACGGCTTCGACTGGGCGCTCTATCCCTTCTTCGACGGCAGCAACGGCTTCGAACGCACCTTGACGGACCCGCAATGGACCGCGCTCGGCACGGCCCTGAGCGCGATCCACGAGGCCGAACTGCCCGAGGCGCTGTCGGCAAGCCTTCCGAAGGAGCGCTACGACCATCACTGGCGCGAAGGCGTGCGCCGCTACCAGCGGCGCTTCATCAACGGCGTGAAGGGCGACGGCATCGTCGAACGCTTTCTCGCCTTCTGGGAAGAGCACGCGGAAGAGATCGACACCATCGTCTACCGCAGCGAGCAACTGGCTTCCATCCTGCTCGAACGACCGCCGCGGCTGGTGCCGTGCCACTCCGACCTGCACGCGGGCAACGTGCTCGTGGGCGACGACGATCGCCTCTCGATCGTCGACTGGGACACGCTCATCCTTGCACCAAAGGAACGCGACCTGATGTTCATCGGCGGCGGCGTGGGCCACGTCTGGAACCAGCCCCGGGAGGAAGCGCTGTTCTACGAGGGCTACGGCCCGGGAGATCTCGATCTGGTCGCCCTCGCCTACTACCGCTACGAGCGCATCGTGAAGGACCTGCTCGAGTATTGCGACCAGATGTTCGATGCTGCAGCCAGCACGGAAGACCGCGAGGAAGGCCTGCGGCAGATGCAGAGCCAGTTCCTGCCCGGCGACGTCGTCGCCATCGCGCACCGGGGCTACGACGACATCACCTGATCGAAGCAGCGCGAAACAGCGCAGTCGACGAGGCAGGGCCTCGTCAGATCAGCATGTCCTGCGCCTCGTCCTCGAAGCCCTCGACCGGCCGCGCCTTGGCCAGCGCGAGCCACACGGCGAACGGAATGCGCTCGAAGGCGCGATGCACTGCCGCTCGCGCCACCACGAGACGCTCGCCCTCGAGCACCATCACGCCGCATTCGGCCGGCACCTCCTCGGGTTTGGCGATGCAGCGCCCCTTGGCGTCGTTGCCCAGCACGTACCAGCACTCACCGCCCAGGTCCAGATACGCCGCGCGCTTGTCGGGCTTGCGCAGGTCGCCCAGCAGGTCGGCGCGGCTCACCTTCACCTCGTGCACGATGGGGTGCGCATAGGCCTCCACGCTGGTATTGCGGATCGAGAACACATCGGGCCGCGCCACACACCAGCGCGGCTTTCCGCCCTCTTCCAGCGGCGGCAGGCGGGCCCGCAGGCCCAGGCCGCGCCATGCGATGCGGCCGCCGCGCGTCATCTCGCGTGCCACGCGCTCCACCAGCGCTTCGTGCGGCGACAGCGCGGCGCGGTTGACGGTGAGCGTGGTGGCGATGCGCGCGATGCCGGCGTCGGTCACGCGCAGCGTCTCGTGACCATGCACGGTGCGCACGCGCTCCAGGTAGCCGCCCGCGAGCAGTTCGACCTCGATGGTGTCGCAGCACGGCCAGCCGGCCGAGCGGTAGATCTCGCGCAGGCGCCGCGCATGCAGCTTGCCGAAGGGCACGGCCGTCTGCATCGGCGGCGGAGGATCCAGCACGGGCGGGGGAAATCCGGGGTCGGTCACCGGCGGCTCGACCGGTGGCGGATCGCCTTCCGGCGGCGGCATGGGCGGCTGCAGTGGCGGAGGCAGGGGCACCGGCACGTCGGGCGCGGGTGGCGGCGGGCCGATGGGCACGGCGACGACGGGGTCGAGAACGGCTGGTTCGGACATGGCGAAAGCAGGTTAGCGAAAAGCGGCGGAAGGCGCGAGGCATGGAACGTTCGGTTGCATCCGGTCTCTCCCTTCCCGTTTCAGTGAAAGTCCCGGCTCGTGTTGCTCTGCGCGAGCCGGCCCATGAGCGGCGTCAGGTCCCTGAAGCCGGTGGCAACCAGGTGCTGCACCTTGCCGCCGCTGTCGTCGTCTCGCTGCCAGGTGCCCTGCACCGCGAGCAGGTGCGACTTGAGCAGCGGCTCGCGCCAGGCCTCGATGACGTGGTTCCAGACAATCACGTTGACGTTGCCGGTCTCGTCCTCCAGCGTGACGAAGATGGTGCCGTTGGCCGTCTGCGGCCGCTGCCGCCCCTTGACGATGCCGCAGGCGCGCGCGGTCTGCCCGCTGGGCAGCGAACGCAGCTCGGCCGCGCTCATGAGCTTCATGCGCGCCAGGCGCGGGCGCAGCAGCGCGAGCGGATGGCGCCGCAGCGTGAGTCGCAGCGCCGCATAGTCGCCCACGATCTCCTCGCCCTCTGACGCGGCCGGCAGCAGCAGCGCCTGCTCGTTGATCGGCACGCCCCGCAGCAGGGCCGGTGCCCGTCGCTGCGCGGTGGCATCCCACACCTGCTGGCGCCGATGACCCGACAACGACATCAGCGCATCGGCCGCGGCCAGCGCCGCCATGTCCTTGCCGTCGAGTTCGGCGCGCAGGGCGAGGTCCTCGGTGCTCGTGAACGGTGCCTGCGCGCGCGCCTCGAGCAAGCGCTCTGCGCCGTCCTTACTGAGGCTCGCGATGCGGTTCAGGCCCAGCCGCACCGCGGGCTGGTTCTCGTTGCCGAGGCGATCGGCATAGCGCTCGTCGGTGCCGGGCGGCATGCGCGGCGCATCGGGCTCGCGGGCTTCGAGCGTGGTGTCGAAATCGCTGCGCGTGATGTCGACCGGGCGCACCTCCACGCCATGGCGGCGGGCGTCCTGCACCAGTTGCGATGGGCTGTAGAAGCCCATCGGCTGCGAATCGAGCAGCGCGGCGAGAAAACATGCCGGCTCGTAGTTCTTGAGCCAGCTGCTCACCGTCACCAGCAGCGCGAAGCTGGCGGCGTGGCTTTCGGGAAAGCCGTAGTCGCCGAAGCCCATGACCTGCTTGAAGATGGCTTCGGCGAAGCTGGCCTTGTAGCCGTTGTCGACCATGCCGTTGACGAGCTTGTCGTGGAACTTGCCGAGGCCGCCCTTGCGCTTCCATGCGGCCATGGCGCGGCGCAGCTGGTCGGCTTCGTCGGCGGTGAACTTGGCCGCGATCATCGCGATCTGCATCACCTGCTCCTGGAAGATAGGGATGCCCAGCGTGCGCTCCAGCGCTACGCGCAGCTCGTCTTTCTCGTAGCGGATGGGCAGGTTCCTGCGCACCCGCTCCCGCTGCTTGAGGTACGGATGCACCATGCCGCCCTGAATGGGCCCCGGCCGCACGATGGCGACCTCGATCACCAGGTCTTCGTAGGTGCGCGGCTTCAGCCGCGGCAGCATCGACATCTGCGCCCGGCTCTCGATCTGGAACACGCCGATGGTGTCGGCGTCGCAGATCATGTCGAACACATTCGGGTCGTCGCTCGGTATCTGGTGCATCGCCAGCGTCGAACCGCGCCAGCGGTTCATGTGCTCCAGCCCCCGGCGGATCGCACTGAGCATGCCGAGCGCCAGCACGTCGACCTTGAGCATGCCCATCGCCTCGAGGTCGTCCTTCTCCCACTGGATGACGGAACGATCCTTCATCGAAGCCTTCTCCACCGGCACCAGCCGCGTGAGCTTGGTATGCGTGAGCACGAAGCCGCCCACGTGCTGGCTCAGGTGGCGCGGAAAGCCCTTGAGCCTCTGCGTCATCTCTATCCAGTGCGTCAGCTTGAGCTCGTCCTCCTCGACACCGACACGCGCGGCAGCCTGTCGCAATTGCTCGCCGAGCACGGTGTCGTCGAACCAGTAGTGGTCTTTCGCGAACTCGTCGATCAGCCGCTCGTCGATGCCGATGGCCTTGCCAACGTCGCGCAATGCGCTGCGCGCGCGATAGCAGATGACGACGGCGGCGATGGCGGCGCGCTCGCGACCGTATTTTTTGTAGATGTACTGGATGACTTCTTCGCGCCGCTGGTGCTCGAAGTCGACGTCGATGTCGGGTGGCTCGCGGCGATGACGGCTGAGGAAGCGCTCGAACAGCAGGTGGCCCTTTTCAGGGTTGATCGCCGTGATGCCCAGGCAGTAGCAAACCGCCGAATTGGCCGAAGAGCCCCGTCCTTGGCAAAGGATGTCCCGAGACTTGGCAAAGCTCACAACGTTCTCGACCGTCAGAAAGAACATCTCGTATTCGAGTTCCAGGATCAGGTTGAGCTCTTTCTGGACCTGCCGACAAACGCTTTCCGGAATACCCGAGGCATATCTTTCGAGCGGATACCTCTTGAGTGCCCCTTCCCATGTCTTTCGCACAAGCGTCTGCGCCGGTGTCTCGAGGCTGCCCACGGTCTCCAGCGGGTACTTGTAGTTCTCCCGGATCACCTCCGGATCGAAGCGGCACCGCCCCATCACCACCAGCGTGTTCTTCAGCATCCGCGGCAGATAGAGCTCGGCCAGCCGCATGCGCGGGCGCAGGTGCCGTTCGGCGTTCGACTGCAATGCAAAGCCGCACTCGGCCACGGTCCGGCCCTCGCGCACGGCCGTCAGCACGTCGTGCAGCGGCTTGCACGAACGCGCATGCATGTGCACGTCGCCGGCCGCCACCAGCGGCACGCCCGCATCCTCGCCCGCCTGCATCAGCGTAACGAGCCAGAGATCGTCGTCGAGTTCGTTGAACAGCTCCACCGCCAGCCAGAGGTTCTCGCCGTACAGCGCCTTGGCGGCCATCAGGTCTTCGTGCAGCGTTGCCGTGTCCATCGCGCCGCCGGGGTCGCGGTCCGGCACGAAGAGAATCTGGCAACGCTGCAGCGAGGCCACGTCGCTCTCTTCCCAGCTCACGCGATATTCGCCCTTGGGCAGCTCGGTGTTGCGCGCGGCGGTGATGAACTCGCAGAGGTTGCCCCAGCCCTCGGTGTCGTTCGCGATCACCACGAGCCTGAAGCGCTCGAACTGGAACTCGCTGCCGAACAGCAGGCGGAAGGCGGGGTTGCGCGGGATCTTCGGTTCGTCGGGGTGTTCTCGCTCGTACTCGTCGAGCTTGTGTTCCATGCCGCGCAGGCACACATGTGCCCGCACGATGCCGGCCACCGAGCACTCGTCGGTGATGGCCAGCGCCTTGTAGCCGAGCTGGTAGGCCCGGTCCACGATGTCCTCGGGCGTCGAGGCACCACGCTGGAAGCTGAAGTTCGTGAGGCAGTGCAGCTCGGCGTAGTCCGGCAGCACCGAAGCCGGCCGCGCCCGCAGCGGCACCGGCAGCGCATGCACCTTGGCGGGCTGTCGCCTGCTTTCCTGCTTGCCGCTCAGCTCAGGCATAGAACCCCTGCAGGTACCAGCGCACCTCACCGGAAGAAAAGCGCGCGGCGGGCCGCTCGCGGAAGATCCACACCAGCCCGGCCTCGGGGCTTTCCGCGACGTAGTAGTCGCGCATCGCGGGCTGGCCGCCCTCTTCCTTGTCGCCCCACCAGCCGGTCTCCACACGCTGCGGGCCGATCAGCCTGCTCAGCGGGCCGCGGTAGCAGGGGCGTTCGCCGTCCATTTCGAGCAGCAGCGGCTCGGGCAGCAGCCATGGCGGATAGACGGCGTCGGGCTGCGAAGCCGCTGCAGCATCCTTCCGGCTCTTGTCCGCGACCGGCTTCTCCTTCTGCAGCGCAGGCCGCCATGCCTGCTTGCGCTCGGGCCGGTGATCGGCCTGCGCCGACGGCACCACCACCTGCTGCGGCCCGAGGCGCACGCTGAGCCGCTCGACCATCTCGTGCAGCCTGTCGCCCTTGCGGTTGTCCTCCGGCAGGAAGCTGGTGCTGGCGCCGGCCCACGGATCGGTTTCGAGCGTGCGCAGGCTGAGCCAGCTCGCCGGCGCGGCCAGCGTGGCGAGGGCCAGCTTCTCGGAGAGCAGACGGCGCAGGTGCGCCATGTCCTGCGTGGGCTCGGCCGTGCGCACGGTGAGCTGTTCATGCGGTGGCAGATTCACGCCGTTGAGGCGCCTGAGGTCGAGCGTCCATTGCAGCTCCAGCGCGCGCGCACCGCGCTGACGGGCGCGCAGCCAGAACTGCAGCGAGGTCAGCAGCCGGTTGGCCGACCACATGAGTTCGGGCGCAGTCTCGGCCAATGCGGGCAGCTCCAGCTTCTGCTCGAACACGTCGGGCAGCGTGAGCCATGAATGGCTTTCGGGGCGCAGGCCCCATGCGATGTCGAGCGCCTCGCGCAGGCCAGTGCCGAAGCGCCGCGTGAGGCCGCCGCGCGGCAGCGCCGCAACCTCGCCCCAGGTACGGCAACCCAGGCGCGCGAGCAGGTCGAGATGCTCATGCGCGGCGCTCAGCGTGTCGAGCGGCAGGCCGGCGGGCACGTCCTGCGGCCGCTTCTCTTCGCGCGCGAACAGGCGCAGCCGCGCCAGCGCGATCAGGCTGGTGGCGCCCTGCGTGCCCAGCATGCGCGCGTCGGGCACGGGGTTGTCGGCCAGCAGCAGGCGCATGAGCTGCATGCGCCCGCCCCACAGGCGCTCGCAGGCGGAGACTTCGAGCATCAGCGCTTCATCGAGCCAGGCGACGTGGGGCGTGTACTTCAGCGCCCACCAGCCCAGGGCTTCGGGCGTGGGCATCGCCGGGGCATCGGGAGCGTGGGGGGCGTCGGGCGTGCCGGCTTCAGGCAACCACCGCAAGGCGATCCAGTGCATCCGGGCCTCCTTTCCATGCGTCGATGCGCACCACCGTGGCAGACGTTGCCGATGTCGCTGTCACACCGGCTGGCACCGAACCCTGCTGCTGCAGGCGCAGCTTTCGCCGCAGCCGGGCAGCGGCCAGCAGCGCGGTCATGCGCTCGTTGCGCGCCGGCAGCATCACCGGCGCAGCCAGCGGCGGGCCGCGGCGCTTGAGGATGTCCAGCTCGATCTGCGACGCGTCGGCCCCGCTCCGATCAGCACGGATGCGCAGCCGCGCGGGCGATGCAGACAACGCCACCGACTCGGGCCTGCACACGAAGAGCAGCACCTCGTGCTGCGCGGCCGCCAGCTGCAGCCGCCGCAACTCGCCCACCCGCGCCTGCGGCAGCCAGGCCACGACGGCGGCGATGTCCGCGCAGCGCAGCGCCTGCTCGCAGGCCCACAGCCGCGCGGCTGGGGCCTCGCTCCTGACGCACATCAGCGCCTCCACCGGCAGCCCCTGCGCGGCCAGCGACGCGCCGCAGGGCTCGTAGGGCGCGCCGATCAGCACCACCGGTCCGCCCCGCGTGGCCACCGCCTGCGCCAGCGCCGGCAGCAGCAGCCGCCAGACATGGGCCTCGGGCGCAGGCAACAGCAGTTCCGTCATCGCGCCGACCGGCCAGCCGCCGCCCGGCAGCTCGGCGTCGAGCGCGGCGTGGCCGGTGGCGAGCACCTGCGCGTCGGCCAGGCCGAGTTCGTCGGCATGCCAGACGCCGCGGCCTGCGGCAGCGGAAAAGGAATCGAGGAAAGGAAGGCCCATGGCGATGACTGTTAACTGTATTTTCATACAGTATTTCGCAGCCTACAACAGGAAAACCGGTTTCCCTGTTTTTCTTCTTTACCGCCGTCTTTCACATTCCTCATGCTCATGTGAAGGCGCCAACAAGTCGTTTGAGCCCGAGGCGCCGCTTCGCTCCAATGGACCCGTCCAAAGGAGCCATCGCATGACCACCCAGAGCACCGTCACCGCAGGCCTGAACTACCTCCAGCCCTCCGCCCTGCGCCCCTTCAGCTACACCTTCCAGCCGCCGCCCGACACGCCATGGGAAAGCGGCAGCTACGAGCTGCGCCCCATGCCGATCGCCGACGCGCGCGCCGCCGCCACACCGCCCGACATCGAGCGCGAAGGCTTCGTGCTGCGCGACGCGCCCACGGCCGTGCGCGACTTCCTCGACGACGCGGAAGTCACCGCCATCTACCACCGCGAGGTGGCCGAACTGGCGCTGGCCGTCACCGGCGGCGCACGCGCCTACGTGTTCGACCACCTGGTGCGCCGGCGCGAGGCCGACCGCGTCGCCCTGAGCTTCGGCCGCCGCGCGACCGACGGCCGGGCCGCCGCCAACGGCCGCATCCACAACGACTACACCGAGGAATCCGGCCGCCGCAGGCTGTCCATGGTGCTGACGGACCCCGACGAGGCCGCGGCCGTACGGCGCTACTGCATCGTCAACGTCTGGCGTTCCATCAAAGGGCCGGTGCTCGACACGCCGCTGGCCGTGTGCGACGCACGTTCGGTGATGGCGAAGGACCTGGTCAGCGCCGAGGTGCGCTATCCGCGCCGCACCGGCGAGATCTACCTCGCGACGCATTCGCCCTCGCACCGCTGGTCGTACTTTTCCGCGATGGACCGGCACGAGGCGCTGGTGTTCAAGCAGTACGACTCGCAGCTCGGCGGCGTCTCGCGCTACACGCCGCACGCGGCCTTCGACCACCCCGACACGCCCGCCGACGCGCCGCTGCGCGAGAGCATCGAGGCCCGCTGCCTGGTGGTGTTCGAATGAGCGCCGCAATCGAGTTCTGGTTCGACTTCGGCAGCAACTACAGCTACCTGAGCACCATGCGCATCGAGGCCGAAGCCGCCGCGCACGGCATCGGCATCCGCTGGCGGCCGTTCCTGCTGGGGCCGATCTTCCGTTCCTTCGGCTGGGAGTCGTCGCCCTTCGTGCTGCAGAAGGAAAAAGGCGACTACACGTGGAAGGACATGGCCCGCCAGTGCCGCAAGTACGGCCTGCCGTGGCAACGGCCGACGAACTTTCCGCGCCCGGCCGTGCTGCCGCTGCGCATAGCGCTGGCAGGCACCACGCAGCCGTGGATGGGCGAGTTCTGCCGCCGCACGATGTCGATGAACTTCGCAGAGGACCGCGACATCGATTCGCCGCAGGCCATGCACGAGCTGCTGACCTCGCTCGGCCTGCCGGCGCACCGCGTCATCGAGGAGGCACTGTCGGACTCCAACAAGCTGCGACTGCGCCGGCAGACCGAGACGGCGGTCGAGAAAGGCATCTTCGGCGCGCCCACCTTCTTCGTGGGCGACGAGATGTTCTGGGGCAACGACCGGCTCGACGAGGCGATCGCGTTCTGCAAGGCGGAAGCTTCAGCGGACTGACGACGAGCCCCGCGCCTCGTCCACCAGCCAACCGGCGACGTGGCGCACGTCCTCGCGCGGCGACTCCTCGGCCTGGATCAGCCAGTAGGCGTGGGCCGAGGGCTGCTCCGGCACCGGCGCCGCGATGCGCACCAGCCGGTCGTCGTCGAGCAGCGGCTGGATCAGCTCCAGCCGCCCCAGCGCCACGCCCTGCCCGGCCAGCGCGGCCTGGATCAGCTGGTCGTACTGGTTGAAGTGCAGCACCGCCTGCGGCTTCGCGTCGGCCCAGCCCACCGCCGCGAGCCAGTCCTTCCACTGCAGCCACGGGTGCTGCGGATCGTCGAAGGCCAGCAGGCACAGGGTGGACAGCGCACCGGGCGCGTCGAGCGAGCGCAATCCGAGCGAGGGATGCGCCACCGGCGCCACCGTTTCCCCGAAGAGCCGCACCGCGCCGGCCGGCGCGAGTTCGGGCGTGGTGTAGCGGATGGCCAGGTCGATGCCGTCGTTGCGCAGGTCGGCCAGCCGGTTGTTGGAGGACACGCGCACGTCCACGCCCGGATGCAGCTTCTGCACATTGCCCAGCCGCGGCAGCAGCCACAGCCCCGTCATGCCGATGCTCGCGCTCAGGGTCACGGGGCGCTGCTCGCCGGACTGGCTGATGCCGCCCATCACGTCCTGCAACTGCTGCACCGCGCCGTCAGCGCTGCGGAACAACCGCTCGCCCTCGGGCGTGAACGAGATCGAGCGATGGCCGCGCACCAGCAGCGCCACGCCGAGCTGCGCCTCCAGCGCATGGATCTGCTTGCTGACCGCCGACTGCGTGAGGCACAGGTCCTGCGCCGCGAGCGAGATGCTCATGCGCCGGCCCACCGCGACGAAGCCCCGCACCAGGTCCAGCGAGGGCATGCGAAGCAGGGAGAGTGGCATTCCCATGATGAATATGAGGCAGCGAAAAGGCGGATTGGAGCACAGGCCCGGGCATCGCTCCCGGCCGCCTCCCGCCGGATACTGGTTGCCGATGCCGCCTCCGAAGGATTTCCCCGCCCTCACCCGCGCCGAGCTGCTGCGCCTGGGCGTCGCGCTGTGCGCCGGCGCCGCGTTCCCCGCCTTCGCGCAACAAAAGCCCCTGCCCGCCATGAACACCCGCCCCATCCCCTCCACCAGGGAAGCCCTGCCCGTGATCGGCTGCGGCACCTGGATCGGCTTCGACCAACGCCCCGGCAGCGAGGAATACGCGCGCCTGCCCGGCGTGCTCGAGGCCCTGTTCGCGGCCGGCGGCACGGTGATCGACAGCTCGCCGATGTACGGCCGCTCCGAGGAAACCACCGGTGAGCTACTTGCAGCGTCGAAGCAGCAGCAGGGCAAGGCCTTCCTCGCCACCAAGGTCTGGACCTCGGGCCGCGAGGCCGGCATCGCGCAGATGGAGCAATCTTTCGCCCGGCTGCGCACGCAGCGCATGGACCTGATGCAGGTGCACAACCTCGTCGACTGGCGCACCCACCTCGCGACGCTGCGCGGCTGGAAGGAACAGGGCCGCGTGCGCTACGTCGGCATCACGCACTACACAGCCTCGGCCTACGGCGAGGTGGAGGCGGTGCTGAAGGCCGAGAAGCTCGACTTCCTGCAGATCAACTACTCGCTGGACGCGCGCGAGGCCGAGCAGCGCCTGCTGCCGCTGGCGGCCGAGCGCGGCGTGGCGGTGATCGTCAACATGCCCTTCGGCGGCGGCGGACTGCTGCGCCGGCTGCGCGACAAGCCGCTGCCGCCATGGGCCGCCGAAATCGGCTGCACCAGCTGGGCGCAGGTGCTGCTGAAGTTCGTGCTGAGCCATCCGGCCGTGACCTGCGCGATTCCGGGCACCAGCCGCCGCGAGCACATGGCGGACAACGCGGCGGCCGGCGGGGGCAGCTTTCCCGACGCGGCCTTCTGGCGCCGCGAGGCCGCTTCTATTCGAACTTGACGTTGTGCTCGCGCACGGTGGCGCCGAAGGCGTCGTACTGCGTGCGGAAGAACTCGGTGAACTTCGCAGGGCTCATGCCGTAGCCCTCGAAGCCCTGCTGCACCAGCTGCGCGTGCACCTCGGGGCGCTTCAGCGTGTTCTGCAGCTCCTGCGAGAGCCTGTCGGTGATCGCCTGCGGCAGCCCCGGCGGCCCGAAGAAGCCCGCCCACGGCGTGATGGTGAGCTTGCCCAGCCCCAGCTCGCCGCCCGTGGGCACGTCGGGCAAGAGGCCGCTGCGCTGAGGCAGCAGCGTCACCAGCGCGCGGATGCGCCCTTCCTTCACGAAGCCCGGCGCCAGCGTGCCGGTGGTGAACATCATCTGGATCTGCCCGCCCAGCAGGTCGGTCATGGCCTGCATGTCGCCCTTGTAGCGCGCGTTGACCACCTTGCGATCGCCCAGCAGCTGCAGCATCGCGAGCTCCGAAGCGCTGTTGCTCGAGGCCGAGTTGAGCGCCCCGGGCTTCGACGCCACCAGCGCCAGCAGCTCGTTCACGCTCTTCACCGGCAGGCTGGTCGGTACCACCAGGAACATCGAGAACTGCCCGGCCGAGCTGATCGGCGTGAAGGCCTTGAAGGGGTCGTAGGGCGGCGTGGGCCGCAGCGTGGGCGCGGCCACCATCGCGGTGTTGGTGCCCATCAGCAGCGTGTAGCCGTCGGGCTTCGCCGACGAGGTGGCCTGCGCGGCAAGCACGCCGTCGGCGCCGGGGCGGTTCTCCACGATCACCTGCTGGCCGAGTTGCTTGCCCAGCCCCTCCGCGATGATGCGCGTGAGCACGTCGGCGCCGCCGCCCGCGGCGAAGCCGACGATCAGCTTCAGCGGCTTGTTCGGATACGCGTCGGCGCTCCATGCCGCCGTGCCGGGCAATGCCGCGGCGGCCAGCGCCGCCAGGGTCAGGGTTCTGCGTCGCATGAGGTGCCTCCGCGTCAGAAGAGATGGCGCACGCCGAATTCCCAGCCGGTCGACCGATGCCCGGCCGCCGGCGCCACGCCGCCGCTGACCACGTAGCGCGCCTGGCCGCTGTTCATGAGCCGCGCATAGGTGCCGTACAGCGCGGTGCGCTTCGACAGGTTGTGCACGTAGCCGATGCCGAACTGCCGCGCGTCGTCGCGGTTGCGCGGCATGCCGTTGGCGTTGCGCAGGCTCTCGTCGCTGCGGTCGTCGAGGTAGGCGTAGCTGATACGGATGCGCCCGACCTCGAAGGCCGGGATGTGCGCGCCGATCTCCGTCGTGTTCTTGCGCACCGTGCCGCCCGCGAGCTTCACCGTCACCGCGTTGTAGAGCGCGAAGAACTTGGCAAAGCCCGCGTCCCACGAGCCGCCGATGTTGGCGTGCGTGTAGTTGCCGATGGTGGCGGTGGACTTGAAGTTCGAGCGCGTGACGGCCGCCGCGACGTCGAACGCGCCCGATGCGAAGCCGAAGCGCGCGCCGGCGAAGTTGCCGTCGTCGCGGTTCGCCACGGTGGAGTCGTTCTCGCCGGTGCCGATCATCGCCATGCCGTAGAAGCCGCCGAGGTTGGGCGGCAGCCAGTAGCTCACGGTATTGCTGCCGGTGATGGCCGTGGGCAGCGGCCCGGTGCCCGCGCCAGCGAAGGTGAGATTGCCCGCGCGCGCCACGCCGTTGGCGTTGAAGGGGTCGAAGTAGATGCTGTTGTAGTGCGTGGGAATGAAGTCGTGGCCCAGCCGCACCTCGCCGAGCGTGTCGGACGAGAGGCTCACGAAGGACATGCGGTCGAAGGTGATCGGCCCCGCAGTGCCCGCGCCGCTCGTCTGGTTGTTGCTGTTGCTCGGGCGGCCGGTGCCGGTGTCGGGGTTCAGGCTGCCTTCGAGCCAGAAGCCCGCGCGCAGGCCGCCGCCCAGGTCCTCGGTGCCGCGAAAGCCCAGCCGGCTCGTGGAGAGCCCGCCGTTCGACAGCGCCTTCACCGAGCCGCCGCCGGGACCGGCGCCGTTCGTGTACTGGATGCCGAGGTCCATCACGCCGAACACGGTGACGCTGGATTGCGCCTGTGCCACGCCGCTGCTGGCAAGCCCCAGCGCCGACCACATCAAGATTCTCTTCATGGTTTTCTGTCTCCTGCTTCTTCTCTTGGGTTGAAAAACTCGGAACGAACGCGCAGGGCTGCGCCACCGGGTGCGGACGGGGGTCCGCACCGGTCGGCGAAGGCCGGGGTGAAAAAGGTCTAGCCCGGAGGCTCGGCGCGTTCGGTGCGCACGAGCACCGCGCCCTTGGAAAGCGGACTCACGTTGCGCCGGTACTGCTGCAGCCAGCCGGTGTCATGCACCGGCGGCGGCGGCTGCCAGCCGTCGCGGCGCGCCTGCAGTTCGGCGTCTGTCAGGTCGATGTCGAGGCGGCGCGCGTCGAGGTCGATGGTGATGACGTCGCCGTCGCGCACCAGCCCGAGCGGGCCGCCGAGCGCGGCTTCGGGCGATACCTCGGCTACCACGAGCCCCTTGCAAACCAGGCCCGAGAGATGGCCGTCGGTGAGCAGCGCGACCTGGTCGCCGAGCCCCGCGCCGTCGACGGCGAAGACCACGCGCGATGCGCCGCCGCCCATGGCAGGACCGCCGCAGGCACCGGCACCGCGCATCACGATCACCTGGCCGGGCACGATCTCGCCCTTCTTCAGCGCGGCAATGGCCGCGTCCGAAGTCCAGAAGCACACGGCCGGGCCGGTGAAGCGCCGCACCTTGCGCTCGGCGATGCCGGTCTTGATGAGGCCCGACTCGGGCGCGAGGTTGCCGCGCAGCAGCACGATGGCCGGCAGCGGCGCCACCGGCCGGTCGATGGGGCGGATCACCTCGGCGTCGGCCACTTCGGCGCTGCGCAGGTTGTCGGCGACAGTGCCGCCGGTGACGGTGAGCACGCCGGTGTCGAGCAGCGGCTCGAGCTGCTTCATCAGCGCGCGGCAACCGCCCGCCGCCTCGAAGGCTTCGATGGAATGTCCGCCGATGGGCCGCACGCCGGCCAGCACCGGCGTCGTCGGGCCGAGGCTTTCGAAGAGGCCGTACACGTCGACGCCGCACTCCCCTTCAGTCGCAACGGCTTGCAGATGCTTGGCCGTGTTGAGCGAACCACCGATGGACAGCACCGCGCGCACCGCATTGACGAAGGCGCCGTGTGTGAGGATGTCGCGCGGCTTCAGGTCGTCGAGCACCATCCGCACGATGCGCGTGCCGGCCGCGCGCACGTCGTCCATCATCTTCGGGCTCAGCGCCGCCACCGGCGCGCTGCCCGGCAGGGCCAGGCCCAGCGCCTCGCAGACGATGTGCATCGAGTTGGCCGTGCCCAGGCCCGAGCACACGCCGGGGCCGCGAATGGCCTCGCGGCTCATGCCCACGAGCTCTTCCACCGGCAGGTTGCCCGTGACGGCATGCATGGCACCGATGAACACCTCCTCGATGTCCATGTGGTGGCCCTTGTACTCGCCGCTGGGCTGGTAGCCGCAGGGCACGAGCAGCGTCGGGATGTTGAGCCGCGCGGCCGCCATGAGCTGGCCCGGCACGGTCTTGTCGCAGGAGGTGAGGCACACCATGCCGTCGAGCTGCGCGCCCTCGACCGCCACCTCGATGTCGTTGGTGACCAGGTCGCGCGCGCCGAGCATGTAGGCGCCGCGCGCACCAGCGCCCGTGATGAAGTCGCTGGGCGCGGCGGTACGGATCTCGAAGGGCACGCCGCCGGCCGCGCGAATGGCGGCCTTCACCTCCACCGCCACGCGGTCGAGGTGGCTGAAGCAGGCGGCCAGCTCCGAGGAGCTGTTGACGATGGCGATCTTGGGCTTCTCGCAGTCCTCTTCCGGAATGCCGAGCGCGCGCCAGTGAGCGTTGCGCACCGACCAGAGATAGGAGCCACGCGGGAAGTTGCTGCGCAGGGGGCGGGTCATGCGGCACCTTCCAGTCTCTTCTTCGTGATCTCGACCACCCCTCGGTCGGCATCCACGCGCACCCAGTCGCCGGTTTCGATGCATTCGAGCGGGTCGCGCTCGAAGTCGGTCATCGCGGGCGAATGCGTGACCACGGCGCCCAGCGCCATCTTGGTCGTCATCTCGTTGAAGAGGAACGCGGCCGGCGCCGAGTTCATGAGCCGCGTCATGTGGAACATGGCCGACCAGCCCGAGGAGCCCTTGGCCCCCGGAAACACCAGCACCTTGCCCGCGAAGCTCTGCCCGCGCAGCTCGTGCCGCGTCTCGATGACGGTGCCGGTGCGCGGATCGATGCCGCCCCAGCCCGAGATGCGGTCGCGCGTGACCAGCGCCTCGCCTTCCGCAACGCCGCCCACGACCTTGCGACCGCGGATGATGATGGTTTGTTCAGTGATGACTGCGTCGCTCATGCGTAGGCTCCGTTCCAGCGGCCCGTGCAGGCTGCGTCGATGCATTCGGCCGTGCTGCCGAACCAGGCCTGCACGCCGAGGATGGCGGGCAAGTAGTGGGCCTGCTTGGCCGAGTCGAGCGCGACGGTCTTCGTACCCTTGGGCACGGCGCGGCTCATGGCGGAGCAGCTGTCGCCCATGATGATGCCGCCAGCGTCCTCGATGATCTTCGTGTAGCCGTTGCGGTCGGCCAGCGCCTTGATGGCGCGCGGCGTGAAGATCCACAGCTCGCAGTCGGGGTGCACCTTGCGCCCTTCTATGAGCTGCGCGGCTTCCCAGATCTGCTCGATGGTGTAGTGCGGGCAGCCCAGCATCACGTACTGCACCTCGGCGTCCTTGGCCGTGATGTTGATCTTCTCGTAGGTGGCGCGGCGCTCTGCCTCTCCGTAGCGCAGCACCTCCGCGGGCGCCTTTCCGCCGAGCGCCTGCTCCAGCGTCAGCGCCTCGGGCGTGACGCCGGCGATGTGATACATCTCCACGCCGCCCGAGGACGACGCCGCGGCGCCGAAGTGCTTGAGCCTCGGCAGGTTCGGCACCCGCGAGATGCCTCGCCGGCTGTGCACCACCGGCACGCGCTCCTGCACGTGCTCGCCGATGTAGTAGCCGAGCAGGCCCCAGTCCTGCACCGACTCGACCTCGATGTCGAGCTCGACCACGTGCGTGGCGCGGCGGTTCTGGTCGAGGTGGTAGCCCCAGTACGGAATGCGGCCGGTGAGCATGGCGGCGCCGGTGCTCTCGCGGCCCTCGGTGTTGGTGCGCGCGCCCAGCACCGAGTTGCAGTACACGACCGCCGACGACTCCATCCACGCGCAGTGCTCGCCGCGCGTCGGGATGTTGCCGACCTGGTAGGGCGTGCAGGTGTTCATGATCTGCGCGCCGAGGCCGGCGGCGTGGCGCTCGCTCTTCTCGTAGAAGCGCACGATCTCCTCGCTCACGCCCATGCGTTCGGGCTGGCCGGGATCGAACCCCAGCTGCAGGTGGCTGGTGAAGACCTTGAACTTCGGGATCTCGACGGTCTCCTGGCTGTCGAGGCTGAATTCGGAGAACACCGCGTCCATGCCGCCGCCCTTGGCGAGCGCGAAATCGCGCTGGAAAGGCGTGGTCGATGTGATGGTGGCGCAGACGTTGCGCGTCTCGACCAGTCGCTCGGCGCCCAATGCTTCGCCGTAGCGCACCAGCAGGTCCATCGCCTTCTGCACGGCCGGGCCGTCTCGCCCGTCGTACATGGCTTTTTCTTCATCGCTCAGGTGCATGACCTGTGTCTCCGTTCTTCTGTGTCGTGGGGTCGAGCCCCGGCCGGACCGCTAGCCCGGCGAGGGTGTGGGGGTAGGTACGTGCCCGCCGATGTCGCGCGCGATGCTCAGCGCGATGTCATGCAGGCGCGGCGCGAGTTCGTTGCGCAGGCGCTCCTCGGTGAAAACGAAGGCGGCGCCGCCGCCGTTGAGCGCCATCACCTCGCCGTCGGGCCCGATGAGAGGCACCGACACCGAATTGATCTCGCGGTGGAACTCGCCGAGCGACAGGCAATAGCCCAGCCGCTTCGATTCGCCGATGGCGCGGTTCATGTTGGGCGCGATGCTGTCCCACTCGGGGCCGCGCAGCAGGCGCATCGAATCGACGAGCTGGTTGCGCTGCGCCTCGGGCAGTGCAGAGAGATACGCGCGGCCGAGCGCCGAGTTGGCCAGCGGCGCGCGCGAGCCCACATCGAGCCGGGCGGACAGCATCGACGAGCGTGGGCGGCAGGCTTCGATGAGCACCATCTCCATGCCGTCGCGCACCGCCAGGTAGACCGAGGCGCCGACCTCTTCCGCCATCGCCTGCATGCTGGGCCGCGCCGCGGCGCGCACGTCGAGGCTGCCGAGGAACACGCGCGACAGCGACACCACGCCCGGGCCGAGCATGAAGCGGTCGGGCGCCTGCGCCGGCTTGAGCATGCCCAGCGAGAGCAGCGTGGCGACCAGCCGGTTGACGGTGGGGCGCGGAATGCCGGTCATGCGCGCCAGGTCGGCATGGCCCAGCACCGGGCGCTCTTCGCTGAAGCAGCGCAGCACCGAGATGCCGCGCTCCAGCGCGCTCACGGTGTCGGAGCGCTCGCCGCGCGCGTCGGCCTGCTCGGCCGGGGAGAAAGAGGTGTCGTTCTTTTCTGTGGACATGGAGGAACCCTTCGCAAGACTCTCAGGATCGGGACTACCGAATGTAGAGGCTCGCGGGTGGAGGGCTGCCGGGTTCATGGCCGCGCAGGTTCCGGTGAAGGCTCATCAGGCACCGGCTTCGGCAGTGGCGGGCGAGGTCGCCGCGCCCTGCCCCGCATCGGCACCAGCACGCAGGTACACGCCCTGCTCCAGCAGCTCGGACTGCAGCGCACCCACGTCGATGAAGCGCGGCTCGATACCGCCGCGCGAGGCCAGCGCCGCGGCCACGCCGGCGGCCTGGCCGGTGATCCAGCACTGCGGAATCTCGCGCATGAAGCCGTGCGAGTTGCGGTCGCAGGAGATGTGGCGCCCGCAGGCCAGCAGGCCGTCGAGCTGCTTCGGCACCAGCGCGCCGTAGGGAATGGAGATGTTCGGGAACTTGGGCGAGACGGCGGGCGACACGCCGATCTCGTCCGCCAGCGGCACGCCGTCGGGCCACTGGCTGCGCAACACCGAGCCCACGCCGACGAGGCGCCGCGCATGGCGCACGCCGATCTGCGGCGCGCTCAGCATCAGGTAGGCGTTCTCGAAACCCGGCGCGTGGGCGCGGAAGTAATCGAGATGCGCGGCCATGGCGCGGTGCGAGCGCACCTCCACGGCGGTGAGGTCGTCCACGTCGAGCGCCGAGTAGCCCGACTGGCGCGGCCCCATGAAGAGCGCCACGTCGTTGCGCCACGAGACGAAGGGCCGCTCGAACAGGCCGCACTGCTCGCGCCCGCCCGCCATGAAGGCGGTGAAGGCTTCGGGCTGGCCGGCCTTGAACTCGATCCAGCGGTTCATGTCCACGCCGCCGAAGAGCCAGGAGGTGTTCATGCAGTGATGCACGTCGGCTTCCTCGATGTCGTTCACGTACTCGGCGCCGGCACGGGCGAACAGGTCGCCGTCGCCGGTGGCGTCGACCACCACGTCGGCCATGATGGCCATGCGACCTTCCTTGCTCTCGAACACCACCCCTTTGACGGCGCCGTCCTGCACGATGGGAATGGCGGCCCACGAGTGGTAGATGAGCTTGACCTTGCGCTCCAGCACGATCTCCTGCGAGAGCAGCTTCAGCCGCTCGGGGTCGATGGTGGGCGACCAGGTGACGATGCCGTGGTAGGCGGCGGTGCGCTGCGACCAGTGCGCGGCCTTGGCCGTGTCCTGCGAGCCCCAGTCCTCGCGCACCGGGCCGGCGATGGCCTCGGCCGGCAGGCGGTCGAACAGCTCTTCGGCAAAGCCGCGAATGACCAGCTTGCCCTCCCAGTCGGTCATGCGGTCGATCCAGATGACCAGGCCGCCGGTCGACAAGCCTCCCAGGTGGTTGTAGCGCTCGAGCAGCGCCACGTCGGCGCCCGCACGGGCGGCGGCGGCGGCAGCGGCGGTGCCCGAGGGGCCGCCGCCCACCACCAGCACGCCGCAGCGGTGATAGACCGGAATTTTCTTGCCGGGCTCGGCCCAGCTGCCGTGGTCAGGCCGCTTGACGCGGCTGTCGCGGTCGAAGATGTCGGAGGACAGGATGCGCTCGTCGGTACGGACGACAGTTTTCATGAATGCGTTCTCGGCTTGGCTTGTTTCGTCGTATTTTGATTTCACTTTCCATTTTGTCAAACTCAAAAGGCAAATATTTGGGGTATTCCCTAGCAAATATGGATTTTTATGGATTTCAAGATCAATATTGAAGAAGCATTCCAACGGAGACATCGATGAAGAAACTTCACGGCACCCGCCGTGCCTTCGGCTCGGCCCTCAGTGCCGCGGCCCTGCTGGGCCTCGCGCCCCTGGCCGTGGCGCAGGACTTTCCGGCGCGCGGCAAGCCCATCCGCATCGTCGTGGGCTTCACCGCCGGCGGCGGCACCGACGCGCAGGCGCGCATCGTTGCGCAGAAGCTCGGCGAGGTCCTGAACACCAGCGTGATCGTCGACAACAAGCCCGGCGCCAGCACCATGCTGGCGGCCAACGAGGTGTCGCGCGCCCTGCCCGACGGCTACACGCTGCTGTACGCGCCCTCGTCCACCATGGCGCAGAACCCGCACACATTCGCGCAGGTGCCCTACGACCCGTTCAAGGACTTCACCGCCATCTCGATGGGCGGGCGCGGGCCGCTGGTGCTGTCGCTGAGCACCAGCGTGCCGGTCAACAACGTGAAGGAGCTCGTGGCCTACGTGAAGTCGCACCCGGGCAAGGTGAGCTACGCCTCGTTCGGCGCAGGCACTTCCTCGCACATCTACGGCGAGGCCTTCGTGAAGAAGACCGGCATCGATGCGGTGCACATCCCGTACAAGGGCGGCTCCGACGCGGCGAAGGACCTGATCGGCGGACGCGTGCAGTACATGTTCGACTCGGCCTCCTCGGCCATCATCACCGCCTCCTCCGGCAAGGTGAAGATCCTCGCGGTGGCCGCCGGCGCGCGCATCGCCGCGCTGCCCGACGTGCCCACCTTCGCCGAGCAGGGCTACGCGGGGCTCGACCTGCCGAGCTGGCTGGGCTTCTACGGGCCGGCGCGCATGCCGGCGCCGGTGGTCGCGAAGCTCAACGCGGCGCTCGCGAAGGTGCTGGCGATGCCGCAGGTGCAGGAGTTCTATCGCAGCGGCGGCTACGAGGCGGGCGCCACCACGCCGGAGGAATTCGCCGGCATCACGCGCTCGACCTACGACAGCTGGGGCGCGATGGTGCAGCAGGTCGGGTTGGTCAAACAATGAGCGACATGCAGGCTTCTTCTTTCTCCTTTCCGCTACACCGGCGCCGGTTCGCCGCCTGGCTCGCGCTCGGCGCCGCGAGCCCCTTGCTGCCGGCGCATGCCGCCGCGCCTTTCCCGGACAAGGGCCGCACCATCCGCATCGTGCTGGGCCTGGCGGCCGGCGGCGCCTCGGACGCGCAGGCACGCTTCGTCGCCAACAAGCTCGGCGAGGTGCTGCAGACGCCGGTGATCGTGGAGAACCGGCCGGGCGCGAGCTTCATCCTCGCGACCGAGGAAGTGATCCGTTCCGCGCCCGACGGCTACACCTTCATGTACGCGCCCTCCTCCGTGGTGGCGCAGAACCCGCAGACGCTGGCGCAGGTTCGCTACGACCCGTTCAAGGACCTCACGCCCATCTCGCTCGGCGCGCGCGGCCCGCTGGTGCTGACGGTGCACGCGAGCGTGCCGGCGCGAACGGTGCAGGAGCTGGTGGCGTACATCAAGGCCAACCCGGGGAAGATGAGCTACGCCTCCTTCGGCACCGGAACCTCGTCGCACATCTACGGCGAGGCCTTCGCACGGCAGGCCGGCCTGGACGTGGTGCACGTGCCCTACAAGGGTGGCGCCGACGCGGCCAAGGACTTTCTCGCAGGCCGCGTGCAGTACTACTTCGACGCGGCACCCAACGCCATCCAGAACACCGCCACCGGCAAGGTGCGCATGCTGGCGGTGGCAGCGCCCAAGCGCAGCCCGATGCTGCCCGACGTGCCCACCATGGGCGAACAGGGCGTGAGCGGCGTCGACATGCCGAGCTGGCTGGGCTTCTACGGACCGGCACGCATTCCGGCGCCGGTGGTCGAAAAGCTCAACGCCGCGCTGGCGCAGGTGCTGGCGATGCCGGCTACTCGCGAGTTCTTCCGCCAGGGTGCGTACGAGGCCGAGTCGTCGAGCCCGCAGCAGTTGGCCGACCTGACGCGCGCGACCTACGACCAGTGGGGCGACATCATCCGCAAGCTGGGGCTGGTGAAGCAGTCGCAGTAAGGATCAGCGGAAAAAGTCCACCAGCCGCGCGTTGACCTCGTCGGCGCGCTCGTACTGCGCCCAGTGGCCGGCACCGTCGACCACCACGCCCTCGCGCGCAGGCCCTTCGGTTGCCAGCTGCGCGACCAGCGGGCGCGGGTCGGCGGTGACGTCGAATTCGCCCCACAGCAGCAGCGTCGGCACATTCAATGTGCCGAGCGCCTGCTGCAGCCCGCCCGATTGCGACACCTCCTTGCTGCGAAAGCGCGTGCCATGGCAGGAGATATCGTGGATCTCGAAGGCCAGCGCGTCGATGGCGGCCGGGTCGTGCAGCATCAGCGCCGCGAGGTTGTTCAGCAGCGCGGCCCGTTCAGCCTCGCGGTCGGGGGCGGCGCGCCAGTTGATCATCTGCGCCGTCATGCGCCTCAGCGTGCCGTGGCCACCGCTGCCGATGAGCGCGAGGCGGCGGACCGCGCCGCGACCGGCCCCGAAGCGCGCGGCCGTCAGTCCGCCGAACGAGAAGCCGCCGAGGTCGATGACGGTGCCCGCGCCGATGAGCTGGTCGAGCGTGCCGCCGAGCGCGGCGAGCAAAGGCTTCAGCGGGTCTTCGCCGGACGCCACGCGCGGCGGTGCGTCAGATTCATTGAAGCCCGGCATGTCGGGCAGCCACAGCGTGCGGCCGGCCGACAGCGCCTCGGCGTTTCGCAGCCAGTGCATCCAGCTGCCGTGGCCGCCGTGCAGCAGCACCAGCGGCGGGCGGGAGGTGTCCGTGCCGAAGCGGCGCCAGCGCACGCGCACGCCCTCGTGCACCGGATCATGATGGGTCGAGAGCGCGTCGATGCGCGCGATGAGGTCGGCGTTCATGGCCACATCCTTTGCAGTTCACGTTCGCCGTCGAGAAACTGGTGCTTGAGCGCGGCCAGCACGTGCAGGCCGAAGAGAACGTACAGCACATAGCCGGCCCATGCGTGCACGCCTCCCAGCACGGTGTGCCATGCCTCCTTCACAGTCGGCTCGATGGCCATGATCCAGCCGATGCGAGGCCATTCGAACAGGCCGAAGAGCTGCATCGGATGCGTGGCGGCGTCCTTCCAGGCCGAGTCGTGCATCCAGCCCGACAGCGGCAGCAGGATCATCAGCAGATAGAGCACGCCATGGGCCGCATGGGCCGCGAAGCGTTCGAAGGCCCCGTAGGAGCCCGGCATGGCCGGCGGCTTGTGCGTGGCACGCCAGAGGATGCGCATGATGACCAGGCCCAGCACCGTGATGCCTATGGACTTGTGGGTGTCGATGGCCGGACGCACCCAGTCGTCGGGATAGCGGTCGACCAGCAGGATCAGGGCGATGTTGAAGATCATGAGCACCGCGATCAGCCAGTGCAGCGCGATGGCGGTTCGGGTGTAGCGGGTTTGTGCGAGCATGCGGGGAATTTTCGGGCGTGGGCCGACTCAGTCGGGAGCGCGTGCGATTGTCCCGGCATTCCCCGGGCTTTTCGAAACCGCAGGCCGAGTCTTTACGTACCAGCGAACCACCGACCGACAGCCGCCCGGACGACATCCCTTGAACGACTCTCTCCAACGCGCCTTCCTGGCCGCCTCGCCGCGCCTGTCTCCACCCGGCACGCCGCTGAGAAGCTGGCTCATCCACGGCAGCGTGCTCGTGCTGTGGGCCCTGCTCTTCGCCATGGCCTTCAAGGCCGTGAACGTAGGCGCCTGGTCGGTGGGCGTGGCCTACGTGCTGTACGACACCGTGCTGCTGCTGTTCGTCGCGTGGATGACCCTGCCGATACTGCGGCCCCGGCCCGCGCCCTCACCTGCGGCCACCGCGCGACGCAACACGCTTGGCGTGATCGTCGCCTCGCACAACGAGGCGGCCGTGCTACCGGTGACGCTCGCCGCCCTGCTCGGCCAGACCGACGCGCCCGACCGCATCGTGATCGCCGACGACGGCTCGACCGACGGCACGGCCGAGCTGCTCGCCACGCAATACGGACTCGTAGCGCCGGGTCTCGGCGAACTGAGCGCCCCCAGCGCCACGCATCCTTCGCTGTACTGGCTGCGCCTGCCCCATGGCGGCAAGGCGGTGGCACTGAACGCGGCCGTCCTGTGCATCGACACCGACATCGTGCTCACCGTCGATGGCGACACGCTGCTCGACAGCCGAGCCATCGGCGCCGTGCGCCGCGCCTTCTCGGAAGAACCGGGGCTCGTCGCAGCCACCGGCGTCATCACGCCCGTGTGCAGCCGCACGCTGGCCGGCCGCTGCTTCCAGTGGTTCCAGACTTATGAGTACATCCGCAATTTCCTCTCGCGCTATGCATGGATGCGCGTCAACGGCCTGCTGCTGATCTCGGGCGCCTTCGCCGGCTTTCGCACCGAGGCGGTGCGCGCCGTGGGCGGCTTCGACACCGACTGCCTGGTGGAAGACTACGAGCTCATCCACCGCCTGCATCGCCACGCCCAGGCACACGGCCTGCCATGGACGGTGCGCGTGCTCGGCGAAGCACAAGCGCACACCGACGCGCCGAGCAGCACCGGCGCCTTCCTGCGCCAGCGCCGCCGCTGGTTCGGCGGCTTCCTGCAGACGCAGTTCTGGTACCGCGCAATGGTCGGCGACCGGCGCTACGGCTGGCTCGGCGTCGCGATGCTGCCGGTGAAGGCCGTCGACACCCTGCAGCCGCTCTACGGCCTGGCAGCCTTCGGGCTGCTGCTGGTGTACTTGGTGCGCGGCAACCTCGGCGTGCTGGCGCCAGTGGCCGGCGTGATCGGCGCGAAGATCGTGCTCGACCTTGCCTTCCACCTGTGGTCGGTGCACCTCTACCGGCGCTGGATCGGCTCCGGCAGCGGCAAGGCCGGCTTCGGGCAGGCCTTCGCGGCCGCGCTGATCGAGCCGTTCACCTTCCAGATCCTGCGGCACACGGGCGCGGCGTGGGGGTGGTGGATGTTTCTGACGGGGCGCGGTACGTGGGGAAGGCAGACGCGCGTGGGGCTGGTGGATGCCGATGGGGTGCGGCGCGATCGATGAACCTTCAGCCGCCGAACCGGAAGCTCGACACCACGAGCCCACCCATGAAGGCATCCTCGTGATACACGCGCTCGCCGGCTTCTCCCTCGGCAGCGCCGACGGCCACCATCAGCGGAATCAGGTGCTCCTCACGCGGATGCGCCATGCGCGCCGCGGGGGCTGACTCCCAGTCGAGCAGCTGCGCGCTGCGCTCGCCGGCGGAGCTCTTCGCCACCGCCGCTTCGAGCCAGTCGTCGAAGGCCTTCGACACGCCGTGCGCCTGCGGGCCGAAGTTGCGCAGATTGTGGTAGCTCAGGCCGCTGCCGACGATCAGCACGTTCTCGTCGCGCAAGGGCGCAATGGCTCGACCCAGCGCCAGGTGCTCGGCCGGATCGAGTCCGCGCCGCAGCGAGAGCTGCACCACGGGCACGTCGGCCTTGGGGTAGATCGCGGCCATCGGCGAGAACATGCCGTGGTCGTAGCCGCGCTGCGGGTCGATCTGCGCCGGCAGGCCGGCCGCGGCGATCAACGACTGCACGCGCTGCGCCAGTTCGGGCGAGCCCGGCGAGTCGTAGTGCACCTCGTAGGTGTGGGCGGGGAAGCCGCCGTAGTCGTAGATCATGGGTGGCTTGGGGTTGCCCTGCACCGTGAAGGCGGGCGCCTCCCAGTGCGCCGACACCACGAGGATGGCGCTGGGCGTGCGGCCGATCTGGCGCGGCATGTCGGCCAGCGAGGCTTCGAGCTGGTCGTAGGTGGGGCCCATTTCTTTCTTCATCCAGGGCCAGGGGCCTCCGCCGTGGGAGATGAAGTAGGTCGGCAGGCGCGAAGACGAAGTATTCGTGGCGGTAGCGTTGTCCTGGGTCAAGTCGATGCTCCTTGAAAGCGTTGCATCGACTCTAGACATTTCCCCGGAAGAAATCGACAGGCTACGATGCATCGAATCAGTTCCTCCCAGGAAATCTTCGAGAAGGACGTTCTTTCATGGACCGGATGACCAGCCTGCGGGTATTCCGAGAAGTCGTGGAGGCGGGCAGCTTCGTGGCGGCGGCCGAGCGCATGGGCATGTCGCCGCCGATGGCGAGCAAGCATGTCGCGCAGCTGGAGAAGTCGCTCGGGGCGCGCCTGCTGCACCGCTCCAGCCGCCACCTGAGCCTGACCGAGGCCGGCACCGCGTGGTACGAGCAGAGCCGTCGCGCGCTGGACCTGCTCGACGCGGCCGAGGCTGCCATCGGCCAGGCGCACGACACGCCGCGCGGCCAGCTCAAGGTGAGCGCGCCCGTGTGGTGCGCCACGCCGCGCTTCGCCCGGGTGCTGGCCGACTATCGCGAGAAGTACCCGGAAGTGCTGGTCGACATGCACCTGGAGAACCGCAAGGTCGATCTCGCGGCCGACGGCTACGACCTCGCGCTGCGCGCCACGCAGGAGCCCTCGCCCGCGCTGATCGCCCGGCCGCTGTGCCGGGTGCCCTTCTTCCTCGCGGGCACGCCGGCCTACCTGGAACGCATGGGCGGCCTGCCCTCGGTGCCGGCCGACCTCGCGAGGCTGGGCGCGATCGTGCCCAGCTACGTGAACCTGGACAACCTCGCGCTCAAGGGGCCGGGCGGGCGGATGTTTCCGCTGCGGCTGGTGCCGGCCATGCGCTCCGACGACACCACGCTCACGCTGCATGCGGTGCGCGCGGACATGGGCATCGCCTACATGCCGGCGTGGCTGATCGACGACGACATCGCGCAGGGCCGTCTGGTGCGGCTGCTGCCCGAGTTCGAGGCCACGCCCGTGACGCTCTTCGCGGTGTACACCAGCCGGCAGTACATGTCGCCCAAACTGCGTACTTTCATCGACTTCCTGGGCGAAAGGCTCGGCAGCATGGAGCCTGCTGAACGCTTCCTGAAGAACGCACCTTTTCGGGGCAAGGTCATGCATGCGCGGCTAAAGTCCTGAGCTCTCCGGGAGACTCCGCCCTTGTTCCGCTTCTTCGAAAAACTCCTTCACCCCTACCCCGCCGCCGAACCCGCGCTGCCGCCGCAGGGCTTCCTCGCCTTCCTCTGGGCCTGCACGCACGGCGTGCGGGGCAAGATCGGGGTGATGGCGCTGCTCACCGCCGTGATGTCGATCTTCGAGGCGGCGCTGTTCGCGATCCTCGGCCGCATCGTCGACTGGCTTGCAGGCCAGGAGCCCTCGCGCCTGTGGCAGGACCGCGGCGACACGCTCATGTGGCTGGCCGCGTTCCTGGTGATCAGCATCCTGGTGGTGGCGCTGCAGACCATCGTCAAGCACCAGACGCTCGCGGTGAACCTGCCGATGCGCCTGCGCTGGAACTTCCACCGGCTGATGCTGGGCCAGAGCATGGCCTTCTACCAGGACGAGTTCGCCGGCCGCATCACGGCCAAGGTGATGCAGACCGCGCTGGCGGTGCGCGACACCGTGTTCGTGCTGGCCGACGTGCTGGTGGCCATGGGCGTGTACGTGGCCACCATGATCATCCTGGTGGGCGTGCTCGACGCGCAGCTGGTCTGGCCCTTCCTGATCTGGCTGGCGCTGTACATCGGCTCGCTCGTGTACTTCGTGCCGCACCTGGGCAAGGTCGGCAAGGAGCAGGCCGACGCCCGCGCGCTGATGACCGGCCGCGTGACCGATGCCTACACCAACATCGCTACCGTCAAGCTGTTCTCGCACACGCAGCGCGAGGCCGGCTTCGCGCGCGACGCGATGCGCGAATTCATGAAGACGGGCTACGGCCAGATGCGGCTGGTGAGCGCCTTCGAGATCGTCAACCACACGCTGAGCATGGGCCTCACGGCCGGCATGGCGGGCGTTGCGCTGTGGCTGTGGTCGCACGGCTCGGTCGGCGTGGGCGCGGTGGCGGCTGCCACGGCGATGGCGCTGCGGCTGCAGGGCATGTCGCACTGGATCATGTGGGAGATGACCAGCCTGTTCGAGAACATCGGCACGGTGCAGGACGGCATGAAGACGCTGTCGCGCCCGCGCACGGTGATCGACGCCTCCGACGCGAAGGCGCTCGAGGTGCCGCGCGGCGAGGTGCGCTTCGAGCATGCGAGCTTCCGCTATGGCGACGCGGGCCGCCGCGTGATCGACGACCTGACGCTGACGGTGAAGCCCGGCGAGAAGATCGGCCTGGTCGGCCGCTCGGGCGCGGGCAAGTCGACGCTGGTCAACCTTCTGCTGCGCTTCCACGACCTGGAAAGCGGCCGCATCCTGATCGACGGGCAGGACGTCGCGCACGTCACGCAGGACTCGCTGCGCAGCCACATCGGCATGGTCACGCAGGACACCTCGCTCATGCACCGCTCGGTGGCCGACAACGTCGCCTATGGCCGGCCCGATGCCACGAAGGAGCAGATCGAGGCGGCCGCGAAGCGCGCCGAGGCGCACGACTTCATCCAGACGCTGGGCGACGCGAGCGGCCGGCGCGGCTACGAGGCGCACGTGGGCGAGCGCGGCGTGAAGCTCTCGGGTGGCCAGCGCCAGCGCGTGGCGATTGCGCGCGTGATGCTGAAGGACGCACCGATCCTGCTGCTCGACGAGGCCACCAGCGCGCTCGACTCCGAGGTGGAAGCCGCCATCCAGCAGAGCCTCTATGCACTGATGGAAGGCAAGACCGTGATCGCCATCGCACACCGGCTCTCGACCATCGCCGCGATGGACCGGCTGATCGTGCTCGACGAGGGCCGCGTGGTGGAAGAAGGCGACCACCGCACGCTGATGGCGCAAGGCGGCCTGTACGCGCGGCTGTGGGCGCACCAGAGCGGCGGCTTCCTGGGCGACAGCCTCGAGGAAGACGAGGCACTGCGCGCCTGAGGGGTCCTCAGGTCGGCAAAGCGCCGGCCTCGTATTGCGCGACGAACTCCCCGCTCGGCGGGATCGGCTTGATGACGTCGATCAGCACGCCGTTCGGGTCGCGCGTGATGAAGTGGCGCTGCCCGAAGGCCTCGTCGCGCAGCGGCAGCAGGATCGGCAGGCCGGCGGCCTTGAGCCTGTCGTGCACCGCGTCGGGGTCGTCCACCTCGAAGTTCAGCAGCGTGCCGCCCGCCACCTGCCCGCGCGCGGCGGCGGGGATGGTTTCGTGCCGGCCGTCGAGCACGGCGAGGTTCACCGAGGGCTCGTCCGCCAGTTGCAGGTGCACATACCAGTCGCTGGTGAACAACGGCACGAAGCCGAAATGCGCCTTGTAGAAATCCGCCGTTCCGGCGACGTCGTTGGTCATGAGAACGGGGTAGTAGCTCGTCACTTTCACGGTGAGTCCTTTCATTTAACATACAGACTGCATGTAAATTGAATATAACTTACAGACAGACTGCATGTAAATGAGCAAGACCACATCGGCAACGGTCAGGACCAACCGCGAGCGCACCGAAACCACCCGCCTCGCGCTGCTGGATGCCGCGCGCGCCCTCTTCGTCGACAAGGGCTACGGCGACACCTCCACGCCCGAGATCGCGGTGGCCGCGGGCATCACGCGCGGCGCGCTGTACCACCACTTCACCGACAAGCGCGACCTGTTCCGGCAGGTGCTGCTGCGCGAGGGCCAGGCCGTGGCGGCCGACATCGAGGCGGCCGCGCCCGAGCAGCTCACGCCGCGCGAGGCGCTGCTCGAGGGCAGCAAGGCCTACCTGAACGCGATGACGGCGCCGGGCCGCACGCGGCTGCTGCTGATCGACGGCCCCGCGGTGCTGGGCATGGAGGAGATCGTGGCCATGGACAACGCGACCTCGGCCGCCTCGCTTCGAGAGGGACTGGCACGCGCCGGCGTGGGCAAGGACGAGGTCTCGCTCGACGCCATCACCCCCCTGCTCGCGGCGGCCTTCGACCGGGCCGCGCTGGCCATCGACGCCGGTGCCGGCGTGGAGGAAACCCGCACGGCGATGCTGTGGCTGCTGGAACGCACGCTGGGCCCTGCCAGGAAGCGCTGACGATGCCGGACAAGCCGTGGTGCCGCGCTTCGCACGCGCCTACAGCGCCCGCCGCCCCCTGCCGACAGCAAGGCCTCGAAGGAAGCGCAATGCTGATTTCGTCTTCAACACAGCAGAGGAGTCATCGCGTGAATTCCATCATCTACATCGTCGGTCTGGTCGTGGTCGTCGTCGCCGTTCTCTCGTTCTTCGGCCTCCGCTAGGCCCACGCGCATCCCCTGAAACGGGGCCGTTCGCGGCCCCGTTCTTCGTCGTGGCCGGCCGGAACGTGCCGGGCATAATTTGCGCGCCCCTGCACCGCACGGGGCCTCATTGAGCGACATCGACTGGCTGCGAAGGGACCCTGTTGACCAACACCGCGCTGCGCGAACCTGCCTTTCCGGATGCGGTGATCACCGAGGCGATCCGATGGACCGAACAAAGCGGTCCGCTAGACGACGCGCAGGCCCTGCGCCTGGCTGCTTCCCATACAGCCGATGCCCACGGGCGAATCACCCAGCGCGCGCTGCTGCTCGGCGAGCGCATCGGCCTCCAGCCCGAACTCGCGCGTGCCCGGCAATGGGCGCCCTGGGTGCTGCTCGGACTCGCGGCGCTGATCGTGGTCGCGGGTCTGGGGCTGGCGGGCAACGTGGTCGGCGGCGGCGAGCGCCACATCAACGTGATCGTCGCGCTCGCGAGCCTGCTGGGCCTGCATGCGCTGACGCTGCTGCTCTGGCTCCTGGGCCTGTGGCTGCCGCTCGGCTCCGTCAACACCGCGTCGCTCGGCTGGATCTGGCTGTCGCTCACCGCGCGAGTTGCCGGCGGCAAGCGCGGGCAGGCTCCCGTGCTGGTGCGCGCGGCCACGGGGCTGCTGTCGCGCGCGAAGCTGCTGCCCTGGGCCTTCGGGCTGGTGAGCCACGGCATCTGGTCGCTGTCGTTCGCGGTGGTGCTGGCCGCGATGCTGTTCGCGCTCGCGTTCCGCAGCTACACGCTGAGCTGGGAAACGACGATCCTCGATCCGGAATTCTTCGTGCGCGCGGTGCAGGCGCTGGGCTGGGCGCCGGCGAAGCTCGGCTTTCCCGTGCCCGATGCCGCCACCGTGATGGCCGCCGCCCCCGGCTCCGCCGGCCAGCGCACCTGGGCGCTGTGGCTCACCGGCTGCATCGTCGTCTACGGACTGCTGCCGCGCCTCGTGCTGGCGCTGCTCAGCGCGGCCGTCCTGCGCAGCCGGCGCAAGGCGCTGCAACCCGAATGGCACGAGCCCTATTACCGCAAGCTGGCGGCCCGCTTCACCGCGCTGGCGCCGGCAACCATCGTCGACGCCGACCCGGGCCGCCTGCGCGGCGCCATGCCCGCAAGCCTGCCGGACTCGCAACTGCATGACGCCCTCTTCGTCATCGGCTTCGAATTGCCGCCGGACACGCCCTGGCCGCCGGCCGCGCTTCCCGCCGAACTCGCAACGCACGCGCAGCGCATCGACGGCAGTGCCCCCGCGCGACGCGCCCTGCTCGACCAGCTGGCGCAGGCCCGCCCGCGCACGGCGCTGGTGGTCTGCCATGCGGCATCGAGCCCCGACCGGGGCACCGAACGCTTCCTGCGCGAGGTGCTGATGCATTGCGGCGAATGCCGTCTGTGGCTGACTGGCGCCCCCGATGCCGGCGCCACGCAACGCTGGCTCGACTGGCTGCGCGACACCGGACTGGAGCGCATCACGGCCAGCGACCGCCTGGACATCGCGCCATGACGCAGCAGCAACAGCAAGCCGTCCGCATCGCCGTCGTTGGCCACACCAACGCGGGCAAGACTTCCCTGCTGCGCACGCTCACGCGGCGTGTCGACTTCGGCGAGGTGTCGCAGCGCCCGGGCACCACGCGCCATGTCGAGTCGGTCGATCTCGAGGTGAACGGCGAGGCCGCCGTGCGCTTCTTCGACACGCCCGGCCTCGAGGACGCCGTCGCGCTGCGCGAGCACCTTGCCGGCTTCGACGCGCAGGCGACACCGCCGGAGCGCATCCGCAAGTTCCTGCAGGGTCCCGAGGCCCACGGCGTGTTCGAGCAGGAGGCCAAGGTGCTGCGCACCATGCTCGACATCGACGCGGCCTTCCTGGTCATCGACGTGCGCGAGCCGGTGCTGCCCAAGTTCCAAGACGAGATCGAGCTGCTCAACTCCTGCGCGCGCCCGGTGCTGCCGGTGCTGAACTTCGTGCGCGACGCCGCCAGCCGCGAGCCCGCCTGGAAAGAACTGCTCTCCGCCTACGGCCTGCACGTGCAGGTGCGCTTCGATGCGGCGGCGCCCTTCGTCGGCGCCGAGCAGGACCTGTACGACGACCTCGCCACGCTGCTGCGCGATCGCCGCGACCTGCTGCGCGGCGTGGTCGACGCGCTGGCCTCCGAAGCGGCCGAACGCAGGCAGTCGGCATGCACGCGCATCGCCGGCCTGCTGGTCGATGCCGCCGCGGTGCGGCGCACGGTCTCATCCACCGAATTCGCCGACGATGCGCGCCGCAAGGCGCTCGTCGCGGCGCTGCAGAAGGCCGTGTTCGACAAGGCCCAGCGCTGCACCGACGACCTGCTCGCGCTCTACGGCTTCCGCCAGGGCGACGCCGACGAAGCCCCGCTGCCGATCATCGAAGGCCGCTGGACGCTCGACTTCTTCAGCCCCGAGGCCATGAAGGACGCGGGCCTGCGCCTGGGCAAGGGCGCGGTCATCGGCGCCGCTGTGGGCGTGGTGGCCGACCTCGCCGTGGCCGGCATCTCGCTCGGCGCGGGCGCTGCCCTCGGCGGTGCCATCGGCGGCGCGGTGTCGCAAGGCTGGGGGCCGCTGGGCCGCAAGCTGGCCAACAAGCTGCGCGATGTGCACGAGCTCACAGTGGAAGACGGCGTGCTGTTCACGCTGGTCGCGTGGCAGCTGAAGCTCACGCAGGCGCTGGAGCAGCGCGGCCACGCCGCCACTCAGCGCATCGCCGCCGAGTCGCCCAGGGACGGCGACGCCCCCACGCGGGCCGCCGCGGCTGCCGTACGCGGTGCGCAGCCGGCACGCAACCACCCCGAGTGGGAGTCGGGCGGCATCGCCACGCGCAGCTTCTGGCGCCCTTCGCCGCAGCGCGAGGCGCTGGTGGCTGAGCTGTCGCTGGCGCTGCAGCGCGCCTTCGTCGAAACGCCCTAGTTCGCCAGCGCCTGCAGCCGTGCGTAGTCGCCCGGGCGCGCACCGAGCTGCTCGGGCGTGGAGCGCTTGACGACCCGCTCCAGGAACGGCTGCCGGTTGGCCTGCGTCACGGTCATGCCCTTGTCGCGCAGGAATTTCTCGTCTTCCAGCTCGCCCGCGATCACGCCGACGTTGGTCCACTTGGCGGTTTCCGCGAGCACCTTCTCGACCATCGCCTGCTGCTGCGGCGTCATCCGGCCCCACGCGGCCTTGCCGATGACGATGCCCAGCGTGTCGTAGACGTGCGCGGTGAGCAGCACGTACTTCTGTACCTCGAAGAGCTTCTTCGACTTGACGATGTCCAGCGGGTTTTCCTGCGCCTCCACCTCGTTCTTCTTGAGCGAGCCGTAGAGGCTCATGAAGGGCAGCGTCACCGGCTTGGCGTCGAGCGCGGTGGCGAAGAGCTGGTAGGCGGCAGCGGCGGGAACGTACAGGCGCAGGTCGCGGAAGTCCTCGGGCCTGGCCAGGGGCTTCGCCGAGGTGACCTGGCGCGCACCGTAGTAGACGGAAGCGACCATGCGGTTGCCGCTCTTCTCGTTGTAGCCCTTCATCAGCTCCGCCAGCAACGGGCTCGCGAGGTACTTGCGCATGTGGTCGAGGTCCTTGAAGGCGAAGGGATAGCTCCCCAGGCTCAGCGGCGGATAGCCCTCGGCCAGCGTGGCCTGCCCGACGTAGGCGATCTGCACCGAGTCGTTCGCCAGCATCAGCGGAAAGTCGCCCTCCTGCCCCAGCTTCGAGGATGGCACCACCTCGATCTTGATCTTGCCTTCGGACTGCTCGGCGATCTTGCGCGCCGCCAGCTCGGCCTGCTGGTGGAAGATGCTCGCGGGCTCGTACACATGGCCCCACTTGAACTGCAGCACCTGGGCATGGGCCACCGCCACTGCGGCGAACGCCATGCAAAAGAGCAAGCCGGCGCGGCGCCGCGGCAACAAGCTTTTCATCGACTCTCCCTCGGGTTGAAAACAGTCCGGCCACATGCAAGATCGGCGCCATGGCTGCAGGCGGACGCCGGGCGAATTCGTCCGGCGCGGGAATCGTAAGGATTTGATACAAACATCGGGAGCGGGTTTGCCCGACTCCTGTCGGCGCGCCTACGATGCCTGCCCACCAGACCAGAACCGGAGGAGACCCCGCATGTCGTTCCTGAATGCCTACGTGCTTCCGCTCACCGTGCTCGCCGCACTCGGATCGGGGCTCATCGCGGGCCTGTTCTTCACCTTCTCGAACACCATCATGAAGGCGCTCTCGCGCATGCCGCCCGAGCAGGGCATGGCGGCGATGCAGCACATCAACGTCGTCATCCTCAACCCGGTGTTCCTCGGCATCTTCGTGGGCACCGCCGTGCTGGGCGTGGTGCTGGGGCTGCGCGCGGTGCTGACGCCGGCCGGCTGGATCTCCGTGTGGCTGATCGTGGGAGCGCTCGCCTACGTGGTGGGCTCCTTCGCGCTCACGCGCATCGTCAACGTGCCGATGAACGACGCGCTCGCGCGGGCCGACGCCACCGCGGCCGTCGCGGCCGTGCAGTGGCCGGCGTATGTGGAGCCGTGGCTGCGCTGGAACCATGTGCGCACGGTGGCCTCCATCGTGGCGGCGCTGGCCTTCACGCTGGCCGCAGTCCAGATGAGCCGCGCCACCGCGGCGTGACGAGAAACCCGGACCCGCCATGCCCGCCCTCCGCCACATCCTTCACCGGCTTCTCGTCGCCATCGGCATGCTGATGCTGCTTCAGCAAGCCTCGCTGGCGCAGTCGTCGCCCGATCGCATCTCCCTCACGCAACAGCCCGGCTCCTATGTGCTCACGGTGCCGGCCAGCCGGTTGAGCCTCGCGGTTCCCTCGGACAGGCTGGTCCAGGGCAACCCGCGCGCGGGCGGCGCAACGAACAATCCGCGGTACTTCTTTTTCTCGGACGAGGCACGCGGCCTGGTCATCTCGGGCTGGTTCGAGCCCGCCAGCCAGTTCCCGGGTGCCGACTCGGCATGGCAGGCCGACCTGGCCGCATCGAAGAAAAACGGCCTGCCGCCGCCGACCGACGTCTCTTCCGGCAAGGTCAACGACTGGGCCGTGGTCTTCTACGAACAACAGCTGCCCGGCATCTCCAACTCCCACGTGCGGGCCCACTACGTCCGCGCAGGCACCTGGATCGACGTGCACATTTCGGTGACGACTCTCGGCGCCGGCAACTCCAATCGCGAAACCGTGACCGCCGTGCTCAATTCGCTCGCCGTATCGGAAAAGAAATCGCAGGCCACGCCATGACAGCCACGCTTCGCGCCATTCGCGCCGACATCACGACACTGCAGGTCGACGCCATCGTCAACGCGGCCAACTCCTCGCTGCTCGGCGGCGGTGGCGTGGACGGCGCGATCCACCGCGCGGCGGGGCCCGAGCTGGTGCACGAATGCCGGCTGCTGGGCGGCTGCAAGACGGGCGATGCGAAGCTCACGAAGGGCTATCGCCTGCCCGCGCGCTTCATCGTCCACACGGTCGGCCCCGTCTGGCGAGGCGGCGAATCGGGCGAGCCCGAACTGCTCGCGTCGTGCTACCGCCGCTCGATGGCGCTGGCCGCCGGGCAAGGCGTGCGCAGCATCGCATTCCCCAGCATCAGTACCGGCATCTACGGCTATCCCGTCGAGCTGGCGTCGAAGATCGCGGTGGACACCGTGCGCGAGGCATTGGCGGGCTCCACGACGTTGGAGGAAGTCGTCTTCTGCTGCTTCTCGCCGGGCGACCTCGCGGTCTACGAGGCGGCGCTGGCATAGCCGGCACCGCCGACAGGAAGAATCCCCCACACAACGAGCCCCACACCCATGTCCGAATCACCCTTCGAGCCCGACGACAACGCCGCCGGCAGCAATGCCGGCATGCGCAAGGGCCTGACCAGCTACGGCGACCGCGGCTTCTCGCTCTTCCTGCGCAAGGCCTTCATCAAGGGCGCGGGCTACACCGATGCCGCGCTCGACCGCCCGGTGGTCGGCATCGCCGACACCGGCAGCGCCTACAACCCCTGCCACGGCAACGCACCGCAGCTCATCGAGGCCGTCAAGCGCGGCGTGATGCTCGCGGGCGGCCTGCCGATGGAGTTTCCGACCATCTCGGTGCACGAGAGCTTCGCCGCGCCGACCAGCATGTATCTGCGCAACCTGATGGCCATGGACACCGAGGAGATGGTGCGCGCGCAGCCCATGGACGCGGTGGTGCTCATCGGCGGCTGCGACAAGACCGTGCCGGCGCAGCTCATGGGCGCCGCCTCGGCCGGCCTGCCCACCATCCAGCTCATCACCGGCTCGATGCTCACCGGCAGCCATCGAGGCGAGCGCGTGGGCGCGTGCACCGACTGCCGGCGCTACTGGGCCAGGTACCGCGCGGGCGAGATCGACGCGGAAGAAACCGCCGACGTCAACAACCAGCTGGTGGCGAGCGTGGGCACCTGCTCGGTCATGGGCACGGCAAGCACCATGGCCTGCATCGCCGAGGCGCTGGGCATGACGGTGCCGGGCGGTGCCTCTCCGCCCGCGGTCACGGCCGACCGCATCCGCATCGCCGAGCAGACCGGCGCACAGGCGGTGCAGATCGCGCGCGAGCGCCTCACCATCGACAAGGTGCTGACCCCGGCTGCCTTCGAGAACGCGATGCGCGTGCTGCTGGCCATCGGCGGCTCGACCAACGGCATCGTGCACCTCGCGGCCATCGCCGGGCGCATGGGCCTGGACATCGACCTGCACGCGCTCGACCGCATGGGCCGCGAGACGCCGGTGCTGCTCGACCTGAAGCCCTCGGGCCAGCACTACATGGAAGACTTCCACGCCGCCGGCGGCATGGCCACGCTGCTGCGCGAACTCAAGCCGCTGCTGCACCTCGACGCGCTCACCGTCACCGGCCGCACGCTGGGCGAGGAGATCGAGCGCGCCGGGCCAGGCTTCAGACAGGACGTGGTGCGGACGGCGACGCGGCCGATCTACCCGCAGGGCGGCATCGCAGTGCTGTGGGGCAACCTGGCGCCGGGCAGCGCGATCATCAAGCAGTCGGCCGCCGACCCTGCGCTGATGGAGCACGAGGGCCGAGCGGTGGTCTTCGAGAACGCGGAAGACCTTGCGCGGCGCATCGACAGCGACGAGCTCGACGTCGCGCCGCACGACGTGCTGGTGCTCAAGAACATCGGCCCCAAGGGCGCGCCGGGCATGCCCGAGGCGGGCTACATCCCGATCCCGCGCAAGCTAGCGCGCGCCGGCGTGAAAGACATGGTGCGCATCTCCGACGGCCGCATGAGCGGCACCGCCTTCGGCACCATCGTGCTGCACGTGACGCCGGAGTCGGCCATCGGCGGGCCGCTGGCCTACGTGCGCAGCGGCGACCGCATCCGGCTCAGCGTCGCGAACCGCGAGATCTCGCTGCTGGTGGCCGACGACGAACTGGCGCGCCGTGCGAAGGAAGCCCCCGTGATCGAGCCCACCGCCGAGCGCGGCTACCGCAAGCTGTTCCTGCAGACGGTGACGCAGGCCGACAAGGGCGTGGACTTCGACTTCCTCCGCGCGCCGGACACCCTGGGCAAGGTGCCGCGCTAGCCCCCGCACAATGCACGCATGACCAACGACTTCTACGACGAACTCGCACCGCTCTATCACCTGATCTATCCGGACTGGAACGAGAGCATCCGCGTGCAGGGCGACAGGCTCTCGCAGCTCATCGCTTCCGAATGGCCCGGCGCTGGCGCGCATCGCAAGGTGCTCGACGTGTCATGCGGCATCGGCACGCAGACGCTGGGACTGGCGGCGCTCGGCCATGCGGTGACGGCTTCGGACCTGTCGCCCGAAGAGATCGAGCGCGCGAAGCGGGAAGCCGGCCAGCGTGGCCTCGACATCGCCTTCTCGGTGTGCGACATGCGCGAGGCGCACACGCACCACGGCGGCGGCTTCGACATCGTGATCTCGTGCGACAACTCGATGCCGCACCTGCAGACCGACGCAGACCTGCTCACCGCCCTGCGCCAGATGACGGCCTGCCTGCGCCCCGGCGGCGGCTGCGTCGTGAGCGTGCGCGACTACGCGAAGGAAGAGCGCGGCAGCAACCTCGTGAAGCACTACGGCGCGCGCGTGGAGGACGGCAAGCGCCACGTGCTGTTCCAGGTCTGGGACTTCGACAACGGAGGCACCGGCGATCACTACGACCTGGGCTTCTTCTTCGTCACCGAAGACCTCGCCACCGGCGCCGTGAGCACGCGCGTGATGCGCTCGCGCTACTACGCCGTTCCGACGACGCGGCTATGCGAGCTGATGCAGGAAGCGGGGCTGCAGGACGTGCGGCGCATCGACGGCACCTTCTTCCAGCCGGTGCTGGTGGGCACGCGGCGCTGAGCCTTCGGGCCCGGCTCACCTCTTCATGCGCAGCATCGAGCGCATGCCGGCAAGGAACTGCTCGTCGGTGCTGTTCCACCGCGCATCCGCCAGGTGCGCGCTGTCCGGCCCGGCCGGAAAGCGCAGCCGCTGCGACTCTTCCGTCGCCGCGGCGAAGACGGCCTCCGCGACCTGGTCGGGCGTCGTCACCGCGCCGGCGTTCGCGAACTGCGCCATGAGCTGCCCCGCGTAGGCCTGGTACGGCGGCGAGATCAAGCCGTTCATGCGCTCCATGCCGTTGGCCGTGAAGGCCGTTCCGGGGCCGTAGCCGGGCTCGACGAGCCTGACGCGCACGCCGACCGATTCGAGTTCGAAGAACAGGGCCTCGGTGAAGCCTTCGATGGCGAACTTGCTCGCCGCATAAGGCGCGACCAGCGGCATGCCCGCGAAGCAGACGCTGGAGGTGACGTTGACGATGGTCCCGTCCCCGCGCTCGCGCATGAGCGGAACCACGGCCTGGGTCATTGCCATGACGCCGAAGGTGTTCGTCTCGAACACTTCGCGGATGGTGTCCATCGGCGTGACTTCGAGGGCCGAGAACAGGCCGATGCCGGCGTTGTTCACCAGCGCGTCGATGCTGCCGAAGGCTGCCGTGGCTTCGCCGATGGCGTGCGCGATGCCGCCGGCATCCGTCACGTCGAGGCGGACCACGCGAAGGCGCGGCGACGGCTCGCCCAGCAGTGACGGATCGGGCCTGCGCATCGTCGCGACGACGTTCCAGCCCTGTTTCAGGAAGTGCTCTGCCGTGGCCTTGCCATAGCCCGAGGAGCAGCCGGTGATGAGTGCGGTTTTCAAGTTCGGTTTCCTTTCAAGACCGGGCGATGCTAGGTTTGTTGACAGAGACGATCCATCGCGTGCAATCTCAGTTTCATGCGTGATCGTCTAAATCCGGACCCACTGGCTTCCATCGTGGCCCTGCTCCGTCCGCGGACCGTGCTCTCGAAGTTCATCAGCGGTGCAGGCAGCTGGGCCGTGCAGTACCCGAACCACGGGCATCCCAGCTTCTGCCTGATGCTCGAGGGCTCCTGCTGGCTGAGCCTGGATGCCGCGGAGCCCTTCCTGATGGAGGCCGGCGACTACGTCCTGCTGCCCGCGACGCCCGGCTTCCGCATGGGCAGCGACCTCGAGGCCATGAAGCGCCCCACCATGCGCGTCGCCGATGCGAGCCCGGTGGGAGAAATTCGTCATGGCGCGCAGGAAGACGAGGCGGCCGTCCGGATGCTCGGCGGCTACTTCCTGTTCGATCCGACGAGCGCACCGCTGCTCGTGGGGCTCCTGCCGGCGGTGGTCCACATAAGGGCCAGCGACGCCGGCGCGGCGCGCCTGAGCTGGATCGCGCGCGCCATCGACGAGGAGAACACGACGCCCAGGCCCGGCGGCGACGCCATCCTGCAGCGCCTCGTGGAGATCATGCTGATCGAGGCCCTGCGCTGGCATCCGGCGCAGGACGATGCACCGATCTCCGGCCTGCTGGCGGGCCTCGCGAACGCGCGAATGGCGCAGGCGCTGCGGCTCATCCACGAGGACGTGGCGCGGCGCTGGACCATCGAGGATCTCGCGAGGAAGGTGGGCATGTCGCGCGCAGCGTTTGCCTCGCACTTCGCTCGCATCCTCGGCGTGCCGCCGATGGAATACGTGCTGCGATGGCGCATGGCGCTTGCCAGGGACATGCTGTGGCACGACGGCCTCTCGCTCGGCGAGGTCGCGCATGCCATCGGCTATCAATCGGCCAGTGCGTTCAGCACCGCCTTCAGCCGTTCGGTGGGGCAGTCTCCGAGCTCGTTCGCGCGCACCGGCCGCGTGGGCAGCAGCAGCGGCACCTGAGCGGGCTCGCTCCGGCGCAGCGGCCCCTGGCTGGTCACTGTCCCGTCACGGGGCAAACCTAGCATCCGGCCGCCTTCGTTTCTCTTTCAACAACATCTGAAAACCACATATGAAAAAGAGCGTTCCTGCGCCTGCGCCCCGCCCCGTTCTCGCCACCATCGCAGCCATCGGCGGCAGCCTGGTGATAGCCGCCTGCGGTGGCGGTAACGGAGGAGGCATCTCGCTTCCGGTCCTTCCGCCCGCACCGGCCCCCGCCCCAACGCCGGCTCCCCCTGCTCCCACGCCGCTGGGCACGCTCGACGGCTCCGTGCCCCTGGTCATCGGCCACCGCGGCCTGCCGGGCCTGTACCCCGAGGAAACCAAGGTTGCTTATGAAGCCGCGGCCGATGCCGGCGCCGATTCGCTCGAGACCGACCTGCACCTCACCAAGGACTGCGTGCTCGTCGCGCGCCACAACCCCTGGCTGAGCGACAACACCAACATCGCCGACGTCGCCCAGACCAACGCGACGGTCGCGGGCCGCAAGCGCACCGTGCCCGGCGTGCTGGTCAACGTGAAGTACCCGCCCATCGAGGCCAACGGCCCGGCCCAGTACCTGAGCGACCTGACCGACCCCAACGATCCGAAGTCGGTGCTCAAGTCGCTCATCGTCGACGGCGAGGATCACACCAACGACTGGTCCATCACCGACTTCACGATGGACGAGCTGCGCCAGTGGATCCGCGGCACCACCTACGACGCCAAGGACCAGCGCCCCACCGACCTCAACGGCAAGCTGCCGATCATCAGCTTCCAGGAACTGATCGACATCGCCAAGGCCAAGAGCGCCGCCACCGGCCGCACGCTCACCGTGTATCCGGAAACGAAGAACCCGATCTGGAACAACGCGCAGGCCATCGCCAACGGCTGCGGCCCGGCGGGCAGCCATCCGCTGGAAGACGCGCTGCTGAAGGTCATGAACTTCAACGACCTCAACCGCAAGGACGCGCCGATCTTCGTGCAGAGCTTCGAGCCCGAAAGCCTGAAGTACCTGCGCTCGGCCGGCATGAAGGCCCGCGCGGTGCAGCTGGTGGACGGCAACGACGTCAACTACCAGACCGGCGAGATGATCTACGTCACCAAGGACGTCTACACCTTCGTCGACGGCCGCCCCTACAGCTGGACGCTGGCCGGCAACCCGAAGTGGTTCGGCGAGATGCTCACGCCCGCCGGCCTGGCCGAGGTCAAGACCTATGCCGACGGCATCGGCCCCTGGAAGCCGCAGGTGATGGCGCACACCATCGTGCCCTTCGTCGCGGGCAAGGGCCTGGCCGACGTGAACACCATCAAGCCCACCAGCCTGATCGCCGACGCGCACAAGGCAGGCCTCTTCGTGCACAGCTACACCTTCCGCAACGAGGCGAAATACCTGGCGGGCGTGTACAAGGGAGACCCGACGGCCGAGTACCTTGCCTACTTCCGCGCCGGCATCGACGGCGTGTTCTCGGACTTCGCGAACACAGCGTTCGCGGCACGCAAGACCTACCTGAAGGAAACGGGCCGCTGAGGCGCCGCGGCGGGCAAGGCAAAGCACGGCGATGTACCCAGGCGAACGGCTCAACGGATACAGCCATCTGCTGGGCCTGGTGCTCGCGCTGCCGGCCATGGCATTGCTGCTCGTGAAGACCGTGCCCACCGGCGACCCCGCGCGCATCGCGGGGGCGCTGGTGTTCTCGCTCTCGGCCGTGGCGCTCTACGCGGCCTCTACCCTCTTTCACAGCACGCGAGGGCGCCTCAAGGGCGTTTGGGAGCGCGCCGACCATTGCGCCATCTACCTGCTGATCGCGGGCACCTACACGCCCTTCGCGCTGGTCACGATGGAAGGTCTCTGGGGCTGCCTGCTGCTGGCGGCGATCTGGGGCGTGGCGCTTTTCGGCATCCGGCGCGAGCTGATGCCGGCGAGGAACGGCATGCCGAAGAAACCTTCGCTGCCGCTGTACATCGGCCTTGGCTGGCTCGTCGTGCTGGCCGCCGCGCCGCTGGCCGCGCGGCTCGACTCGGAGGGCCTGATGTGGCTCCTGATCGGCGGAGCCTTCTACACGACGGGCACGGTGTTCTATCGCAACCGGTCAGGCTTCAGGCATGCGCACGGGGCGTGGCACCTGTTCGTGCTCGCGGGAACGACGAGCCACTACGTGGCGGTGGGCTGGTTCGTGCTTTAGCTCCCCGCTGCCGGTCGCGGGGATAATCGCCGACCGATGATCGTCCGACCCCGCCCCCACTGGCTGCGCATGCTCTTCGTATGGCGCGGCTCCGTCCTGTCGGACATCGCACCCCAGCTCCTGTGGACCACCGCCTTCGCGGTACTGGTGACGGTGTTGCACGGCCGCCTGTTCCAGTGGAAGGTACCGCTCAACTTCGTGCCCTTCTCCCTCATCGGCCTGACGCTGGCCATCTTCCTGGGCTTTCGCAACAGCACGAGCTATTCACGCTTCTGGGAGGCCCGCACGCTGTGGGGCACGCTGCTGAACGAAACCCGTGCGCTGGTCCGGCAGGCACTGACCCTCACGGAAGGCCCTTCCGAAGCCCGCACGGCCGCGATGCGCCTCATAGCCTTCGTCCATGCGCTTCGCCACCAGTTGCGCGGCACCGATCCGGCGGCCGACCTGGCCCGCCTGCTGCCCGACGAGGACTGCGCCCGCCTGCGCACCGCGCGCTTCAAGCCGGCGATGCTGCTGCTGATGGTGGGCGAATGGATGCGCGACCAGCGCAAACAAGGCCGGCTCGACCCGTCGCTGGTGCAGGCCATGGAGCTCCCGCTGGGGCGGCTGACCGAAGCGCTGGGCGGTTGCGAGCGCATCGCGAGCACGCCGATACCGTTCACCTACTCCGTCATCATCCACCGCACCATCTACCTGTATTGCATGCTGCTGCCCTTCGGGCTGGTGGATGCCATCGGCCCGATGACGCCGGTGGTGGTCGCCTTCATCGCCTACACCTTCTTCGCGCTGGAAGCATTGGGCGCGGAAATCGAGGAGCCCTTCGGCACGCAGCCCAACGACCTGGCGCTGGATGCGATGTCGCGCACCATCGAGTCGACCCTGCGCGAGATGCTCGGCGAGCACCAGCCGGAGCCGTCGGCCGGGGCCGAACCCGCCGACTACCTGCAGACCTGAACGGGCCTGCCCGGCTCAGAGCATCTTCACCGCCACCTGCCGCAGCCCCCGCAAGTGGCGCGGCCCCAGGCGCGAATCGCCGGCGGAGATCAGGCAGATCGTGCCCAGGTGCGCATCAAGCGCCTCGCCGTTCTTCTCGTAGAGCACCAGCACCTTCTCGCCGATGGTGCTGTTGTAGAGCTCGTTCCAGCTGAAGATGGCCTGGTAGCCGTCGTCGCCGCGCGCGACCACCACGCAGCGCTTGAGCTCCGAGCGCGGCCTCTCCGAGAGCCCGCAGGCATCGAGCAGGTCTATGAGACGCGCGCCGGCATAGCTGTCCACCTGCGCCACGGGCCGGCCCGAATAGCACAGCACCTGCGTGGGACCCAGGTCGTGCCTCGGCAGCCCTTCGAGTGCTTCGAGCGCGAAGGAGCCCGGCCGCGGCACGAGGCCCAGGACCTCCAGCACGCTGTTCCCCGCGAGGAACGATGAATCCACAGGCGATTCGCGGAGTGCGGGGCTTGCAACGGCATCTGTGTTCATCGTCGCTTCCATGTGTTCGTTTGACGGATGGGCGGGATCTTGCGGCAGGAACCCGGTAGGCGCGATCCACTTTCGCATATCGCGCTCATCCGGATATTCTCGTTTCGTTATATTCATAAGAATACAGTGATGGCAGCCTTGCCCGACTTATGTTCATCCGACAGCTGAGTTACATCGTCGCGCTCGCGCAGGAAAAGCACTTCGGCCGCGCCGCCGCGGCATGCAACGTGTCGCAGCCCGCGCTCTCGGGCGCGATCCGCGGCATCGAGCAGGAGCTGGGTGTCGTCATCGTCCAGCGCGGCCGGCGCTTCGAGGGCTTCACCAAGGACGGCGAACGCGTGCTCGCATGGGCGCGCCGTGTGCTGGCGGATTGCGAGAACCTGCGCCAGGACGCCCGCGCCAGCGAGGACGACCCGGTCGGCACGCTGCGCATGGGCGTGATTCCTGCCTCCCTGCCGCTGGTGCCGATGCTCACCCAGTGCTGCCTGCAGCGCTACCCACGCATGCGGCACGAGATCTACACGCTGTCGGCCACCGAGATCCTGCGCAAGATCGGCGGCTTCGAGCTCGACCTGGGGCTCAGCTACCTCGACGACGAACGGCTCGACGCCTTCGCGACGCTGCCTGTCTTCCGCGAACGCTATGTGTTCGTCGCGGCCGAGAAGTCGATGCTCGAAGGCGTCGCATCGATGTCGTGGTCGGAAGCCGCAGGCTTTCCGCTTTGCCTCTTCACCACCAACATGCAGTGCCGGCGCGGCATGGACGCGGCCTTCGCGGCCGCGGGCGTGGAGGCCGCGCCGCAGGTCGAGACCGACTCCATGACCGCGCTGTGGGCCCACGTGCGCCGGGCCGGGCTCTACAGCATCCTGCCGCACAGCGTGCTTTGCCTGACGGAGCCGGCGCAGCAGCTCTTCTCGGTGCCGATGGTGCCGCAGCTCCAGCGCGACATCGGACTGGTGTTCTCGGGACAGCTGCCGCGCGCACCGCTGCTGGATGCGGCGATGCGCCAGTTCCGCGAGCTCGACCTGCAGGGCTGGGTGGACGGTTTCCTGCCTCAGCCCTGAACGCTCACCTCCGCACGGCCCTGCCGTACAGCCTGCCGATCACGACCAACAGGCATGCGCCGGCCAGCGTCGGCAGCACCAGGAAGTCCCACCCCGGCTGCGACAGGAAGACAATGACGGGGTTGCTGCCGGCAGGCGGATGCACCGTGTCGGTCGCCATCATGAGCATGGCTGCGCAAGCCCCCGCCGCAGCCATCGCCATCCAACCCGGCCCCAGCCAGTGGAGGAAGAGCAGGCCGATCGTCGACGACAGCAGGTGCCCGCCGATGACGCTCCTCGGCCTCGAGAACGCCGCATCCGGAAAGCCGAACAGCAGCACGCACGATGCGCCGAAGGAGCCGAGCACCCACGCATGGCCCGTGGCCGCGGCCAGCGCGCCCACGGTGGCCAGCGCCGCGAACGCGCCCAGGCCGGCCAGCAGGATGCCGGCGACCCGGCCGCGCCGCGACACGCCCGCGGCCTTCGCCGTGCTCGCAGAGGAGAAAAGAGGCACGCGGGCGTCCTTTCCTGCCTACTTCTTCGCGAAGCGCGCGGCCTCTTCCGAGCCCTTGGTCGCGTTGCCCGCGCTGTACGAATGCGCTCCCACGCCGGCCAGCTTGCCGCCCTGCACGATCAGGTATTCGTTGCGGATAGGCCGGTTCTCGAAATAGCACTCCAGGATCTCGCGCGTGCCCGCCGCGTAGCGGGCCTGCGCCGACAGGCTGGTGCCCGAGATGTGCGGCGTCATGCCGTGGTTCGGCATCGTGCGCCACGGATGGTCGGCCGGCGCGGGCTGCGGGAACCACACGTCGCCCGCATAGCCCGCGAGCTGGCCGCTTTCCAGCGCCGCGGCGATCGCGTCGCGGTCGCACAGCTTGCCGCGCGCGGTGTTGATCAGATAGGCGCCGCGCTTGAACTTCTTCAGCGTCTCGGCGTTGATCATGTGCTCCGTCTCGGGATGCAGCGGGCAGTTCAGCGTCACCACGTCGCACACCTTCGCCAGGCTCTCCAGGCTGGTGTGGTGGGTCAGGTTGAGTTCCTTCTCCACCGACTCGGGCAGGCGATGGCGGTCGAGGTAGTGCAGCTTCACGTCGAAGGGCTTGAGCAGGCGCAACACGCGCAGCCCGATGCGACCCGCCGCCACGGTGCCCACCTGCATGCCCTCGAGGTCGTAGGAGCGGGCCACGCAGTCGGCGATGTTCCAGCCACCCTTCACCACCCAGTTGTACGAGGGGATGTAGTTGCGCACCAGGCCCAGCGTCATCATCACGACGTGCTCGGCCACGCTGTTGCTGTTGCAGTAGGTGACCTCGGCCACCGTGATGCCGCGGTCCATCGCGGCCTGCAGGTCGGTGTGGTCGGAGCCGATGCCGGCGGTCACGATCATCCCGAGCTTCGGCGCCTTCGCGATGCGTTCGGCCGTCATGTAGGCGGGCCAGAAGGGTTGCGAGATCACGATCTCGGCGTCGTGCAGCTCGCGATCGAGCACGCTGTCGGCGCCGTCCTTGCTGGAGGTGACCACGAGCTCGTGGCCGTTCGATTCGAGGTACTTGCGCAGGCCCAGCTCGCCCGAGACGCTGCCCAGCAGCGTGCCCGGCTGGAAGTCGATGCGCCGCGGCGTGGGCAGCGTCTGCCCGTCGGGGTAGCGCTCCAGGTGCGGCAGGTCGTCGCGGGCATAGGTCCTGGGGTAGCCGGTGACGGGGTCGTCGTAGAGCACACAAACAATCTTGGCCATGTCTTTGGTTCCTGGTTTGAATGGCGCGCCGGATGACGTGCCTTGTTCGACAGCAGTGCCGCTGCCTGGAACGCATGTTTCCCGGATGGAGCTCCGGGTGCCAATCGTTTGATTCGACCGTGTGATAGGCCTGTCTTATCAGGCCACGTCGCGCACGGGAGGCAGTGGCCGGTCAGGCTTCCTTCCTGCCGTCCCTGAACGCCAGCACCACAATGCCCACGCGCAGACGGCGGCACCTGAGGAGCGCGCGGCCGAGCCGGGGCCGCGCATGCATGCTTGCTGGTAGTCTGGCGGCCCAGCATGACCTCGCACAGCATCATCCAACGCATCGCCCGCCCGGCCGGCGCCATGTTCCTGACCATCGCGGGCATGGCCGGCCTTCTCTCCGGCTGCGACCGCATCGGGTCTTCCGCCTCGACGCAATCCACGCAACCCAGTGCGGAAGAAATCGCCATCCGCACCGCACCTCCCGAGCAGGTGTTCCAGGGCACGCTGGCGGGCCAGACGGTGCATCTGGTCGTCCACGATTGCGAAGTCCTGAGCGTTCGGCAGACCGCACAGGGCCGGCTCGAATGGAAGAGCGTGCTGGCCCCGGAGCCCTATCCGTTCCCGACCTCGTGCGAGCGCCAGTCGCTGAGCTTCGATGCGGGACAGGTCACGGCGAGGCTCGGTCGACGCGCCTTCGGTGCCGGCGGCTGCTGCGCCAGCGGCGGCACCTATCGCTCCGCCGATGGCCTCATCTGGAAAAGGCTCTAGCGCCGAAGGCTTCATGGCCGGCCGGATAATCCGGCTCCTTCCATCACGAGGGGTATGCATGAGAGCCATCGCACCTGCCATTGCCGTGCTTCTGGCCGCCGGCACGGCGTTCGCCCAGGGGACGCAGGGCGACTACACGGGCCCGCTCTTCGACACGCACCTGCACTACAACCAGGAAGCCTGGGACGGCAACACCGGCCCCTTCCCGCCCACCGAGGCGCTCGCGCGCATGCAGCGCAACAACGTCAAGGCGATCATCGCGAACTCGCGCCCCAACGCAGGCACGCAGACGCTGGCCGCTGCGCGTGAGACTCGCGCCGCCGGCGTGACGGTCGTGCCCTTCGTGCGCCTCTACCGCAACCGCGACGACTACACCAACTGGTTCCGCGACGAAACCATCTACCAGATGGTGCAGACCGAGCTCGCTCGCGGCACCGCGAGCGGCCCCTATCGCGGACTCGGCGAATTCCACCTGTACGACAGCGCCAATGCCAACGGCCCGGTGGCCAAGAAGCTGATCGTGCTGGCGGAAAAGGAGAAGCTGGCGGTGCTCGCGCACGTCGACGACGTGGCGGTCGACCTGCTGATGGCGAATGCGCCGTCGAAGGGACAGTCGTTGCGCCTCATCTGGGCCCACACGGGCATCGGCGGCACGCCGGTGGAACGGGTGCAGGCGCTGCTGGAGCGATATCCGCTGCTGATGGGCGAACTCTCCTACCGGCCGGGGCTCACCTGCGAAGGCGGCAGGCTGTGCCCCGAATGGCGCGCGCTGATCCTCAAGTACCCGGAGCGCTTCATGGTCGGCTCCGACACCTGGGTCAACCAGCGCTGGAGCGCCTACGACGAGACGATGCGTGGCTACCGGACCTGGCTCGGCGACCTGCCCGACGACGTGGCGCGGTGCATCGCCTGGGGCAACGCAGCCGGGTTGTTCGGCCTGCGCTGAACGGCCGCCGCGCCGCCGGGCCGGTCGTCAGGCGGCCAGCGCGGTTGCCGCGATCCGCGTCGCCGATGCAACGACGTCGTTGCGCCCCTTCGCATCCTTGCGGGGAAAGGTCAGGTACACCGACAGCACGATCGGCGCACCGGCGGGCGGCCACAGCACGCCGACGTCGTTCGTGGTGCCGTACGAGCCCGCTCCGGTCTTGTCGCCCACCTTCCATCCCGCCGGCACGCCCGACAGGAAACGATCGGTGTTGGTGGTGTTGCCCAGCAGCCAGGTCTTGAGCTGGTCGCGTTGTGCCGCGCCCAGTGCGTCGCCAAGCACGAGCCGCTGCAGGCTGTCGGACATGGCGGCGGGCGTGGTGGTGTCGCGCGGGTCGCCGGGGATGCTGGTGTTCAGCTCGGGCTCCATGCGGTCGAGCCGGAAGACCTGGTCGCCGATGCCGCGCGCGAAGGCCGTGACGGCAGCGGGGCCGCCCAGTTCCTTCAGCAGCAGGTTGGCCGCGGCGTTGTCGCTGTACTGGATGGTCGCTGCGCACATGGCGGCCACCGTCATGCCGGTGGCGACATGCTTCTCGGTGATCGGCGAATGGTCGATCAGGTCGCTCTTGCCGTAGCTCAGGTTGCGCGACAGCAGGCTGCCATCCTTGGTGCTGCGCTCGAGCACCGCGGCCGCCAGCATCAGCTTGAAGGTGCTGCACAGCGGAAAGCGCTCGTGCGGCCTGTGCTGCACGCGCGCGCCGCTGCCGGTGTTGAAGCCGACCACGCCCAGGCGGCTGCCCGACGTGCGCTCCAGCTCGGCGAGCTGCGCTTCGGCGGAAGACTGGGAGCCCGTGCCGGACCACGCTGTGCAGGCGCCGGCAAGCGGCAGGACGGAGGCGGCAAGCAACAGGGTGCGGCGCTGGACGGGAGATGTCATTTCGTTTTCTCTTTCTTTCTGCGAGTGGATGGAACGGAACGAATCCTAGGAGCGCCCCTTGCCCCGGGCCAGCCTCATGCCGGCGCTTCCCGTCCCGGGTGTATCCGGTGTAACGGGCAGGGTTATTAAACCGAATAGTTGAATATTACCCGGAACGCATCTATATTCAACCTCATGGTTGAACTAGAACTCGCAGACGAACGGCTCGACGCCGTGTTCCACGCCCTAGCCGACAGCACGCGCCGCACGATGCTGCAGCTCCTGTCCCACGGCGAATGCAGCGTGGGCGAACTCGGCGCGCCTTTCCACATGTCTTTCGCGGGGGCGTCCAAGCACGTGAAGACGCTGGAGCGCGCGGGGCTGGTTTCGCGCACCGTGCAGGGCCGCGCACACGTCTGCCGGCTGGAACCCGCGGCGCTGGCCATGGCGAACATGTGGCTGCGCTACTACGAGGGCTTCTGGAGCAATCGCCTCGATGCGCTGGAGCAGGAGCTGCGGCGCGATTCGCAGCCTCGCAAATGAGCTTTCCAGTTTTTTTCTTTTCCGCCACGACGTCTTCTCCCCATCCAACCCAAGGAGCATCCGCAAATGACGACCAAGCAAAGCCTGGGCACCCAGGTCGACTCCACCACCCTGCGCATGGAACGCGTCCTCCCGGCGCCCATCGAGCGCGTATGGGCCTATCTCGCCGACTCCGACAAGCGCGCCACCTGGCTGGCCGGCGGCGCGCTGCCGCGAGCGCCGGGCGAACTCTTCGAACTGCGCTTCGACCACACCGGCCTCACCGGTGAAGTGGCGCCCGATCGCTTTGCCGACTGCCGCGAGCCGATCCTGCAGAAGTCGCGGCTCCTGCGGGTGGAGCCGCCCAGGCTGTTGGCAATCAGCTGGAACGAGGGCGGCGCGACGCCGTCGGAAGTCACCTTCGAACTCGAGCCGCAAGGCGACACCACGCGGCTCGTGCTCACGCACAGCCGTCTGGCCAACCGCAAGGGCATGCTCAGCGTGGCGAGCGGCTGGCACGCGCATGTCGACGTGCTCATCGAAACGCTGGCTGGCGGCAAGCCGCAGGGCTTCTGGACGAATCTCGTCGCGATCGGCCAGAAGTACGAGGCGCATATCCACTGAGCCTGCGCGTTAGCTCTCTTCACCTTCATCTGCGTTTCTCTCGTACGGGGCCTTCGGGCCCCGTTTTTATTGGTCATCAACCTTCACGGTCCTGTCAAACCGTTGTCACCCGCGAACCGCAATATCTGAGGCATTAAGAGCATTTGTGCGTTTTGTTGCAAATGCACCGATCTGCAAAAACGCAGATGAATGCCCACGGCCCCTCGCATGGCCGAGGGGCGCGCATCTCAAGACTTCGAGGGAAACATGACCAGAGGAACGAACACGCGCGGCGTGTGGGCGGCAGGAAACATCTGCGCGCTGCTGCTTCTCGCCGCCTGCGGCGGTGGGGGTAGTGGCGGCGGCATCGGCTTCACGCCCGTGGGCTCGCCGTCGCCCGGCGGCGGGGGCAGCAACCCCGCACCGACCACCAACCAGGGCAAGAGCGGGCCCAAGGCCCTCGTGGTCGAGATCGACGGCCTCACGCATGCGGCGCTTCGCGATGCGATGGCACAGAACAAGGTGCCGGCCCTGCAGTCGCTGCGCCTCTCGCCGGCCTGGACCGGCGGCGCCAACGGAACGCCCAGCGAACAACGCACCACCGACGGCCCTGGCTGGGCCACGCTCCTGACCGGCACATGGGCACAGCGCCACGGCGTCCGCTGGGACACGGCCGACCAGCGCATCGATGTCAAGCTCGCACCCTCGGTCTTCGCTCTCGCCAGGCAGAACAACAAGGCGGCCGGCTACAAGACGGCATCCGTCACCTCGGGCGCGCTCTACCCTCTGCTGCTCGCGAACGAAACCGGCACCGTGGACAGCGCCGTCGACTGCGCGGGCGCCGATGTCTGCGTCACCGACCGCACCGCGCAGCTCATCGACACGGGCTACGACCTGCTGGTGGCGCAGTACGGAGCACCGGCCGCTGCGGCGGGCAACGGGCTCAAGAGCGACGCCTACCAGCGCGCGATCGCCGACACCGCCGCGGGCGTGGGCCAGCTGCTCGCGCGCATCGCTCAGCGCACCGCCAACGATCCGAAGGAAGACTGGCTCGTGATCCTCACGACCGGCCACGGCCTCGATGCCTTCGGCAGCGCCTCCGGCCTGCAGGACAACGACGGCAAGACCATCTTCATCGCGAGCAACAGGACGCTTGCGGCGCAACCCGGCGTCGGCACCGCGGCTCCCACCGACGCCGCCCTGCTCTCGCTCGCCGCGGCCACCGACATCGCGCCGACCGTGCTGCGCCATCTAGGCGCGCTGCCCGCCGCTGCCGACTACCGCTTCAACGGCCAGGCGCTGCAGGCCTCCACGTCGCTGCGCGGGCTGTCCGCAAAGACGGGAGCAGACAAGCGCAGCATCGTGCTGTCGTGGACGCTCGCAGGCACCACCACTGCACCGGTGCAGGTGCTGCGCGACGGCAAGCTGGTGACCACGCTGCCGGCCGGCACCACCACCTACACCGATCCCATCGTGGCCGACAGCGACGGGGTCTACGGCTACCAGTACACGCTCGTCAGCGGCGAGGCCAGCGTGGCGCTGTTCGCGCAGATCGCCTACGTCAAGCCCGAGGCTCCGGTAACGCTCGCGCCGACGCTGGCGAACGGACTCGTCAACTACTACCCGCTCGACGCGCTGCCTGCCGTCGACGCGAAGAACGCATCCACGCTCGGCCCCTGGGCAGCCGACGCCAACGGCGGCTCGCTGGTCGACGACGGCTTCGTGGCACCCAACAAGGCCAAGGCGCTGCGCGTGGACAGCACCGTGAAGAACGCCGGCGGCACGGCCGGCTATCGCCTGGTGCAGAACAACGACGTCACCACTAACCCGGCAGTCACCGCCTTCACCATCGGCTTCTGGATGCGCACCGACAACACCTGCAGCCAGGGGGTGAGCAACGGCGGCACGGTGATCGGCAACAAGAACTACACCACCGGCGGCAACGCAGGCCTGGCCATCGGCCTGTTCGGCAGCTGCGAGATCCGCTTCAACGTGGGCACGGGCAGCGCCCGCGCCGACAGCAACGGCTACAGCCTGAGCGCCGGCCAGTGGGCCTACGTGGCGGTGGTGATCGACAAGACCGCGCTCACGATGCGGGGCTACGTGCTGGATCCGGCCAGGACCATGCAGACGAACAGCACCGCCATCACGACCGCACTGGTCGACAAGCTCGGCGGCCTGGGCAACGGCCTGGGCCTGAACGAGGACGGCACCGGCCTCTACTACCAGCGCGAAACCTCCTCGCCGCGCGGCGCCATGGACTTCAACGACTTCGCGATCTGGAACCGCGCGCTCACGAGCGACGAGCTCAACAGCATCTTCAAGTCGGGCCAGCCGCTGTCGACGCTCCCGTAACCCCAATCACCCCCGATCACCCCCAGCCCAAGAGCCCCCGAGGCCATAACGAAACAAGAGGACCCCTCCCATGCGAATCCAAGCTCTCTCCAGCGCGCGCCTCGCGTCCGCGCTCATCCTTGCCTCTGCCCTCTCCGCCTGCGGCGGAAGCGGTGGTGGCGGCGGCTTCGTCGGCGGCACGCCGACGACCCCGACCACGCCCACCACGCCGACGCAACCCGACACCGGCGCCGCTCCCGTGAAGAGCTGCGCACCCTGAGCCGAGCCACACCCCATGTCCAACCAGAACAACAAGCCCATGACGAACTCCCGTCGCAAATTCCTCACCGGTACCGCCACCACGGGCGCGGCCGCCCTCGCGCTCAGCGCGTTTCCGCCAAGCATCCGCCGCGCACTCGCCATTCCGGCCAACAACGCGACCGGCACCATCAAGGACGTCGAGCACATCGTCATCCTGATGCAGGAGAACCGTTCGTTCGACCAGTACTTCGGCACGCTGATGGGCGTGCGCGGCTTCGGTGACCGCTTCACCATTCCGCTGCCCAAGGGCCTGAACGTGTGGCAGCAAAGCGATGCCACCGGCAAGGTCATCCTCCCCTACCATCTCGACAGCCGCAAAGGCAACGCGCAGCGCGTGAGCGGCACGCCGCACTCCTGGAACGATGGCCAGAACGCCTGGGACGGCGGGCGCGCCTACCAGTGGCCGCGCTACAAGAACAACCCGTCGATGGGCTACTTCAAGGAAGCCGAAGTCACCTTCCAGTACGCGCTGGCCAACGCCTTCACGCTGTGCGACGGCTACCACTGCAGCATGCACACCGGCACCAACTCGAACCGCATGTTCCACTGGACCGGCACCAACGGCCCCTCGGGCCAGGTCGGCACCGGCGTGGCGGGCGTTGCCTCGGTCGTCAATGAGTGGGACGACATCGGTGCCTCGACAGAAGGCTACGAATGGAAGACCTATCCTGAGCGGCTGCAGGAAGCCAAGGTCAGCTGGTTCATCTACCAGAACATGCCCGACAACTTCACCGACAACCCGCTGGCCGGCTTCAAGCAGTACCGCAAGGCCAACGAGGCTTCCGGCAAGCCGGTGAGCAACGGTGCCGTGTCGCCCGCCTACGACCCGGCCAGCGACGATGCAGGCAATCCGCTGTACAAGGGCATCGCCAACACCATGCCCGATGGCGGCTTCCTCGAGCAGTTCCGCCAGGACATCAAGAACGGCAAGCTGCCGCAGGTGTCGTGGATCGTCGCGCCCGCCACCTATTCGGAACACCCCGGACCGTCGAGCCCGGTGCAGGGCGGCTGGTACATCCAGGAAGTGCTGGACGCCCTCACCGCCATGCCGGACGTGTGGAGCAAGACCGCGCTGCTCATCAACTTCGACGAGAACGACGGCTACTTCGACCACTACCCCTCGCCGGCCGCGCCCTCGCTCAACCCCGACGGCACGATGGCCGGCAAGACCACGCTGCCCGATGCCGACCTCGCCGTGGAACGCTTCACGCACCCGAAGCCGCCGGGCACCACCAGCCAGCCCGCACCCGACGGCCGCGTGTACGGCCCCGGCGTGCGCGTGCCGATGTACGTCATCTCGCCGTGGAGCCGCGGCGGCTGGGTCAACTCGCAGGCCTTCGACCACACATCGGTGCTGCGCTTCATCGAAGCACGCTTCGGGGTGAAGGAGACCAACATCTCGCCGTTCCGCCGCGCGGTGTGCGGCGACCTCACGAGCGCGTTCAACTTCGCCACGCCCAACAACGAGGCACTGCCCACGCTGACCGGACGCACCACCCGGACCGACGCCGACAAGCTGCGCGCAGACCAGCAGGCGCTGGCGCAGGTGGCACTGCCGCTCGACCCCCAACTGCCGCGCCAGGCCACCGGCACCCGCCCCTCGCGCGCCCTGCCCTACGAACTGCACGTGAGCGGACGCGCCGACGCCATCAACGGCCAGATGCGGCTGATCTTCAAGAACAGCGGCAAGGCCGCGGCCGTGTTCCACGTCTACGACAAGCTCAACCTCGACCGCCTGCCGCGCCGCTACATGGTCGAGCCCGGCAAGCAGCTCGACGACACCTGGAACCCCGCTGCCGACAACAGCGGCTTCTACGACCTGTGGGTGCTCGGCCCGAACGGCTTCCACCGCCACTTCAAGGGCGACCTCAACAGGCTTCGCGCCGGCGGCGTGCCCAACCCCGAGGTGCGCGTGTGCTACGACGTGACCAACGGCAACGTCTCGGTGGAAATGCTCAACGGCGGCGGCGGCAACTGCAAGTTCACGGTGCGCGCCAAGGCCTACCGCGACGACGGCCCGTGGACTGCCACCGTGGCCGGCGGCGCCAAGGCCGAGCAGGCGTGGGTGCTGGCCAGCAGCGGCCAGTGGTACGACTTCGCGGTCACCTGCGATGCCGACCCGGCCTTCTACCGCCGCTTTGCCGGCCGTGTCGAGACCGGCAGGCACTCGGTGAGCGATCCGGCCATGGGCCTCGCCGACCTCTGAGCGCACGGCGGCCGCGCCGGCGCCCGCATCGGGGCGCTGGCCGGCGGCACGAGCAACGGCAAAATGGCGCGGACTTCCCGTGCCTGCCCGACACACATGCAGACCGGGGCGGCCGTCGAACTGACGCCGCCCTTTTCATTTTTCATACGCCGCATCCAATGCTCCAAGAAGAACGATTCCTGCGCATCCGCAGCCTGCTGGCCACTTTCTCCCGTCTGAGCGTGGAGCGCATCGTGCAGGACCTCGCGGTGTCGCGCGAAACGGTGCGCCGCGACCTGCTCGAACTCGAGGGGCTGGGCGAGCTGCGCCGCGTGCACGGCGGCGCCATCTCGATCCGGGCGGAGCCCGAACCGCCGCTCGCGGTGCGGCTGGTGGCGCGGCAGCGCGAGAAGCGCGCCATCGCCAAGGCGGCGGTCGCCCTGCTCCAGCCGGGGCAGACCATCTTCATGGACGCGGGCAGCACCATGTCGATCTGCGCGGAGGAACTCGCCACGCTGAGCGGCATGACGGTCATCACCAACTCGGTGAGCATCGCGCTCAAGCTCGCGGGCGCGGGCGAAGGCCGGCTCACGGGCAACCAGACCATCCTGCTGGGCGGCGAGATAGACGTGAAGACCCAGGCCACCTTCGGCGACACCACGGTCGAGGCCATCCACCGCTACCGTGCCGACGTCGCGCTGCTGTCGCCGGTGGGGCTGCACGCCAAGCACGGCGCCATGAGCTTCGAGCACCACGAGGCCACGGTGGCACGCGCCATGGCCGAGCAGGCGCAGCAGCTGGTGCTGCTGGCCGACCACGCGAAGATCGGCCAGGCCAGCCGCGTGACCTATTCGCGCACGGCGGACATCGACGTCGTGGTCACCGACGCGAAGGCGCGCGAGCTGCCGGGGCTTTCGGGGCTGCGCAAGGCCTGCGAGCGGGTGATCCTGGCCTGAGCGACCGCGATGAACGGACCGTGACGCCGGCCCGGTCCGCGCACGGCCATCGGGCTATGCTGCGCGACCACATGCCGCGACCCTTGCCTTCCTCCATTCCGCTACCGACTGTTGCCGCGCTGCTCGGCACGCTGTGGCTCGCCTTCGCGCCCGTCACGGCACTCGCAGCATCGAGCTGCCTCGATACGGCCACGCAAGTCCCCTCGCCTTCGCGCGCACTCGCCATGGCGAGCTTCGCCGTGCAGGAGCACGAAGCCTTCGGCGGCCAGGCGATGGATGCCGAAGGCCGCATGACCGAAGCCGGCGACTCCGAGGCCGAAGACACGCGTCGCACGGTCCCGGGCCTGGCGCCATGGCAACGGGTGCTGGGCTACTGGCAGGCCGTCGACCCGCGCCTGCCCTCGCAGGTGCGCTTCGGCGCCCTGCGCCCCGCCGACCGTCATCTGCTGATGCAGGCACTCAACGAGGCGACGGCCGGGCGTCTGCAAGGCATGGGCGTCGGTCCCGACGAGGGGCTGGATTCGGTGGAACTGCGCGCCGTGCAGGCCGCGCTCGCGCGGGTCGCGGTGATCGACACGCCGTGGTCCGCCGCCTTCGTCAGCTGGCTGGCGCGACAGGCCGGGCTGGCGGACGACGAGTTCGTGTTTTCCGAGGCGCATGCCGATTACGCGGGGGCCGCGTGGCAAGCCGGCATCGACGAGGCAGCGGGCCGGAATCCGCGCTATGCCCTGCGCGCCTGCGACCTCACGCGCACGCCGCCGCGCGTCGGCGACCTGGTCTGCCAGGCGCGCGGCGCGGGCGCCGGGCTCGACACCTTCGACAAGATCGGGGAAGTGCTGGCCGCCCGGGACACCGGCGGCGAGCCGCTGCCCATGCATTGCGACGTGGTGGTGGCCGTGGATGCCACTGGCTTCGACACGGTGGGCGGCAACGTGCTGCAGTCGGTCACGCGGCGCCGGCTCGACTTCGCGCCCGGCACGCGCTGGCTGGACCCGAGCTACCTGCCCGAGGGATGCACGCCGGGCGTGCCCGGGTGCGTCGATCGCCACATGAGCCGCCAGCCCTGGTCGCTGCTGCTGCAGTGGCGTTGATGGAGACGTGGGCTTACTTGTAGTAGGCCTCGACGGTGCCCTTGAGCTTGAGCAGCAGCGGCTTGCCCTTGCGGTCGAGCGTCTTGCCTGCGGGCACCTTGATCCAGCCTTCGCTGATGCAGTATTCCTCGACGTCGAGGCGGTCCTTGCCGTTGAAGCGGATGCCGATGTCGTGCTCGAACGCGGCGGCCACATGGTGCGGGCTGCGCGGGTCGATGGAGAGGTGGTCGGGAAGAGGTGGGCGGGAAGTGGCTTCTGTCATGGCGCGTGATGATAGGGGCTCCCGGGAGCCTGCCCCTGCCGGCGCCTATCGGCGCTTCCTGGTCCGCCGCGCGGGCGGCTTGGGCGGAAAGCCCAGCGCGGCACGTGCCAGCGCGTCGGCCTCGCCGTTGCGGTGGCGTGGAATCCAGTGCACGCGCACGTCGTCGAAGCTGCCGAGCAGGGCTCGGGCTTCGTCGAACAGGCCGGCCAGCCGCACGATCGGCGCGACGGCCTGGCCGCCGGTCGCTCCGAGCTGCTCCACGAGGATGCTGTTGTCGCTGTAGGCCCGAACCGCCTTCGCGCCGCGCTCGCGCAGGTCGTGCAGCGCGAGCGTCAATGCGAGCAGTTCGGCTTCGTTGTTGCAGCCGGTGGTGTGCGTGGCCTGCGACAGCGTGTGCCGGCTGCCGTCCGGCGCGGTGATGACCGCGCCGATGCCCATGCGCCCCGGATTGGGCATGGCGCTGCCGTCGCAATAGACGGTCCACGCGGGGCTGCCGGCCCCGGTCTCCTCTGCACCACTCATCCGGCCTTCTTCAGCAGTTGTAGCGCTTGATGCCCGCCAGGTTCTGGCAAGGGCGCTGCCCGGGCGGCGGGCCGGGGTCTTGCGCATGCGGCGGCCGTGGTCTGCGGATGGGCCGCACGCCGTCGTAGTACGGATCGGGGCTCAGGATGACGACGCCCGGCGGATCGGCCGCGGCCTGCGGTTGCGTCTCGGCCGGATAGCGCGGAATGATGGCCGGCCCCGAGGGCGGATTGCCCGCCACCTGGCTGGGCGGCACGACAGGTGGCGCGGAGCTTTGCTGCGGTGCGGAATAGTCGCGGCGCGCCGGATCGGTCGGCGGCGATTCGAGGATGGACACCTGCCGCGACTGCTTGCTGCCCGGCGGGCAGGCGACGTTCGTGTACGAGATGGCCCCGCTGGCATCCGTGCAGCGCACCACCTCCGCCGCCTGCGCGCCAAGCGCCGCGGCGAAGATCGCGAGGGAAGCAGCCAGGGTGCGCATCGATTGGTTCTCGGCGGAATCGCAGTCAGGTCGGAACCCCGGGAACAGCCCCGGGTCACCCACTGTAGCCGCTGCGGGCCCGTTGTGCACCTGCGGCATGATCGCGGCATGGACACTCAACGACCGCATCCCCTCGTCATCGTCAAGCTCGGAAGCACCTTCGAAGCGCTGCGCGCGCGGCAGGGCGACTTCGAGCACTGGATCGCCGACGGGCTCGGGGTGCAGGCGCTGCCCCTGCTGGTGGTCGATCCGCGCCGCGGCGACGCCCTGCCCGACCCGGCCCTCGTGTCGGGGGTGGTCGTCACCGGCTCGCATGCGATGGTGTCGCACCGCGAGCCCTGGAGCGAGGCCACCGCCGCCTGGCTCGCGCAGGTCGTGGCACTCGACACGCCGGTGCTGGGCATCTGCTACGGCCACCAGCTGCTCGCGCACGCGCTCGGCGGCGAGGCCGGCGACCATCCGCACGGCGCGGAGGTCGGTACCGTCACCGTCAGCCTCGACGAAGCAGCAGCAGCCGCCGATCCGCTGCTGAACGGCCTGCCCGCCCGGTTCCCGGCCCACGCGGTGCACTGGCAGAGCGCGCTGCGCCTGCCCGAAGGCGCCGTGCGGCTGGCCGGCAACGAGCACGAGCCGATTCATGCCTTCCGCGTCGGCAGGCATGCATGGGGCGTGCAGTTCCACCCGGAGTTCGATGCCGACGCCATGCGCGGCTACATCGAGATGCTGGCCGGCGAACTGGCGTCCAAGGGCGCCGACCCGGTCGCGATGCGCGAGCGCGTGGTCGACACCGATGCCGCCGCCAGCCTGCTCGGGCGTTTTGCGCGGATCGTCGAGACCCGCCACGGCGTCGCCTGACCGCCCCCTGAAATCCGTCCGACAGGCGGCGCCCGTGCGTCGGATCGCGACTACAGGCTACGCTCGCCGCTTCGGTTATGGTGCGGTCCATTGGCCGCCCGCCAGCTCCTTTTCTTCCCTTTCATGACCACCCCTTCCCCCGTGCCGGCCCGCAAGCATTTTTCGATGATCCGGGAGTTCCATCTTGCCGACGCGTTCACGCTCGGCAACGCGGCCAGTGGCGTGGGCGCCGTGTTCCTGGCGATGGCATTCATGGCGAGCCAGTCGCTCGCGCAGTTCCTGTGGGCGGCCGCGCTCGCCCCTACCGCCTTCGTCTTCGACGTGCTCGACGGCCGCATCGCGCGCTGGCGCCAGACGCAGTCCGCCCTCGGGCGCGAACTCGACTCGCTGGCCGACGTGATCTCCTTCGGCGTGGCACCCGCCGCGCTCGGCTTCGCGGCCGGCCTGAACGGCGGCTGGGACTGCGTCATCCTGGTCTATTTCGTCTGCTGCGGCGTGAGCCGGCTCGCGCGCTTCAACGTGACGGCCGAGGCGCTTTCGGCCGGCTCCGACAAGGTGAAGTATTTCGAGGGCACGCCCATCCCGACCAGCGTGGTGCTGGTGGGCGTGCTGGCGTATGCCGCCTGGCAGGGCCGCATCGGCGCCGACCTGTGGGGCGGCGCCTGGATCGTGGGGCCGTGGCAATTGCATCCGCTGGCGCTGCTGTTCGCGCTCTCGGGCACGCTCATGATCAGCAAGACGCTGCGCATCCCGAAGTTCTGACCGATCGACCGCCAATCTCAAGAAGACCGCAAGAAGACCGCAGGAGACACGCCCATGACCATGAAGCTGTATTTCGACCCGCACAGTCGCTCCCACGTCGCCAAGTGGATGCTCGACGAAGCCGGCGTCGACTACGAGATCGTGACCACCCTCATCAAGGACAAGGCCCACAAGACGCCCGAGTTCCTGAAGATCAACCCGGCGGGCAAGCTGCCGGCGCTGGTCGACGGCCAGGCGCGCGTCTTCGAGAACGCCGCCATCTGCCTGTACGTGGCCGAGAAGTTTCCCGAGAAGCGGCTCGCGCCGCCGCTCGGCTCGCCCGAGCGGGGCCGCTACCTGTCGCTGATGGTCTATTCGACCGCGCAATTGGAGCCCTCGATGGGCGACGCCATCCTGAAGATCCGCAGCAACAACAGCGCGCGCGGCTGGACCCATTTCGAGGCGGCCAAGGATGCGGTCGAGCGCGAGCTGCGCTACGGCCCCTACCTGTTCGGCGCGCAGTTCACGGCGGCCGACGTGATGATCGGCTCGATGTTCATCTGGCACCGCGCATTCGGCGGCCGCACCAACCGCCCGAAGATCGACGCCTACATCGACCGGCTGCAGGCCCGCCCCAAGGCCATGCGGTTCGGCTGAACACGGCGCGGCGTGCCGCGCTGGTGACAACGCGCGGCGAAGGCACGTCCTTTAATCGGCTTCCTTGTTCCATTCCAAGAAGAGAGACGCCCGCATGACATCGAAGAACGCCACGCCTTCGCGGTTTCCGCTCACGGCCCTTTCCCTGGGCCTGGCCGCCCTGCTCGCCGCCTGCGCGAGCACGCCGCCGCCCGGCGCGCGCAGCGTGACCATCGAGCGCACCACCTTCGGCATCGCGCACGTCACCGCGCCCGACTACGAAGGCCTGGCGTACGGCAGCGCCTATGCGCACGCGCAGGACAACGTCTGTCAGACGGCCGAGCACCTGCTCACGCTGCGCGGCGAGCGCTCGCAGTTCCTGGGCGCGCAGAACACCGGAGACCTGGGCCTGGGCCGCGCGCCGAACGCGCAGATCGACCTGTTCATCCGCTACCACATGGACGACGCCGCGCTGGCACGCGCAGGCGCCACCACCAGCCCCGACGTGCAGGCCGCGCTGCGCGGCTACGTCGCGGGCTACAACCGCTACCTGCAGGATGCCGGACCGAACGGCCTGCCCGAAGCCTGCCGCGGCAAGCCCTGGGTGCGCCCGATGACGGCCTCCGACCTGTCGCGCGCCACCGAGATGTCGATGATCCAGGGCGGCCTCGGCGCGCTGGCCGGCGCCGTGCTAGCCGCGGTGCCGCCCGCGCCCGGTGCGAAGACCGGCGCCGCACCGGTCGAGCTGAAGGAAGCGGTCGCCGAGATCGGCCGCCACAGCTTCAACGCCAACCCCGAGGGCGGCGAGCTCGGCTCCAACGGCTGGGCCTTCGGGCGCAACGCCACGCCGGACGGCAAAGGCCTGCTGCTGGGCAACCCGCACTTCCCGTGGAACGGCACCAACCGCTTCTGGCAGATGCACCTCACCATTCCCGGCAAGCTCGACGTGATGGGTGCCACCGGCGGCCTGAGCCCGGTGGTGGCCATCGGCTTCAACAAGGACGTGGCCTGGACCCACACCGTCTCGACCGGCAAGCGCTTCACGCTGTACGAACTGAAGCTCGACCCCGCCGACCCGACGGTGTACCTGGTCGACGGCCGGCCGAGGAAGATGGTCGCGCGCACCGTGACGCTGCCCGCAGCGGCGACGGGCGGCAGCACCCCGCCGGTGCAGCACACCTTCTATTCGACCGACTGGGGCCCGGTGATCTCGCTGCCGCGCGCCGGCCTGGGCTGGACCGCGCAGAAGGCCTACGCCATCCGCGACGCCAACACGCTCAACGTGCGCTCCGCCGAGGCCTGGATGAAGATGGCGCAGGCCCGCAACGTGGCCGAGTTGCGCGCAGCCATGGGCAACCAGGGCATGCCGTGGATCAACACCATCGCGGCCGACCGTGACGGCAACGCGATGTATGCCGACCTGTCGGTGGTGCCCGACGTGTCGGCCGACATGCTCAAGAGCTGCGCGCCCTCGCCCGCCGCCGCCGCTCTGCTCAACGCGGCCGGGCTGGCGGTGCTCGACGGCTCGCGCGGCGCCTGTGCCTGGAACCGCGACAGCGCGGCCGCTTCGCCGGGCATCATCCCGCCGGCGCGCATGCCGGTGCTCGTCACGCCCGACTACGTGCAGAACAGCAACGACAGCTTCTGGCTGAGCAACCCCGACGTCGCGCCGGCGGCGGGCGTTTCGCCGCTGGTGGGCCCGGTGGGCGTGCCGCAGCGGCTGCGCACGCGCAGCGGGATCATGGAAATCCGCGGCCGGCTCGCGGGCAGCGACGGCCTGCCCGGCAACCGCATGGGCGCGGCCGAACTGCGCAGCGTGATCTTCCGCGACCGCAACCTCGCCGGCATGCTGGTGATGAACGACCTGCAGGCCGCCTGCAGCGCCGCCGGCGGCGCGCTCACCGCCGACCAGGCGCTGGGCTGCCGCGTGCTCTCCGCCTGGGACCGCACCAGCAATGCCGACTCGAAGGGCGCGCCGCTCTTCCGCGAGTTCTGGCGCAAGACGAAGGACATCCCGAAGGTCTGGCGCGTGCCCTTCGATCCCGCGCAGCCCGTGACCACGCCGGCCGGGCTCGACATGGCCACGCCGGCCACGCGCGAGGTCGTCTTCAAGGCGCTGGGCGACGCGGTCGGCATCCTTCGCACCGCCGGCTTCGCGGCCGACGTGCCGCTGGGCGTGCCGCAGTCGCGCCTGGTGCGCGGCCAGAAGATCGCGCTGCACGGCGGCGACGAGTTCGAGGGCGTGCTCAACAAGCTGGAGTCGCAGGGCCAGTCGCTGATCGACCCCAAGGGCTACAACATCAACTACGGCAGCAGCTACATGCAGGTCGTGACCTTCGACGCCAACGGCCCGGTCGCCCAGGGCCTGCTGACCTACGGCCAGAGCAGCGACCTCGCTTCGCCGCGCGCCTACGACCAGCTGCCACTGTTCGCGGCCAAGCAGTGGCATCCGCTGCCCTTCCACCCCGCCGACGTGCGGGCACAGCGCGAGGGCTCGCCGCTGCAGCTCGCGTACTGACAGCAGTTGACACCAGTCCATCCATGTCGCAACAGACCGCCACTTCCCACAAGAGCCCGAACGGGCTCGACGAGCTGATCCGCATCGCGGCGACGCAACCGCTTTCGCCCGACTGCGACCACTTCTACTTCCTGCGCCATGGCCAGACGGGCCGCAACGCGCTGCGCATCTTCCAGGCGGTGGACGAGCCCCTGAGCGAGCTGGGCCTGCAGCAGGCGGCGCGCGCCGCCACGCTGCTGGCTGGCGAGCCGATCCGCACCGTGGTGTGCAGCGACGCGCGGCGCGCCAACGACACCGCCTACGCGGTCGCCACCGCGCTGAATCTCGTGCCGGCCGCGCAGGCCACGCTGCGCGAGCGCAACTTCGGCGCGCTCATCGGCACCTCGTCCGCCAACATCGACTGGGCCTGCGAGCCCGAGGGCGGCGAGACGCTCACGCAGTTCGTCGCGCGCACGCGCGAAGCCATCGACACCGCCCTGCGGCTGCCGGCACCGGCGCTGGTGGTGGCGCACGGCGGCACGCTCTACGCGCTGGCCGCCCTGCTGGGCGTGCCCGTCGACCTCGGCCTGCTCGGCAACGCCCAGCCCTTGCGTTTCGAGCGCCGCGGCCCCACATGGGCCGTTACGCCGCTGCTGCGGCATGCCGACGGCGATGCAGCCCTGGCCTAGCCGCCCGGGACCTTCCTGACCGCGATGCCGTCCACCCAACGAACCATCACGCACCATGGACTTCAAGGACTACTACAGCGCTCTGGGCATCGACCGCACCGCGTCCGACGACGACGTGCGAAAGGCCTATCGCAAGCTCGCCCGCAAATACCACCCCGACGTCAGCACGGAGCCCGATGCCGAGCAGCGCATGCGCGACATCAACGAGGCCAAGGACGTGCTGGGCGACAAGGAAAAGCGCGCCGCCTATGACGCGCTGGCCGACCGCGTCGCGCGCGGCGGCAGCCCCGAGGGCGACTTCCGCCCGCCGCCCGGCTGGGACGAGGGCTTCGAGTTCCACCGCGGCCCACACCAGGGCCCGGCCGACCATGCCGACTTCAGCGAGTTCTTCTCGTCGCTGTTCGGCGAGGCCGAGCGCCGCGGCGCCGCGCGGCAGAACTTCCGCGCGCGCGGCGAAGACCACCATGCGGCCATCGAGATCACGCTGGAAGACGCGCTCAACGGCGCCGAGCGCGAGATCACGCTGCGCGCGCAGACCCTCGACGCGCAGGGCCATCCGCAGTGGACCAACCGCACGCTCAGCGTGAAGATTCCGCCGGGCGTGCACCCGGGCCAGTTCATCCGCCTTGCCGGGCAAGGAATGCCGGGCCACGGCGGCGAGCCCGCGGGCGACCTGTACCTCGAAGTGCGCATCGCGGCGCACAAGCTCTACCGCGTGGAGGAGCGCGACCTGTACATGACGCTGCCCGTCACGCCCACCGAGGCCGCGCTGGGCGCGCAGGTGCAGGTGCCCACGCCGACCGGCGGAGTGGTCGAGGTGACGGTGCCGCGCAATGCGCGCAGCGGCCTGAAGCTGCGGCTCAAGGGTCGCGGGCTCGCGGGCAAGACGCCGGGCGACCTGTACCTGCTGATCGACATCGCGCTGCCGCCCGCCGACGGCGACGATGCACGCAAGGCCTACGAGCAGCTGGCTCAAGCCACCGCATCCTTCCATCCACGCCAGCATCTGGGAGTCTGAGCATGGTGAATTTCACTCTCACGAGCACCACCGCCATCAGCGCATCGCAGCCGCTCGCGGCGAACGAACTGGCGCATGCCGTCGGCGCCGATACCGCGTGGGTCGTGCAGCTGGTCGAGGTCGGCATCCTGCATATCGAAACCGCCGAGAAGGCGCCCGAGCGCTGGCAGTTCTCCAGCACCGACCTGCAATGCGCACTCGAGGCGCGCAGGCTGGAGCGCGACTTCGGCGTGAACCTCGACGCGGCCGCACTGATCCTCGACCTGCAGCACGAAGTGCGGCGGCTGAAGGCGGCGCTGCACGCGCGCGGGCTGGGCTGACACGCCGCATCGCCCCTGCGGCCTCAGGGGAAAGCGGATCGCCCGCTTGACCTTGACACCGTGCGAAGCCGAAGACTGCGAGCCTCTTCAACAGGAGCTCGCATGAACCCTCGCACCAATGCGTCGCACGGACGCGCCGGCACGCCCGAAGCAGCAACGACCACGAGCCGCGCGCCGGAGGCAGGCCGGCGACTGGGCATCGAAGAGGTCATCGCCCGCGCGGGCGTCTCGGAAAGACTGCTGCGCCAGTGCGAAGCCCACGGCCTGCTGCAAGGCGCCTACGGGCTCCGGTACACGCACGAGCACGTCGCCGTGCTGCGCTTCGTCCGCAGGGCCCACGCGATGGGCTTCGGCATGAACGACATCGTCAGGCTGCTCGCGCTGCGGCACGACGAGCATCGCAGCAGCGCCGAAGTGAAGTACATCGCGCTGAACCGGACCGAGGAGCTCGAATCGCGCATCGAGGAGCTGCAGGCAATGAAGCGCGTACTGGAGCGCCTCGCCGGGCTGTGCCTCGGCGATCACCAGCCCGCCTGCCCCATCCTCGACGAACTGCTGGAGCTCAAGGGCTTCTCCTCGTCCCCCTCGTCCTCCTCGTTCTCCTCGCAGTCGGAGCACGAGGCGGGCCGGCCGCCGCCGACGGCTACTGCATCTGCTTCAGGTTGCCGATGCGCACCAGCATCTCGGTGAACATCTGCAGGTCGGCGTCGAGATCGGGCACTTCCTTGTATTCCTTGGCGTTGTGCCCCGTGTACTTCTTGCCGGGCATGCCCGGGCCGAAGCTGATCGCGTTGGGCATCTGCTTGGCGGTGGTGGCGCCGGCCGCCGACACCGGCTTGGCCTCGAGGCCGGTTGTGTCGCCGTAGATGTTGAGCAGCGTCGTCAGCCACTGGCCGGAGGGGTCGCGCGCCATCCAGTTGCCCTGGTCGTACTTGATCTCGACCGCGGCCTTGTTCGCGCCGGCCCACTCGTTGATCTTCGCCGTGACCTGGGCCTTGAGCTCCTCGGGCGTGCGGCCGCGCGGCATGCGCGTGTTGACCGCCACCACCAGCCGGCCGTCGGCACCGGTGCGGATCAGGTTGGGCGAGAAGGTCAGCGGCCCCATGAAGTCGTCCTTGTAGCCAAGGCCGATCTTCTCGCCGAGGTAGCCCGTGCCGTAGAGCGCATCGACGTACTTCACCGCCTTGAGGAACTGGTTGTCGGCCAGCGTCACGCCGGACTCCAGCAGGAAAAGGCCCAGCCGCGGCAGCGGGTTCACTCCGTTCTGCGGCTCCGAGCCATGGGCCGAGGTGCCCGTGACCTTGATGTCGATGCTGTCCGTGCCGCGCGTGACGGCGATGGCGAACTTGCCGCCCTGCGGTTCGTACTTCTGCAGGAAGCCCGGCTTGGCGGCCTCGAGCTTCGCGAATGCGGCCGCGAGGTCGCCGCCCTTGAGCGTGGCGGTGGCGGTCTGCGAGATGGCATTGACCGCGGCGGCCGCCCCCATGTCGGTGATCGCGGTGACGCTGCCGTCGGCCTTCTCCGCGGGGAAGAACACGCTCAGCGAGCCTGCGCCCTTCTCGGCCACGACCGCCGGATAGCCACTGTCGAGCACGATGTTGTAGGCCGGCAGCGGCACCTTTCCGCGGTAGTACTCCATGACGTCGCCACCGGTTTCCTCGGTGGTCTCGATCATCAGGCGCATGGTGCGCTCGATGGGCAAGCCGCTTTCCTTCACCGTCTTCATCGCGTAGAGCACGGCGGCGATGGAACCCTTGTCGTCGATGGTGCCCCGGCCGTAGAGGCGGTCGCCCACCTGGACCATCGTGAACGGGTCGAGCCGGGTGCCGTCGTCGAGCACCCATTCAGACAGCACTGCCGGCACCACGTCGGAGTGCGTGAGGATGCCGAACTCCTCGCTGCCCTTGCCCTTCAGGCTCACCTCGAAGATGCGGTTGTCGACGTTGCGGTACTCCAGCCCGAAGTTGCGCGCGGTCTTCTCCACCAGCTTGCCGAACTCGATGATCGTCGGGTTCTCGTGCGGCGGAATCTGCACGTTGCGCGCCGTCGGGATCGCCACCATGGCGCCCAGGCTCGCGATCACCGCCTTCTGGTTGTGCAGGCGGTTGTAGAGCCCGAGCAGGCGTGCGATGTTGGTGAGGTCGTCGCCCGCCAGCGGCGCCTTCTTGCGATAGGCGGCAACCGCCGGCTTCAACGCCGGGTTGGCTTTCTCGGCCTGCGCCAGGAAGGCGTTGAAGCTCGATGCGGTCTTGCCGCCTTGCCAGCTTGCAGCGAGGCGGTCGAGCTCAGGTTTCTTGATCGTCTCTGCGAAGGCCGGTGCGGTGAGGCCAACTGCCATCAGGCCCATGGTGAGGGCCGGCAACGAGAAGCGAAATTGGGGCATGAAAGTGACTCCCTGTTCACGAAAATGGAAGCCTTCAAAGATACCCGAGCCGCGCCTCGCAAGAGGCTCTCACACACTACGAAGAAACGTTGCGCACAAGGGAGAAAGCGCGTCTTTAAGTTCGCGAATGCCGCACTCCCTATTGCATCTGCTGCAGATTGCCGATGCGCACCAGCATCTCGGTGAACATCTGCATGTCGACATCGAGGTCGGGCACTTCCTTGTACTCCTTGGCGTTGTGCGCGGTGTACTTCTTGCCGGGCATCGCGGGGCCGAAGTTGATCGCGTTGGGCATCAGCTTCGCGGTGGTGCTGCCGGCCGTAGGCACGGGCCTGGCCTCGAGACCGGTGGTGTCGCCGTAGATGTTCAGCAGCGTGGACAGCCACGCGCCCTTCGGGTCGCGCGCCATCCAGTTGCCTTGCTCGTAGGCGACTTCGAGCTTCACGCTGTTCGTGCTCACCCAGGCATCGATCTTCTGCGTGACCTGCGCCTTGAGCTCCTCGGGCGTGCGCCCGCGAGGCATGCGCACGTTGACCGTCACCTCGAGCCTGCCGTCGCTGCCCATGCGCACGAGGTTGGGCGAGAAGGTCAGAGGGCCCATGAAGTCGTCGGCGTAGCCGAGGCCCATCTTCTCGCCGAGGTAGCCGGTGCCGTAGAGCGCATCGATGTACTTCACGGCCTGCAGGTAGTGATTGGAGGCCAGCGACACGCCCGACTCCTGCAGGAACAGCGCGAGGCGCGGCAGCGGATTCACGCCTTCCTCGGGCCGCGAGCCATGGGCGGATACGCCCGTCACCTTCAGCTCGATGCTGTCAGTGCCGCGTGCGATGTCGATGGCGAACTTGCCGCCCTGGCCCTCGTACTTCTTCAGGAAGACCGGCTTCGAGGCCTCGAGCTTCGCGAGCGCTGCCGCGAGATCGCCCCCCTTGAGCGTGGCGGTGGCCGTCTGCGAGATCGCATTGGCCGATGCGGCGCCCGTCATCGCCGTGATCGCGGTCGACGCCGCGTCGACCGCTTCCGCGGGGAACAGCACCTTCAGCGCGCCCGAGCCCTTCTCGGCCACCACTGCAGGGTACTTGCTGTCGAGCACGATGTTGTAGGCCGGCAGCTGCGTCTTCGTGCGGTAGTACTGCATCGCGTCGCCGCCGGTTTCCTCGGTAGTCTCGATCATCAGGCGGATGCTGCGGTCGATGGGCAGGCCGCTTTCCTTCACAGCCTTCATCGCGTAGAGCACTGCCGCGATGGAGCCCTTGTCGTCGATGGTGCCGCGGCCGTAGAGGAAGTCGCCGACGCGCGTCATCCTGAAGGGGTCGAGCCGCGTGCCGTCGTCGAGCACCCACTCGGACAGCACGGCGGGCACCACGTCGGCATGCGTGAGGATGCCGAACTCCTCCGCGCCCCTTCCCTTCAGGCTCACTTCGAAGATGCGGTTGTCGACATTGCGGTAGGCAAGCCCGAAGTCGCGCGCCATCTTCTCGACCAGCTGGCCGAACTCGATGATCGGCGCACTTTCGTGGGGCGGCACCTGCACGTTGCGCACCGTCGGGATCGCCACCATGGTGCCGATGCTCGCGATCACGGCCTGCTGGTTCTTCAGCCGGTTGTAGAGGCCGAGCAGGCGAGCGATGTTGACGAGGTCGTCGCCGGCCAGCGGCGTCCTCTTGCCGCGGTATGCGTTCACGCTGCCCTGCAGTGCGGGCTGGCTCTTCGCCGCCTGCGCGAGGAAGGCATCGAAGTCGGCGGGCGGCTTGCCGGCCTGCCATGCGGCGGCGAGCTGATCGAGCTGGGGCTTCCTGATCGTTTCGGCATGCGCCTGCGAGCCGAGGGTCAGCGCAAGGGCCAGCGAAAGCGCCGACAATGAAAATCGAGATTGCTGCATCAGGGTCTCCCCCTCATTCTGAAAACATCCCGCGACGATAGCCGAGCGAAGAATCGAACGAACAATGAGCAACAGCACCGACAAGATCCGCTGCGCCTGGGCCCAAACCGACCCGCTTCTGGCTGCCTACCACGACGCCGAATGGGGCGTGCCCGAGCGGGACAGCCGCGCGCTGTGGGAAAAGCTCATGCTCGACGGCTTCCAGGCCGGGCTCTCGTGGCTCACCATCCTGCGCAAGCGCGACGCCTTCCGCAAGGCCTTCAAGGGCTTCGTGCCCGAGAAGATCGTCAAATTCACCGAGGCCGACGTCGAGCGGCTGATGCAGGACGCCGGCATCGTGCGCTCGCGCTCGAAGATCGAGGCCACCATCGGCAACGCGCGCGCCTACCTCGAGATGCAGGCCAAGGGCGAGGACTTCTCGGAATTCATCTGGGGGATGGTGGGCGGCAAGCCCATCGTGAACCGCACGGGCAGCGTGCCGGTGAAGACGCCACTGTCGGAGGACATTTCCGCAGCGCTCAAGAAGCGCGGCTTCAAGTTCGTCGGGCCGGTGATCGTCTACGCGTGGATGCAGGCCACAGGCATTGTCGATGACCATGCGCACGACTGCCACCGGCACGGGGCGAAACACAAACCGAAGCCCCAATGAAAAAACCGGACGCTGCTTTCGCAGGTCCGGTTTTTCCTGATGTGTGACTTGTGATTCGATGAAAAGCGGCTTGCGCCGCCTTCGAATTACAGGCCGGCTTGACGCGTGAAGGTCAGGCCCTTGGCTTGCGCGGGGATCACGCTGCCGGCGAAGGTTTCGGGACGCAGGTTCTGGCCCGGTGCGTGCGCAGCGGCAACTGCCTGGCTGCGGACAGTGGCGCGATCGACCGAAGCGGCCAGGGCGGGCGTTGCGGTCGATGCAGCGCCTTCGTTGTCGCCATAGGCGTTGCCGACACGGGCGGCGGCCACGGCCTGGGGCGCCACGTCGGCGCGGCTGTAGCCGGAAGTCAGGGGCTGAACGCCTTCGTAGGTTTCTGCGTGGGCGCCAGCGGCGGCGAGCAGGGACAGAGCGGCGGCAGCGAGGATGTTCGAGGTCTTCATTTCAATTCCTTCTTCATTGGGCTTTTTGATGCCGCTAGTGTGCACTACGATCACTAGGGCAAACCCTATGAAGAATGAATCGCAGTGTTCACGAAATTGAAACAATGACCGGGAACTTTTAGACAACGCTAATCCAAGTGCCCTTTCAGTCGTCGAAAACGCGCGAAGTTTGCATACTTTTCCTCTAGACCGTCAAGTAGCAACTTGCAGGCCAGCCGCTGTCTTTCGGAAAAAAGTGCTAGGCGCCCTGCCTCAGTCTTCCTTCATGCCGGTGGCCTTGACCACGCTCCCGAGCCGCGCGCGCTCCTCGTCGACGAACTTCGAGAAGCTCGCGCGCGTGCCGCCGACGGGCTCGATGCCCATGTCCTTCAGGCGCTTCGAGATCTCGGGCGACTTCATCGCCGCGTCGACGGCAGCGGCCATCTTGTCCATGATCGCGTCGGGAGTGCCGCGCGGCGCGTGCACGCCGGCCCAGTGGGCGATGCGGATCTCGGGGAAGCCCTCCTCCGCCGCCGTCGGCAGTTCCGGATAGGCCGAGATGCGCTGCGTCCACGTTCCCGCCAGCGCCTTGAGCTTGCCGCTCTTCACGTAAGGCAGCACCACGATGCTGGCCTCCGAGGTCGCCTCGACCTGATTGCCGAGCACGGCCGTGATCGACTCCGAGCCGCTCTTGTAGGGCACCACGTCGAGCTTGCTGCCGTACTTCGTCTGCAGGATGCCCTCGACGAAGTGCGGCGTGCTGCCCGTGCCCGCAGTGGCCCAGTGGAAGCCGCTGCCCGACTTCTTCGACGCGGCGACGAACTCCTTCAGGTCTTTGTACGGTGCATCGGCCGGCACCACCACCACCGAGGGCGCCAGCCCGATCATGGCCACGGGCACCAGCGCATCGTCCTTGTACGGCATGCTCTTCTTGATCATGCTGTTCGACACCACGCCGGCCGCGCTCACGAGAAAGGTGTAGCCGTCGGGCGCGCTCTTGGCGACCACGTCTGCACCGAGGATCGCGCCGGCGCCGGGCTTGTTGTCGACGACGACCGGTTGTCCCAATTGTTTCGACGCCCCTTCGGCCGCCGCACGCGCCATCAGGTCGTTGGCACCGCCGGCGGAAAAGGGAACGACGAGCCTGATCGGCTTGGTGGGCCAGGCCTGCGCGGCGGCGCCCTGCGCGAGGACGGACACGGCAAGTCCGACGGCGAGCGAAGCAATGCGGGTGGAAAGCATGGGGAGTTCTCCTGTGTGTTGTGTGTTGGATTGGGGAGTCGTCATTCGGCCTTGATGCCGGCCTCGCGTATCACCTTGCCATAGCGCACGATCTCGGCGCGGATCAGCGCACCGAACTCTTCCGGCGTGCCGCCCGCCGCGCCGACGCCCGTGGGCTCGAGGCGCTCCTCGACGTCCTTGGCACGCAGCATGGCATTGAGCTCGGTGCCGAGCTTCGCGAGCACGGCCGGCGGCAGCCCCTTCGGCGCCACAAGGCCGTGCCAGGCGACCACGTCGTACTCGGGCAGGCCGCTCTCGGCAACAGACGGAATGTCGGGATACGCCCGCAGCCGCTTCGCGGTACTCACCGCCAGCGCGCGCAGCTTGCCGGCCTTCACGTGCTGCATCAGCGCCTCGGTGCCCGCGAAGAGCATGTCGACGTTGCCGGCCAGCAGGTCGCTCACCGCGGGCCCGGTGCCCTTGTAGGGCACGTGCGTGGCCTTGGCCTTCGCCATCTCGAACATGTACTCGGTCACCACGTGCAGGTGCCCACCCGCACCGCTCGATGCGAAGGTGAGCTTGCCCGGGTCCTTGCGCGCGAGCGCCAGCAGCTCCTGCAGGCTGCGGGCCTCGACGCGCGGGTTCACGCACAGCACGTACGCGCCACGCGACAGCTGGATCACCGGCGTGATGTCAGCCACCGGATCGAAGCCGAGCTTGTAGAGCGCCGGGTTCACCGTGTAGCTGCCCGCCACCAGCAGCAGCGTGTAGCCGTCGGGTGCGGCCTTCACGCCGATATCGGTGCCGAGCGTGCCGCCGGCGCCGGGCCTGTTGTCGACCAGCACGGGCTGCCCGATGCGCTCTGCCAGCCGCGCCGCGGTCAGCCTCGCGATGAAGTCCGAGCCGCCGCCCGGCGCGAACGGGCAGACGATTCGAATGGCCTTGGATGGAAACGCGCCGGCCTGCGCGTGTGCGATGCGCGGAACGAGTCCGCCCAACGCGAACGCGGGAGCCAGCGCGGCAAAGCTTCGACGGTCGATGTTCATGGAGTTGTTGTCCCGAAGTTGAGGGCGCAGCCGCGCGCCGCTCAAGCCCGTGAAGGGCTCCGAGCATTGCACGCCCTCGGGCCCGTTTTGGGCCTCGGGATTTGTCCTAGCAGCGACTTCGACCGCCCGCGACCTCGACGCTCAGGAGCGCGGCCAGGCGCGTATCAGCGTGCGCAGCGCCACGCCGCCACTGCCCTTGACCTCGGCGCGGTACGTACCCACCAGCGCCTCGCGCTCGGCCGCGGCCTGCGGATCGTTGCGCCATGCGAGCAAGGCGGCCACGTCGGCATCGGGCAGCGCGGCGAGCAACGCCTGCGTCACCTGTCGCTCGAATTCGCGCGCCACGAGCATCAGGTTGCGCGGGCGGGTCGAGGTCACGCCGCGCGACCACAGCGTGTCGAGGGCCATGTCGAGCGTGCGGTCCGGCAGCGAACTGAACTGGCCGCCGTTGCCGCGCGCCAGCTGCTTGACCACGGCGCTCATCAGCAGCTGGCTCGAGAAATCGATCTCGCGCACGTCGGCCACGGCCATGCGTTCGAGCAGTTCGGCGCGCGCGGGATCGACGGGCTTCGCGCGCTCGCGATTGAAGAACTCCGCCTTGCCGGCTTCGCTCATCGCCGCATAGTCGGTGCGCAGCTTCACGAAACGGGCCACGGCAGCGAGCAGTTGCGGGCTGGGTGCGGCTGCGCCGTTACCGGCCGATGCAACTTCCTGCTGGATGGATGCGACCGAGGCGGCCGTGTTGAATGCGCGTGTCGCGGCCGTGTCCAGCGCCTTCAGCGCCTTGTCGGCGATGGCCTGGTCGTCGGGCTCCAGCAGCTCCCTCGCACCGCGCGAGACGGCACCGGGCCCGTAGGACGCCTGGTAGCGCGGCTGCACGCCTTCGAACTGCAGCAGCGCTTCCGCACGGCTCTGCGCCCAGCCCGACAAAGGAGCCAGGAAGGCCGAAAGCAACAGAAGGAAACGGAACGGGGAAAGACGGTTCGGGGAAAGCATGGCGCCATTATTGGCACGGCTGCATTCCCCTCTTCACCGCCGCCTCCCTCGTCAGGCCGGGGCCAATTCCTTGCGCAGCAGCTTCGCCGCCGCCACCATGTTCGACAGCGCCGCCTCGGTCTCGGGCCAGCCGCGGGTCTTCAGACCGCAGTCGGGGTTGATCCACAGGTTGGCGGGCGGCACCACGTCGGCGGCCTTGCGCATGAGCCGCACGATCTCTTCGACCGAAGGCACGCGCGGCGAGTGGATGTCGTACACGCCCGGGCCGATCTCGTTCGGGTAGCGGAAGCCGCCCGCATCGTTCTCTCCACCAAAACCCCGCAGCAGCTCCATGTCGGAGCGGCTGGTCTCGATGGTGATCACGTCGGCGTCCATCGCAGCGATCTCCGGCAGGATGTCGTTGAACTCCGAATAGCACATGTGGGTGTGGATCTGCGTCTCGTCGCGCACGCCCGAGGCGCTGATGCGGAAGGCCCGCGTGGCCGACTTCAGGTACGCGGGCCATCCGGCGCGACGCAGCGGCAGCCCTTCGCGAATGGCCGGCTCATCGATCTGGATGATGCCGATGCCCGCGCCTTCGAGGTCGACCACTTCGTCGCGAATCGCCCATGCGATCTGCTCGCAGGTGGTGGCGCGCGGCTGGTCGTCGCGCACGAAGGACCACTGCAGGATGGTGACGGGGCCGGTCAGCATGCCCTTCATCGGCAGCTTCGTGAGGCTTTGCGCGTAGGCGGTCCACTCGACCGTCATCGGTGCGGGGCGCGCCACGTCGCCGAAGATCACCGGCGGCTTGACGCAGCGCGATCCGTACGACTGCACCCAGCCGTTGGCGGTGAAGGCGAAGCCGTCGAGCTGCTCGCCGAAGTACTCGACCATGTCGTTGCGCTCGGCCTCGCCATGCACCAGCACGTCGATGCCCAGTTCTTCCTGCTTGCGCACGGCGAGCGCGATCTCGGCGCGCATCTTCTCGTTGTAGCCGGCCGAGTCGAGTTCGCCGCGCTTGAATGCGGCGCGCGCGGCGCGGATGTCGGCGGTCTGCGGGAACGAGCCGATGGTGGTGGTCGGCAGCGCGGGCAGCGCGAAGCGCGTGCGCTGCACCAGTTGGCGCAGCCCGAAGGACGAGATCCGGCTGTCGTCGCCGGCCACGCTGCGCGCAAGGCGCAGGGCCACGTCGGGGCGATGCACGCGCGGGCTGGCGCGGCGTGCCGCCACCGCGGCGCGGGCGGCTGCCAGCTCGGCAGCGACCGAGCTTTCGTCGCCATCGACGGCCGCACGCAGCACGCGCAATTCGTCGAGCTTCTCGACGGCGAAGGCGAGCCACGACTTCAGCTCGGCATCGAGCTTCGTCTCCGCCGCGAGGCTGAAAGGCACGTGCAGCAGCGAGCACGACGGCGCGATCCACAGCTCACCCTTGTGCTTCTCCGCCACGGGCTTGAGCTTGGCCAGTGCGGCATCGACATCTGTGCGCCAGATGTTGCGACCATCGACCACGCCGACCGACAGCACCTTGTGCGCCGGCAGCCAGTCGGCCACGCCGGTCAGCTCCTGCGGCGAGCGCACCGCATCGACGTGCAGGCCGGCCACCGGCAGCTGGCAGGCCAGGCGCAGGTTGTCCGACAGCGCGGAAAAATACGTCGCCAGCAGCAGCTTCGGGGCGCTGCGGGCCAGTTGCCAGTAGGCACGCTCGAAGGCATTGCGCCATGCCTCGGGCAGGTCGAGGCCGAGGATGGGTTCGTCGATCTGAACCCATTCCACGCCCTGCTGCTTCAGCCGCGTGAGCACCTGCTCGTACACCGGCAGCAACGCATCGAGCAGCGAGAAGCGGTCGAAACCGGCTTCCTTTTCCTTGCCCAGGTACAGGAAGCTCAGCGGCCCCAGCAGCACCGCCTTGACGGGGTGGCCGGCCTGCTGCGCCTGCGCCACTTCATCGAAGAGGCGCGTCGACGCGAGCCTGAACTGCGTGGCCGCCTTGAACTCGGGCACGAGGTAGTGGTAATTGGTGTCGAACCACTTGGTCATCTCCAGCGCGAAGGTGCCTTCGGCGCCGTGATTGCAGCTCTCGTCGTGCACATGGCCGACCTCGCTCTCCACGCCGCGCGCCATCTTGAAGTAGCGCGAAAGTTCGGATTCGTCGCCATGGAAACCGAAGCGCTCCGGCTCGCAGCCGAGCAGCTGGATGTGGTTGGCCACGTGGTCGTAGTAGGCGAAGTCACCCACAGTCACGAAGTCGAGCCCCGCATCGCGCTGGGCCTGCCAGTGGCGGGCGCGCAACTGCTCGCCGACCGCTTCGAGCGCGGCGCGGTCGATCTCGCCGCGCCAGTGCTTCTCGAGGGCGAACTTGAGTTCCCGGTGGGCGCCCATGCGCGGAAAGCCGAGGGTGTGGGTACGGGTGGTCATTTGCAGGTAATCCGGTCGCTGATCTTGGAAACCAGCGATGGTCGGCGTTTGAGGCATATGATTCAAACGAAACCTTTTGCCCATTCGATTGAATATTTTTCATGCAGCAATCGATTCTTGAAATTCGCCACCTGCGCACGCTCATCGCTCTGCGCGACACCGGCAGCCTCGTGCGCGCGGCTCAACTCCTCAACCTCACGCAGTCGGCGCTGTCGCACCAGATCAAGCTGCTCGAAGACCGCTATGGCGCGCAGCTCTTCGAGCGCAAGTCGGTGCCGCCGCAATTCAGCACCACCGGTCTGCGCCTGCTGCAGCTGGCCGACGCCGCCTTGCCGCTGGTCGAGGAAGCCGAGCGCGACGTGGCGCGGCTCGCGCTGGGACGCAGCGGCCAGCTGCGCATCGTGGTCGAGTGCCACACCTGCTTCGACTGGCTGATGCCGGCCATGGACGCCTTCCGCCAGCGCTGGCCGGAGATCGAACTCGACATCGTCTCGGGCTTCCACCCCGACCCCATCGCACTGGTGATGCAGAACCGCGCCGAGGTGGCCATCGTGTCCGAGCAGGACCCCGGCGAAACCGTGGACTACCACGCGCTGTTTCGCTTCGAGATCATGGCGCTGCTGGCCAACGACCATCCGCTGACGGCCAAGGCATACCTCACGGCACGGCACTTCACCGACCAGACGCTCATCACCTACCCGGTGCCCGACGACATGCTCGACATCGTGCGCCAGGTGCTCGGCCCCGCGGGCGTGGAGCCCGCGCACCGCCGCACCACCGAGCTCACGGTGGCAATGCTGCAGCTGGTGGCGAGCGGACGCGGCGTGGCGACGCTGCCTCTGTGGGCGGTGCAGAACTACCTCGACCGCGGCTACGTCACGGCGCGCCGCGTGGGCAGCAAGGGGCTGACCGGGCGGCTCTACATGGCGTGCACGCAAGGCACGTCCGCACAGCCATGGCTCGCCGACTTCGTGCGCATCACGCGCGAGAGCTGCTTCAAGAGCCTCCCGGGCATCGAGCTGCTGTAGCGCAGGCGCAGCAGAATCGCCCGCACACCCACCCGAGGAACACAGAGGAAGAACCGCATGGCTCTGAGGAAGAAAGGCCGCTACTGGTACGGCGACGGCCCCGAAGACACGCAAGTCGAGGTGCAGCGCTACAGCAAGTCAAACGCCTATGTCGCCACGCGCTTCGCCGCGTCGGCATGCACCTGCGGCCATCGCTCGTTCAGGCTCGAAAGCGACGAGGAAGCAGGCGCGGCACGGCGCACCTGCACCGCCTGCGGCAGCGTGCACCTGATGGGCGACAGCGCCGAGTACGCGGACGAGGCCGAGCTCGAGGGCCACGAATGCGTCTGCGGAGAGGAGACCTTCGAGCTGCTGTCAGGAGTGGCGCTCTACACCGACAGCAACGACGTGCGCTGGTACTACCTCGGCTGCCGCTGCACCAGCTGCAGCCTCGTCGGCGTCTTCGCCGACTGGAAGTGCGAAGGCGGAGACGCCGACGCCTTTCTCGCCGCGGTCTGACCGCCACCGCCACGCATCGCCTCGCCGATCCAGGCACGAAAGGCGGCCAACTTCGGGCGGTCGTGGCTGGCCTGCGGGTACACGAGGTAGTAGGCGAAGCCATCGATCCATGCGGCCTTGAAGAGCCTGACCAGCCGGCCCGCGGCGACGTCGTCCGCCACCAGCGCCGCCGGCAGCAGGCCCACGCCCTGCCCCGCCTGCACGGCGCCAAGCAGCAGCCCCGCATCGTCGAATGACGGCCCTCGGGCCGGGCCGGAGTCGGCCACGCCCTGAGCGGCAAACCAGAGGCGCCAGCCCTTGCGCTGCGCGTCGTTCACGCGCGGCCAGCGCAGCAGGTCGGCCGGCCTCGCGGGCTTGCCCAGCTCGGCCGCCAGCTCGGGCGAGGCGACGGGCACCATCTCGACCGTCAGCACGAGCTGGCTGGCGAGCCCGGGGTACTGGCCCGTGCCGTGGCGGATTGCGACGTCCACGCCGTCGCGCGCGAAGTCGGCCAGCGTGTTGCCGGCCTGCACCTGCAGGTCGATGTCGGGATGCGCCTCCTGGAAGGACTTGAGGCGCGGCACCAGCCAGGCGGAGGCGAAGAACGGCGTGGTGCTCACGGTGAGAAGGCCGCTCTCGGCCGGCACGGCCAGCTTCTGCGTGGCGTCGCTGATCTGCCTGAATGCATTGCGCACGGGCGGCAGGTAGGCCTGGCCCGCATCGGTCAGGAAGATGCCTCGGTTGACGCGGCGAAACAGCTGCACGCCCAGATGCAGCTCGAGCGTCTTGACGAGCTGGCTCACAGCCCCGGGGGTCACGCAGAGTTCGTCCGCCGCGTTCTTCACCGAGAGATGGCGGGCGGTGGCCTCGAAGGCGCGCAGCGCGTTGAGCGGTGGAAGCTGGTGTTCCATGGTTTAGCCAATCTGATCTGAATAAGGCAGAAATTCTGGTTTGCCGTGAAGACCGCGAAGCGGGAACATCTGCCTCGGCATTGCCGGAAAGAAGCCTCTTGCCTCGAACACCCGGCTCCACAGCCTTAGATATTTTGATCCAGAGATCCGCATGACGAATACCCCTTCTCCATCGCAAGGCGCTGGCCTCTTCCGCGGCTGGCTGGTGGTCGCGGGCGCCTTCGCCGTGACTTTCGTGGGCTTCGGCTGCGCCTACACCTTCAGCGCCTTTCTCGAATCGCTGCAGAAGGACTTCGGCGCCTCGCGCGGCTCGGTTTCGCTGGTGTTCTCGCTGGCGGGCTTTCTCTACTTCGGCCTCGGCGTGCTCAGCGGGCCGCTGGCCGACCGCTGGGGCTCGCGGAGGCTGGCCGTCGCCGGCATGGTGCTGGTCGGGCTGGGCCTGGCGCTCGCGGGGCAGGCGCGCAGCCTGACGCAGATCTATCTCGCCTACGGGCTGGGCGTCGGGCTGGGAGTGGGCGCCTCATACGTGCCGGTGCTCGGCGCGGTGCAGCGCTGGTTCGTCAGGCGGCGCGGCTTCGCCTCGGGGCTGGCCGTGAGCGGGATCGGCGTGGGCACGCTGGTGATGCCGCCGCTGGCATCGCTCTTCATCGAGACGCTGGGCTGGCGCCACGCCTACCTGGCGCTCGGCATCCTGGCCGTGGTGGTGGGCGTAGGCATGTCGCTCTTGATCGAGAACGACCCGCGCGATCGCGGACTGGGCCCCGACGGCGACCCGCCGCAGCCTCTGGCCGCATCGGCCAGGCCCGAGGGCTTCGCGGTACGCGACGCAGTCCGCTCGCGCCGCTTCGCCGGCCTCTACGTGGCCTGCCTCATCAGCTCGTTCGGCCTCTTCGTGCCCTTCGTGCATCTCGTGCCCTATGCGCTGGACCATGGCGTGCCCGGCGGCTCGGCGGTGCTGCTGCTGGGCGCCATCGGCGTGGGCAGCACGGCCGGGCGCTTCTTCCTTGGCGGGCTGGCCGACCGCATGGGCCGCGCGCAGACCATGCTGCTGATGTCGACCGGCATGGCGCTGTCGCTGCTCGTGTGGGCCGCGTCCAGCGGCTTCTGGGGACTGGCGGTGTTCGCCTTCTTCTACGGCGCGTTCTACGGCGGCTTCGTCGCGCTGCTGCCGGCACTGGTCATGGACTACTTCGGCGGGCGAAACATCAGCGCGATCATCGGCGTGCTCTACACCAGCGTGGCCTTCGGCACGCTGGTCGGCCCGGCCGCGGCGGGCTACGCCTTCGACCTCAGCCGCAGCTACCTGCTGCCGATCCTGTTCAGCGTGGGAGCCAACCTGGTGGCGGCAGCCATCATGTGGACGATGTCGCGGGCGGATGCTTTCGCCCCTGCAAAGCCTGCCACGGCGGGCCCGGCGCGGAGTACAGTGCCGCATGACCCAAGCACAGCCCGCCGCTTCTAGCCCGCCACCCGTGTCGGCGGCCCCTGTCGAGATCACGGAGAACCAGGCGATCATGCGCGCCTGGGTTCTTTTCGCCGTGTTGTTCGTGGTGGTGATCGGCCTGCTGTGGGCCGTGCAGTCTCGCTACGGCTGACCGCCACCGGCGCCCGGCTCGACGCCTGGTTCAGGGCGCCTTCTTCTGCACCAGCTTCAGCACGCTCGAGAAATCGAGCGCGCCATGGCCCGCGAGGCTGTGGGCCGCGTACAGGCTGCGTGCCAGCCCGCCCAGCGGCGTGGCCGCGCGCACGGCGGTTGCGTTTTCCTGGGCCAGCCCCAGGTCCTTGAGCATCAGGTCGGTGCCGAAGCCGCCGGCATAGTTCTTCGAGGCGGGCGAGGTTTCCATCACGCCCGGCATCGGGTTGTACTTCTCGAGCGCCCAATTGCCGCCCGAGCTGCGGCGCATGATCTCCGACAGCACCTTCGGATCGAGCCCGTTGGCCACGCCCAGCGCCAGCGCCTCGGAGGTGCCGATCATCAGGATGCCGAGCAGCATGTTGTTGCAGATCTTCGCGGTCTGCCCCGCTCCGGCCGCTCCGGCATGGAAGATGTTGGCGCCCATCTTCTCGAGCACCGGACGGGCGCGCTCGAGGTCCTGCGTCTCGCCGCCGACCATGAAGGTCAGCGTGCCGGCGATGGCGCCGCCGGTGCCGCCCGAAACGGGCGCATCGATCATCGCGATGCCCTTGGCCGCGGCGGCCTCGGCCACCTTGCGCGACGTGGCCGCCGCGATGGTGCTGCTGTCGATCACCAGCGTGCCGGCGCGAATGCTGTCGAGCAGGCCGGGCTTGCCGGCACCGCCCAGGAACAGGCCCTCGACGTGCGCGCTGGCCGGCAGCATGCTGATGACGACCTCGGCATCGGCCGCCGCTTCCGCCGCCGACTTCGCAATGGGCAGGCCATCGGCGCCGAACTTCTTGCAGGCCTCGGCCGAGAGGTCGAAGGCGCTGAGCGTATGGCCTGCCTTGTGCAGGTTCATGGCCATCGGGCCGCCCATGTTGCCCAGGCCGATGAATGCGATCTTCATGTGTCTTGTCTCCGTTGTTCTGTGCAGGAAGTAGTGAGGGTCAGGCCAGCGACGCCAGCTCGGCCGGCATCTCGCCGCGCGGACGCAGGTGGTCTTCGATGAAGGCTGGCGTGATCTCCTCGAGCGTGGCCGGGTTCCAGCGCGGGTTGCGGTCCTTGTCGACCAGCACCGCGCGGATGCCCTCGGCGAAGTCCTTGTGCGCGCAGAAGCCCAGCGAGGCCCAGTACTCGAGGCGGAACACCTCGGCCAGCGACATGCGCAACACGCGCTGCCACAGCTCGAAGCTCAGCGCGGCCGAGCTCGGCGCGCCCTTGGCGAAGGTCTTGGCGGCGGTCTGCAGCCATGCGTCGTCGCTCTGCAGCTCGCTCAGGCGCTTCGCGATGTCGAGCAGGTCGTCGCCGGCCATCAGGGCGTTGATGGTGTCGTAGTGCTCGCGCACCTTCGAGGCGGGCATTTCGGTGCCTTCGCCCGCCTTGGCGAGGATGCGCGACAGCGTGGCACGGTCGGCCTTCTGCTCGCCCGCCCACTGCGTCGCGGCGATGGCTTCGAGCACCTCGCCCTTGCGCTCCTGCGGCACCAGCACATCGGCCAGCCCGCAGAAGATGGTGTCGGCCGCGTTGATGTTCGCGGCGGTGAGCGCCAGGAACAGCCCCGTGCGGCCAGGCGTGCGGCGCAGGAACCAGCTGCCGCCCACGTCGGGGTACAGGCCGATGTTGATTTCGGGCATGGCGATGCGGCTCTGCAGCGTCATCACGCGATGCGAGGCGCCGGCCAGCAGGCCCACGCCGCCACCCATCACGATGCCGTGGCCCCAGCACAGGAAGGGCTTCGGGAAGGTGTGGATCAGGTAGTCGAGCTCGTACTCCTCGCGGAAGAAGTCCTCCGCGTAGGTGTTGCGCGCGGGGCCGCAGTCGAGCAGCGTCTGGTAGAGCTGGCGCAGGTCGCCGCCGGCGCAGAAGGCCTTCTCGCCCGCGGCCTGCAGCAGCACGCCGACGATGCCGGCGTCATTGGCCCATTCGCGCAGCTTGGGCGTGAGCAGGCGCACCATGTCCACCGACAGCGCATTGAGCGAAGCCGGTGCGTTGAGCGTGGCCACTGCGAAGCGCTGGCCGCCGGCGGTCTTGATTTCGTCGAAGAGAACTACGTTGTCTGTCATTGTCTTGAGAGGTTCCGGATGCGGGGCTTCAGCGGATGTCGCTGTCCCCTTCCAGCAATTTTCGCGCAACGATCACGCGCATGATCTCGTTCGTGCCTTCGAGGATCTGGTGCACGCGCGTGTCGCGCACCAGGCGCTCCAGCGGGAACTCGCCCAGGTAGCCGTAGCCGCCGTGCAGCTGCAGCGCATCGTTGCAGACGTTGAAGCCCGCATCGGTCGCGAAGCGCTTGGCCATCGCGCAATAGGTGCTGGCGTCGGCATGGCCGGCGTCGAGCTTGGAAGCCGCGAGCCGCACCATCTGCCGCGCCGCGACGAGTTCTGTCGCCATGTCGGCCAGCTTGAACTGCAGCGCCTGGAAGCTCGCGAGCGGCTTGCCGAACTGCTGGCGCTCGTGCAGGTAGCGTCGCGCCGCGTCGAGCGCGCCCTGCGCCGCGCCCACCGAGCAGGTCGCGATGTTGATGCGCCCGCCGTCCAGCCCCTTCATGGCGATGCGGAAGCCCTCGCCCTCCTTGCCCAGCAGGTTCTGCGCGGGAATGCGCACGTTGTCGAAGTTGATGGTGCGCGTCGGCTGGCTGTTCCAGCCCATCTTGTGTTCCTTCTTGCCATAGCTGATGCTCGGCGCGTCGGCCGGTACCGCGAAGGCCGAGATGCCGCTCGCGCCCGCGCCGCCAGTGCGCGCCATCAGCACCAGCACGTCGGTCGAGCCCGCGCCCGAGATGAAGGCCTTGCCGCCGTTGATGACGTACTCGGCGCCCTGCAGCTCGGCGCGCGTCTTGAGCGAACCCGCATCCGATCCGGCGCCGGGCTCGGTGAGGCAATACGACGCGAGCTTGCGACCGCTCGTCAGGTCCTCGCCCCACTGCTTCGCCACCTCGTCGGTGGCCCAGGTGCCGAGCATCCACGTCGCCATGTTGTGGATAGTGATGAAAGCGGTGGTCGAAGGGTCGACCGCCGCCATCTCCTCGAACACCAGCGCGGAGTCGAGCCGCGGCAGGCCGAGGCCGCCGATGCGCTCGGGCGCATACAGGCCGCAGAAGCCGAGTTCGCCGGCCTTGGCGATCGCCTCCCTCGGGAAGATGGCTTCCGCGTCCCACTGCGCCGCATGCGGCGCGAACTCGGCCTGTGCAAAGTCGCGCGCCGTCTCTGCGAAGGCGCGCTGTTCCTCGGAAAGTTCGAAGTCCATCCGCCGGACTTCTTACTTGAGGCTGATCGTGGTGTTGACGCCGTGCGACACGGTGCTGTCGTCGAACCAGCGCGCCGTCACCGTCTTGGTCTGCGTGTAGAACAGCACGACCTGCTTGCCGTACGGGCCCAGGTCGCCGAGCTTCGAAGCGCGCGAGCCGGTGAACGAGAACATCGGAACCGGCACAGGAATCGGGACGTTGATGCCCACCTGGCCCACGTCGATGTCTTCCTGGAAGCGGCGCGCCGCCGCGCCCGACTGCGTGAAGATCGCCGTGCCGTTGCCGTTCGGGTTGCTGTTGATCAGCTCGATGGCCTCGTCGATGTTCTCGGCATCGGCAACGCAAAGCACGGGGCCGAAGATTTCCTGGTCGTAGATCGTCATGCCGGGCTTCACGCCGGTGAAGATCGTCGGGCCGACGAAGTTGCCCTTCTCGTAGCCGGGCACGGTGGGCTTGCGGCCGTCGAGCACCAGCTTGGCGCCGTCGGCCTCGCCGCGTTCGATCAGGCTGCTCACGCGGTCGTAGGCTGCGCACGAGACCAGCGGGCCCACGTCCACGCCCTTCTCCGTGCCGGCGCCGACCTTCAGCGTCTTCGCCTTCTCGATGAGTTCGGGCACCCAGTTGCGCGCCTCGCCGACCAGCACGGCCACCGACACCGCCATGCAGCGCTGGCCCGCGGCGCCGAAGCTCGCGCCGGCCAGCGCGTTGAGCGTCTGCTCCTTGTTGGCGTCGGGCATCACGATGGCGTGGTTCTTCGCGCCCATCATGCATTGCACGCGCTTGCCGGCCAGCGTGGCGCGGTTGTAGACATGCGTGCCGACCTTGGTGGAGCCGACGAAGCTGATCGCCTTGATGTCCTTGTGATCGCAGATGCCGTTGACGACTGCTTCACCGCCGTGCACCACGTTCAGCACGCCGGGCGGAACGCCGGCTTCGAGCGCCAGCTCGCACAGGCGCATGGTGACCATCGGGTCCTGTTCGGAGGGCTTCAGCACGAAGGTGTTGCCGGTGACGATGGCCATCGGGAACATCCACAGCGGGATCATGGCCGGGAAGTTGAACGGCGTGATGCCGGCGCACACGCCCAGCGGCTGCAGCAGCGTGTAGGTGTCGACGCCGGTGGCCACGTTGTTGGCCAGCTCGCCGAGCTGCAGGTTGCCGATGTTCGAGGCATGCTCGACCACTTCGAGGCCGCGGAACACGTCTCCTTCGGCGTCCGGTAGCGTCTTGCCCTGCTCGGCCGTGAGGATGGCGGCGAGCTCGCCCATGTTCTCGCGGATGAGCTGCTGCAGCTTCAGGAAGATGCGAGCGCGGGCGCCGATGGGCGTCTTGCGCCAGGTCTTGAAGGCTTCTTTCGCGGAAGCGACCGCGGCGTCGAGTTCGGCCTGCGTGGCGAAGGGCACGCGCGCCAGCACTTCCTGCGTGGCCGGGTTGACGACGTCGCGCCATTCGGTGGTCTTCGATTCGACCAGCTTGCCGCCGATCAGCAGCTTGACGGTGGCGACCTGGGTCGAGGGCGTGGTGGTGGCGTCCATGGGGTTTGTCTCCTGTGAATCCTGTGAAATCGGGCGCCCGGCATTGCCGGTTCGGTCATGCATCCTAGCTTTGCAGATTTGCCATGACAATAGACAAATATGCGCGGCGGCTTTGCAAAAATGCAGAGCCCGGAATCGGGGAAACGAAGGCACATGGACTGGGACAACCTGCGGTACTTTCTGGAGCTCGCCCGCTCGGGCACGCTGATGAGCGCGGCGCGCCGGCTCGAGGTGGACCACACCACCGTGGCGCGCCGCATCCAGGCGTTGGAGAAGGAAGTCGGTGCCCCGCTTTTCTCGCGCGAGGCAGGCGGCCACCGGCTCACCGAGGCGGGCCGGCGGCTGCAACCGCAGGTCGAGGCAATGGAGAGTGCGTTCCAGGCGGTGGAAAGCACCGCGCCCGCCTCGCAGGAAGGCCTCTCGGGACTGGTGCGCATCGGCGCCACCGAAGGCTTCGGCACGGTGGTGCTGGCGCCGCAACTGGCGCTGTTCGCGGTGCGGCACCCGAAGCTCACCATCGACCTGCTCGCGATGCCCCGGCTGGTGCACCTGTCGCGGCGCGAGGCCGACATCGTGATCTCGCTCGAACGCCCGGCACGCGGCCCGGTGGTGGTCGCCAAGCTCACCGACTACACGCTGCGGCTCTACGCGTCGAAGCAGTACCTGTCGGCGCACAAGCCCATCCGCACGCGCGAGGACCTGCGCGGCCACACCTTCATCAGCTACGTGGACGACCTGCTCTTCAGCAAGGAACTGCAGTACCTCGACGAGCTGCACCGCCCCGACGCCTTCGCGCTGCGCAGCACCAGCGTGCTCGCGCAGCACAGCGCCGTGGCGGCAGGCGCGGGCATCGCGGTGCTGCCGGCCTTCATCGCCGAACACGACGCCGCGCTGCGCCCCGTGCTGCCGGGGCAGGCAAATTTCACGCGGACCTTCTGGATGTCGATGCCGGCGGAGACCAAGCACCTCGCGCGCATGCAGGCGGTGTGGAGCTTCCTGCGCGAGACGGTGCAGGAGCGGCAGCCGCTGTTGCTGCTGACGCCGCCCGGCGAAGAGAATGACGCGAGCGGCGCCTCGCAACGACCCGCCCGCCCGCGCAAGCCATCCCCCTGACAAGCCACGGAAGCCCGACACGGAGACACGCCCATGCCACGCCATCGCCCCGCCCGCCTGGAACACATCGCCGGCATCGGCGTCGACCGCATGGGCGCCATCGCCGACGACGCGGATGGGCCGCCATTCCTGCGGCTCGAGAACCTCGACGTCGACATTCCGCCCGACGCGGAAGCCGTCGCACGCACCGTGCACGCCGCTTCGTTCGACCCGGACAACAGCTACCTGCCCTTCGTCGGCCAGTCGCGCCTGCGCGACGTGGCGGCGCGCCATGTGTCGGCGCTGTCGGGCGTGGAGTACAGCGGCGCGCGCAACTGCGTGATCTCGGCGGGTGGGCTCTCGGGCATCCTCAACGCGCTGCTCGCCACGGTCGAGGTGGGCGACGAAGTGCTGGTGACCGATCCGACCTACGCCGGCCTGCTCAACCGCATCCGGCTAGCGGGCGGCACGCCGAAGTACGTGCCCTTCGGATTCACGCCCGGCGGCGAATGGAAGCTCGACCGCGCCGCACTGCAGGCCGCCGTCGGCCCGCGCGTGCGCACGATGCTGCTGATGTCGCCGTCGATGCCCACGGGCGGCTGCTTCGACGAGGACGACTGGCGCGCCATCGCGGCGCTGTGCGTCCAGCAGGATCTCACGCTGATCCTCGACAGCGCCATGGAACGCCTGCTCTTCGATGGCCGCAAGCTCATCCACCCTGCGGGCCTGCCCGGCATGGCGGAGCGCACCATCACCGTGGGCTCATCGGCCAAGGAACTGCGCATGATCGGCTGGCGCGTGGGCTGGACCGTGGCGCCCGAGAGCTACATGCCCGACCTCGTGGCCGTCTCGCTGGCCAACGTGGTGGTGCCCGTCGGCATCGCGCAGGATGCTGTGGCTACGGCGCTGGAGCAATCGCCCCGCACGCTCGCACCCTACGTGGCCGAACTGGAACGGCGGCGCGACACGCTCCTCGACGAACTCAGGGGCCTGCCGGTCGGCGTGCCGGGCGGCGGCTGGTCGCTGCTGCTGCGCACGAGCGACTTCGGCATCGACGGACAAACGCTGTCGGAACGCCTGCTGAAGCACCGCGTCTGCGCCACCGCGATGAAGGGCTGGGGCGAGACGCATGGGGCGCAGTACCTGCGCTTCGTGTTCTCCAACGAGCCGGTGGAACGGCTGCGCGGGCTGGGAGACAAGGTGCGGGCCGCGCTGGGCGCCTAGCGGCTCATGAGAAGAGGCGTTTCAGGAAGCTCTTGCCGGCTGCCGGTTCGGCGGGAGCCACGGCCTCGGACTGTTCGAGCAGTTCGACCAGCCCTGGCACCCGCGGCTTCCTGAGCCATCGTGCAAAGGCCAGGTAGCTTTCCGCCTCGCCTTCGATGCGCAGTTGCTCGGGCATGGCGGGACATGGTGCGGTGCCCAGCAGCACACGCAAGGCTTCGAGCTGGTTCATGCGGATTGCGCTGAGAAGCGCGGTTTCGCCGAGCGACGGAATGATGTCGTTCGGCCCCGCGAGTCCACCGTCGAGCAGGGATCTGATCGTGGCCGCATCTCCCTTGATCGCCGCGGCTCCAAGGGCTTCGAGCGCCGCGAGCCTTTCGGGCGACAGGCTCGCCGCGTAGGCGTCGTCGCGCTTGTCGTCCTCGCTGCGCGCATCGCCGCCGTGCATCGTCATGAAGTCGGTCACCAGCGCCACCGGCTCGCCGGCGGCGTCGAGCGCCCAGAAGCTCGGATAGCTGCCGTCACCCCAGCCCGAGCTGAAGATCAGCACGTTGTTCGCGCAGCCCTCGCCCAGGGGATAGTGATTCGCCATGTCCTTGGAGCCCAGCTCCTCGTCGAGTACGTCGTCGTAGTAGCTGACGTAGTCGGGGTTGGCCGCTGACTCGCGCGCCTCGCGCTCGGCGATGGCCGCCGCGCAGTCGGCATCCATGAAGCAGCCGACGCCGGCATCGACCGGGTAACCGTAGAACTCGTCGTCGCCCAGGTCGTCCTGCGACTGCCCGTCGAGCAGTGCGGGCTCCCACCGCAGGTTTGCAGGCTCCAGTCCACCGCGCTCGCGCAGCCAGAGCACCGCCAGGGCATGACGGCCTTCATGTTCCAGCACCTCCGCGGCGAAGGCGCCGCGACCGCTCACGCTGCGAACGAAGGGCTGGCGCTCGGGCTGCACCAGCGGATCGCAGGCCACGATGCGGCCGCTGGTGACATGGAGCGACCCACAGGGCTGCCGCTGCAGGCGTCGCACGCGCAGCGCCTCTTCGTCGAGAAAAATGGTGCGAAGGTTGTCGAGGTCGAGGTAGGCCATGCGCGCAGTGTCTCACCCCCTCATGACAAAGGGCCGCGAAAGCGGCCCTTGCGTACTGCCGGTTGCGGCTGCCCTTACTGGATCAGCTTCGCGCCCGTCTTGGCCTGCAGCGCGTCGAAGGTGACGCCCGGAGCCAGCTCGACGACCTTCAGGCCCTCGGGCACCACGTCCATCACGGCCAGGTCGGTGATGATGCGGTCGACCACGCCCACGCCGGTCAGTGGCAGGGTGCACTTCTCGAGGATCTTCAGGTCCTCGGTGCCGTCCTTCTTCTTGGCCACGTGCTCCATCAGCACGATCACGCGCTTCACGCCGGCCACCAGGTCCATCGCGCCGCCCATGCCCTTGACCATCTTGCCGGGGATCATCCAGTTGGCGAGGTCGCCCTTGGTGCTGACCTGCATGGCGCCCAGGATCGACAGGTTGATCTTGCCGCCGCGGATCATCGCGAAGCTGTCATGGCTGCCGAAGATGGCCGAGCCGGGCAGCGTGGTGACGGTCTGCTTGCCGGCGTTGATCAGGTCGGCGTCGACCTGGTCTTCGGTCGGGAACGGGCCGATGCCGAGCATGCCGTTCTCGCTCTGCAGCCACACTTCCTTGTCGCCGGTGTGGTTGGCCACCAGCGTGGGAATGCCGATGCCGAGGTTGACGTAGAAGCCGTCTTCGAGTTCTTGGGCGGCGCGGGCCGCCATCTGGTCTTGGGTCCAGGGCATCTCAGGCTCCTTCTTTCTTGTTGACGACCTTGGCGGGCACTTCGCTGCCGGCAGCAGCGGCGACGGCGATGGCGGTCTGGGCCTCGACCTTCGCGGCGGCGGCGTCGACCGAGGCGCTCACGGTGCGCTTCTCGATGCGCTTCTCGGGGTTGGCGTTGAGCACGATGCGGTGCACGTAGATGCCCGGCAGGTGGATGTCGTCGGGAGCCAGCTCGCCCACCTCGACGATCTTCTCGACCTCGACGATGCAGATCTTGCCGGCCATGGCAGCGGCCGGGTTGAAGTTGCGCGCCGTGAGGCGGAAGCGCAGGTTGCCCGACTTGTCGGCCACGTCGGCCTTCACCAGCGCCACGTCGGGCACCAGCGAGCGTTCCATCACGTAGGTTTCGCCGTCGAACTCGCGCAGCTCCTTGCCCTCGGCGACCTGGGTGCCCACGCCGGTCTTGGTGAAGAAGGCCGGGATGCCCGCGCCGCCGGCGCGCAGCTTCTCGGCCAGCGTGCCCTGCGGCGTGAATTCGAGGGCCAGCTCGCCCGCGAGGTACTGGCGCTCGAACTCCTTGTTCTCGCCGACGTAGGACGCGATCATCTTCTTGATCTGGCGCGTCTCCAGCAGCTTGCCGAGGCCGAAGCCGTCGACGCCCGCGTTGTTGGAGATGACGGTGAGGTTCTGCACGCCGGAGTCCTTGAGCGCGTCGATCAGCGCTTCCGGAATGCCGCAGAGGCCGAAGCCGCCGACCGCGAGCATCTGCCCGTCGGCGACGACCCCCTTGAGTGCCGCGTCAGCGGTGGGAAAAATCTTGTTCACTCGGGCTCCTTGATGGATGAATGAGAGTGGGTGGAGAAAAGGGCTGAAAGGGGTGGGAAACCCCTGAACGATACTACCTACTCGCATACGTAGTATTTCGTAATGGAGACCCCCGATGCCCGAGATCGATTACCGGCTGGCGTTTGAGCACGCACCCGTCGGCATGGTGGTGTCGAGCAACCGCACCATCGTGGCGTGCAACGTGCGCGTTTGCGAGATCTTCGGCGCAACGCCCTCCGCGCTGGTCGGGCATTCGTTCAGCATCCTCTATCCCAGCGTGGCCGAGTTCGAGCGCATCGGCAAGCGCATGGAACCGTTCCTGAACGCCAGCGGGCACTACGCCGACAACCGCATGATGAAGCGGCTGGGCAGCCTGCACGGCGCCATCGCCGACGAGACCTTCTGGTGCCACGTCACCGGCCACGCGCTCAACCGCGACGCCCCCCACGAGGCCGGCATCTGGACCTTCGAGGACCTGGGCTCGCGCCGCGCCGTCAAGGCCGAGCTCACGCCGCGCGAACGCGAGGTGGCGGCGCAGGTGATGCGCGGGCTGACCTCGAAGGAGATCGGCAAGGCGCTGGGCATCAGCCACCGCACGGTCGAACTGCACCGCGCCCGGCTGATGCGCAAGTACGCGGCTGCGACCACGGCCGAGCTGGTGCAGAAGCTGATCGCCGGCTAGGGCTGGCTTGCGAGCTCGATGCGCATGCGCACCATGTCGCGCAGCACGATGCCGTTCTGCTTCTGCAGCCTGCCGCCGCCCGCGCGGCGCACGAAGAAATCGGTGTCCACGCCGGTGATGCGGAAGCCGAAGCGCTGGTAGAAGGCCAGCTCGCGCAGGCTGCTGTTGCCCGTGCCGACTTCGAGCAGGTGCGCCCCGTGCTCGATGGCCACTGCCTTCGCCTTGCGCAGCAGCGCGGTGCCCACGCCATGGCCGCGCAGTTCGTCGCTCACCGCGATGTTCATGATTTCCCATGTGCCGACGCGGGTTTCGAGCAGCACCATCTGCCCGACGACCTGGCCGGCAGCCTCGGCCAACCAGAGTTCGCCGCGCGACAGGTATTTGCGGATCTCGGCGCGCGGGCCGTCGGCGGCCAGCAGCAGCGCCCAGGGTGTCGGATCGTCGGGAGTTGCTCGGCGCACCTGCGACCGGAGCGTCGCCGTCTTGCTCTTCATTTCGCTCTGCCTGCCTTCTTGTTCGTTCGTTGCCGGGGCCGGATTCTCGCGCCGCGCGCAGCCTCGCCGATCCGGAAAACCTGACGGAAGTTCCGGCCGAACGCCGACGGATCGTTGCGAAAACAGAAACGCCGTGTCCTCGAAAGGCCTGCGCCGCAGCGCCCTGCGAAGCCTATCGTGGAGGCCATCCGGGGCAAGAAGCCCGCAACACACAGGAGTCCGAAATGTCCACACGCATCCATTCCGAACGCAGCCTTCTGCTGCAGACCCGGGCATCCGTCGCCCGCGTCCGTGCGCTCGCCGTGCAGAAGCTGCCGGTCGCGATGACGCTCTCTGCGATCATCCTGTCGATCATCAACGTCAAGCTGTAGCCGGTCGTGCCCGTGGCAGGCTCGGCGCTGCGGCTCCAGGCCCGCCACACATGACCATTCCAGCCCACGTCCTCCCCTTCTGGGAGCGATTCCAGAGCGCCGCGGGCGCCGATGCCTCCACCCGTTTTTGCGAAGCCTTCCACTTCGACGACAACGAGGCCGGCGCCACCGAGCTGGCGCAGCTCGTGCTGGAGGGGCGCAAGCGCGGCACGGCGAGCCTCGAATGGTCCTTCGAATCGACCGGCAGGCCGCGCCCCAGGCCCGGTGACCTCAGCGTGGTGACCGATTGGCATGGCAGGCCGCTGTGCGTGATCGAGACACGCAGCGTGGTCGTCATGCCCTTCGACGAAGTCGGCGAGGACTTCGCGGCCGTCGAGGCCGAAGACGACGGCTCGCTGCGCTACTGGCGCGAAGGCCACTGGCAGTACTTCAGCGGCGAATGCGAGCGCATCGGCAGGAAGCCCGACATGCGCATGCCGGTGCTGTGCGAGACCTTCGAGGTCGTCTACCGCGAAGGCTGATTGGCCGCCGTATCGATCAATCGGGCTTGATGTCCGCCGACTTGATCACTTTCGACCAGCTCGCAAGCTCCTGGTCGACGAATTTCGCGAGCGTCGGCGGGTCCATGTAGGTCGCAAAGGCGCCCTGCTCGTCCACCTTCTTGCGGAAGGCTTCGCTCTCGACGATCTTGCGGAGTTCCGCGCTCAGCCTGTTGACGATCTCAGGCGGCGTCTTCGCCGGCGCGAACACGGCGAACCACGACTCGACCTCGTAGCCCGGCAACCCCGCCTCGGCCGAGGTCGGCACATCGGGCATCGACGGATGGCGCTTGCTGCCCGTGTACGCCAGCGGCTTGATGCGCCCGCCCGCGAAATGGCCGATGACCGAGGGCGGCGTGGTGATGAACATGTCCACGTTGCCCGAGATCAGGTCATTGATCGCCGGCCCCGAGCCCTTGTAGGGCACGTGCGTCATCGCCTGCTTCGACTGCCGCGACAGCAGTTCACCCGCGATGTGCTGGATAGAACCGTTGCCCGAGGATGCGTAGAAAAGCCCGCCCTCCTTCTTCTTGCCGTACTCGATGAGTTCCTTCATCGACTTCACCGGCAGCTTGCCGCTCACCGCGACGACGTGCGGCGCGCGCATCACCATCGCCACCGGCACGAAGTCCTTGGTGGGGCTCCACTTGATGTTCGGATAGAGCGACGGGTTGCCCACGTGGTAGCCCGAGTACTGCATCAGCAGCGTGTAGCCGTCGGGCGCGGCGCGCGCCACGAACTCGGTGCCAATGTTGCCGCTGGCGCCGGGCTTGTTGTCGACCACCACGGGCTGGCCCAGCGCGCGCTGCAGCGGATCGCCGACCAGGCGCGCCATGATGTCGGTTGAGCCGGCCGGTGCGGTGGGCACGACCATCGTGATCGGTCTAGAGGGCCACGCGTCGCTGGCGGACGCGGCCGAAGCGGCCAGCGCAAGGCCGACCGCGAGAAGGCGGTGAATGGGTTTCATGGTTTGTCTCCGGTGGTTTTGTATTTGCTGGCTGTCTTCGGCGCCGCGCCGTCAGGGCGAAAGTTCCGAGATCTCGATCAGGTTCAGGTCCGGGTCGCGCACGTAGACCGAACGGATGCGCGAAGTGGCGCCCGTGCGCATCACCGGCCCTTCGAGAATGGGCACGCCCTTCTCGCCAAGGCTCGCAATGACTTCCTCGAGCGGCACGCTGGCGATGAAGCACAGGTCCAGCGAGCCGGGCGTCGGCAGCTGCGCCTTGGGCTCGAACTCGTGGCCCTTCACATGCAGGTTGATCTTCTGGTTGCCGAAGCGGAAAGCCTTGCGGCCGGCGCCGAAGCTCTCCAGCGACATGCCCAGCACGTCGACGTAGAAGCGGATGCAGGCGTCTTCGTGCGCGGTGGTCAGCACGAGGTGGTCCAGGTGGTCGATCATTGATGAAGCTCCTTCGGTGCGTGCCCGCGCTCCCGGGCGCGAGCCGCGATGTCGTTGAAATCCGGCGGCGGCGCATGCCGCGTCAGCCGGTGGCCCGCGCGCGAGACCTGGGCCGGCAGGTCGTGCTGCACCAGTGCTTCCAGCTCGCCAGCGGCGGCAATCAGGCCCGCGAGATCCATGCCCGTGTCATAGCCCATGCACTGCAGCATGTGGACCACGTCCTCGGTCGCCACGTTGCCTGTCGCGCCCGGCGCGTAGGGGCAGCCGCCGATGCCGCCGAGCGACATGTCGAGCCGGCGGATGCCGACCTCCACCGCTGCCACCGTGTTCACCAGCCCCATGCCGCGCGTGTTGTGGAAGTGGGCCGTCCATTCCATCGCAGGCTTGCTGGAGATGACCGCCTCGCAGATATCCCGCACCTGCGTGGGGTAAGCCATGCCCGTCGTGTCGCACAACGTGATGCCCTGCACCTCCAGCGCGGCGAATCGGTCGATCAAGCCCTGCACCTGTGCCAGCGGCACCTCGCCCTCCATCGGGCAGCCGAACACGCACGACAGCGACACGTTCACCGGCACGCCGGCCTGCTTCGCCAGTGCGATCACCCCGGTCAGCTGAGCGAACGACTGCTCGCGCGTCATGCGCAGATTGGCGAGGTTGTGCGTCTCGCTCGCCGACATGACGATGTTGAACTCGTCGATGCGGCTTTCCAGTGCGCGCTTCGCGCCTCGCACGTTCGGCACCAGCGCGGTGTAGACCACGCCGGGGCGGCGGGCGATGCGCTGCATCACCTGCTCGCCGTCGCGCAGCGCGGGTATCGCCTTCGCCGAAGTGAAGGACGTGACCTCGATCTTCGCGTAGCCCAGCCCGCTCAGCCGGTCGACGAGGGCGATCTTGTCGTCGGTGGGAATGAAGCGGCTTTCCATCTGGAAGCCGTCGCGTGTGGCGACCTCGTTGATGAAGAGCCTCGTGCCGTTGCCCGTCTTCATACCGCAACCCCTTCCACGCGGCGCGCGGGCCAGCCGGCACCGCCCAGATCGCGGTCGTGCTCGCCCAGCCGCGGCGCGGGGTGCGCGATGCGACCCGGCGTGGCGCTGAGCTTGGGCACCACGCCCGGCACCTTCAGCGTGGCTCCATCGGAGGTGGGCGCCTCCACGATCATCCCGCGCGCCAGGTACTGGGGGTCGCTCGCGATGTCGGCCACGGTGTAGATGCGCCCGACCGGCACGCCGGCGGCATCGAGCGTGGCCAACACATCGTCGCGACTGCGCCGGAGCGTCCAGGCCTCGATGGCGGCGTCGATCTCGTCCACGCGCAGCACGCGGCCGTCGTTGTGCACGAGCCCGGGGTCGTTCTCCAGGTCTTCGCGGCCGATGGCGCGCATCAGCCGACGGAAGATGCTGTCGCCGTTGCCGGCCACCAGCACGTAGTGGTCGTCTTCGCAGCGGTAGGCGTTGGTCGGCGCGATGCCGGGCAACGCGCTGCCGGCGCGCTCGCGCACGGCGCCGAAGGCGTCGTACTCGGGCAGCAGGCTTTCCATCACGTTGAACACCGACTCGTAGAGCGCCACGTCGATGAACTGCCCTTCTCCGCCATGGGCGGTGCGGTGGTGCAGCGCGGTCAGCACGCCGATCACGCCATGCAGCGCCGCCAGCGTGTCGCCCAGCGACACCCCCACGCGCACCGGCACCCGGCCAGGCTCGCCGCTCAGGTAGCGCAGCCCGCCCATCGATTCGCCGAGCACGCCGAAGCCGGGCTTGTCGCGATAGGGCCCGGTCTGCCCATACCCCGAGATGCGCAGCATGATGAGTCGCGGGTTCAGCGCATGCAGCTGCTCCCAGCCCAGGCCCCAGCCTTCGAGCGTGCCGGGCTTGAAGTTCTCGATGAGCACGTCGGCCTCGATCGCCAGTGCACGCACGGCCTCCTGCCCTTCAATGCTGCGCAGGTCCAGGCACACCGAGCGCTTGTTGCGCGACTGCACCTCCCACCATGCCGAGGTGCCGTTGTCGCGCAACAGCCGCCACTTGCGCAGCGGATCGCCGACACCCGCAGGCTCGACCTTGATCACGTCGGCGCCGAACTCCGCCAGTGTCTTGCCGGCGAAGGGGCCGGCGATGAGCTGGCCGAGCTCCAGCACCTTCAGGCCTTCGAGTGCATTCATATCCGCGTCCGTCTCCTTTGTTGGGCTGGCCCCGACTCTAGGAACGGATCGCGGAATGCGGAATTGCCATGACGGCAGCACCCCTTCGCAAAACGCGAAGGGGCCGGTCGGCCTGGCCGCCTGCGCCTGCTGCGCCTACTTCTTCTTCGACAAGCCGGAACCGGTTGCGAGCGGTAGCGATGGCGGCGGCTCCGGCGCCTTGACCCATCCGCGCAGCAGCACGCCCATGAAGAGCCCTGCACCGAAGATCGCCCAGAACGCCCAGCCGGGCAGGTTCTCCGCGCCGCTGTGCAGGTTCATGCCGAAAGCCGCGCCGACCGCCATCAGCGGAAAGGTCAGCGCCGCGATGGTGTTGAGCTTGTGCTGCGCCCGGCTGACCTCGTTGGCCGCGCGCGCCTGCTGCTCGGCCGCATGCGCGAGCCTGTAGTCGAGCGACATCCGCGTGTCGGCCAGCAGCAGTTCGAGCCCGCGCACGATCTCCACCGCGCGGTCGCGCAGGTCGGTGATCATCGCGTCCTCCGGCACGGCCTCGCGCGCGGACTGCAGGGCCGCCTGCATGTTCGAGGCGGCGCGTGCCAGCGGGATCAGCGGCCCGAGGATCTGGAACAGCGCCTCGGAGTTGTCGGCAGCCTCGTGCCGAACCTCGAAGGTAGCCAGCGACGCGCGATAGCTCTCGATCAGCTTGCCCAACGCGCGCTCGCCCGGGTTGTTGCCCTTGTGCAGCCAGGTACCGTCGGGCTTGCGCAGGAACACCGCCGACTTGCGCTCCGAACCTGTACCCGCGGGCGGCTCGTGCAGGATCACCATCAGGTGGCCCTGCTCGTGAATGACGCGCTGCGCGCCGTAGCTGGAGCTGCCCAGGCGCTGCTGCATCTCGGCGGGCAGCTCCCAGTCGTAGTCGATGCGTCGGGTGCTCATCGGGAGGCCTGCAGTTCTTTCCACAAGGAGTCGAACTCGTCGGCGAAACGCCGCACGAGCGATGGGTCGTTGGTCAGCACCAGGTTCTCCTCGTTGAACTCGCAGGCGCTGCGCGTCCAGTTGTAGCTGCCGTTGAGCAGCCGGGCACCGTCGAAGATGGCGAACTTGTGGTGCATGTGCGCCTCGGTGCGATCCACCGCGACCGGAATGCCCGCTGCGCGCAGCTGGCCTATGTCGCTGCCGAGATCGAACTCCTTGTCGTTGTCGGAGATGCAGCGCAGCGACACGCCGCGCCGGTGCGCCGCCAGTATCTCGGCCGTGATGCGGTCGTCCGACAGCGTGAACACGCACAGGTCCACCGAATGCCTGGCCGACCGCAGCTGCTGGTTGATGGCCTGCAGGCAGGCCGTGCCGGGGCTGAAGAAGGCTTGCGAACGCACGGCCACGCTGTCGGGCGAGCGGCCCGTGTCGATGGCGCGGACCACGCCTTCGAGCCACTTCAGCAGGGCCAGCTGCTCGGGGTCGGCGGTGCGTGCCCGCACCAGGTCGAAAGCCCGGTTGCGCAGCTGGCGCAGGCCGTCCTCGGGCGGCTGGGCCTCGCGCAGCGTGTGGACCAGCACACGGCGCTCGTCGTCGCTCAGGCGGGCATCGGCAAGGGTGTCGTCGAGCTGGGCCAGCAGCTCGGGGAGCGCGGGCGGCGCTTCAGTGGTCGCGGTCGCGGGCTGGGCCGCCATCTCATTGCTCCTTGTCCGGTTTGGGCGCTCGCTTCGGCGCCGTTCGAATGGTCATCGCCTCCGCCGCGAGCCGCTCCATGTTCTGGGCGATGGAGCGGTCCAGCTCCAGCCGGCGCTCGGTGGCCGTTACCAGCGGCAGGATCAGCTCGCGGTAGGTGACGGCGATCTGCAGCATGGCATCGGCCAGGCGCTGGCCTTCGCTCGGCCCCTCCGCAGGCGGCGCGGGCTCGGGCTTGAGCGAATCCACCGCACGGGCCACGTCGAGCATGCTGCTGGCGATGCGCTGGCTGCCGTCCACGTCGGCGCCGCCCAGCTTGCGCTGGCGCACGAACTCCTCGCAGATTTCCTTCCAGCGCGCGCCCTCCTCCGGCGTCGGGCTGCCGAGCAGTTGGGCCAGGCGCAGCAGGTTCTCCTCGGCGCCCGTGGTCAAGGTCTGGGCCTCGCCGCGGTAGTGGTCGCGCAGCAGCGCGTCGAGCTCCTCGTCGCGCATCAGCGCGGTGATCTTGCCCGCGAGCTTGGTCATGTTGCGGTAGCTGCCCTGCAGCTTGAACGGCGGCGCGGTACGGTAGGACTCCTGCTGCGCAGCCGACTCGATGTAGGCGAGATTGACCTTGAGCAGCAGATCGCGCGCACGGAACAGGCGCTGCAGCAGCGCCTTGATCTCCTCCAGCTCGACCGCGCTGTAGGCATGCGACAGCGCGCTGCTCGGCACTTCGTGGCCCTGCGCCATCTGCACCAGCAGCTGCACGTCCTTCGGATCGCGCGAGGCCAGCGGCATCAGCGTGGGATTCGACGTCAGGCTGTTCTCGATGTACGAGAGCGCAAAGGCCGCCTCCCGCCCCGAGAGCACGTCGCCGAGGTTGTAGATGTCGGCGCGGTTGGCCAGCATGTCCGGGATCTTGAACACGTCGCCCGACTCGGTGTACGGGTTGCCCGCCATCACGATCGCGAAGCGCTTGCCGCGCATGTCGTAGCTGCGCGGCTCGCCGTTCCACACGCCCTCGATGCGGCGGGTGCCGTCGGCCAGCGCGATGAACTTCTGCAAAAACTCGGGGCTCGTGTGCTGGATGTCGTCCAGGTACAGCATCACGTTGCTGCCCATGGCGAGGCCCAGGTTGAGCTTCTCGAGTTCCTGCCGCGCAGCGCTGTTGGGCGCGTTGGCCGGGTCGATGGCGGTCACGCCATGGCCCAGCGCCGGGCAGTTGATGCGCACGAAGATCAGCCCGAGGCGATCGGCCACGTATTCCATCAGCGTGGTCTTGCCGTAGCCGGGCGGCGAGATCAGCAGCAGCAGGCCCATGCGGTCGGTGCGGCTGCCCTCGCCCGCCGAGCCGATCTGCTTGGCGAGGTTGTCGCCGATGATGGGCAGGTACAGCTCGTCGATCAGCTGGTTGCGCACGAAGGTCGACAGCGGCCTGGCCTGGAACTGGCTCAGCTTGAGCCGGGCCTTCTCGCCTTCGAGCAGCTCGTGGCGCAGCCGATGCAGCGCCTCGAAGCCCGGCACCGCATGCTGCGTGTGGAACAGGAAGCGGCGCCAGAAATCGTTGAGGTTCAACGTCAGGCGGCCGTCGGCCACGCGCGGGTGCTCGCCGCGCAGCCCCTCGACCGTCTGGTCGAGCGCCACGTTCACGCGGGCGCGCTGCAGGGGCATGGCGAGCACGCTGGCCGCGTCGTCGACCCAGTCGACCGATTGCGGCGACTGGTGCACGGCGTAGGCACGCACCCAGTCGCGCGCCAGCCGCCAGCGCTCGGCCGGCGGCGCGGCGTCGAGGTCGGCTTGCCAGGCCTCGCGGCGGCGTCCGCGGTCCAGTTCGCGCAGCAGCGCGGCGGCCAGGTCTTCGCCCGCGCCCGAGACCACCCAGGTGTCGCCGCCATGCGCTGCGAGCTCGCGCACGAGGTAGGCTGCGGACTGGTCGCACAGCGTGGCGACGAGCGCCTTGCGAGACTCCTGCTCTTCTTCTGCTTCCGCATCCGCGAGCGGAGGTAGCAGATCGGGCAGCACCTCGCGCACGAAGTGGCCCAGCGAGCGGGCGACGTCTGCTTCGAGTTGATCGAGAGCATCGCGCCGACCGAACAGGTCCTGCATCTGCAGCGCGGCACGCGCGCGCCGCAGCAGCGACTCGCGGTGCGCGATCAGGTGGCCGTGCTGCCAGTAGAGCAAGGCCAGCGCACGCTCGGTCGGGCCCCAGGCCAGCAGGCCGGCCTGGTCCTGCATGCCGGCCAGCGCGGCCAGCAGGCGAAGCGCGTCGTCGTCGTGGATGCCCTTCTGGTAGCCCTCCTGATAGCGCGCGGCGGCGAAGCGCCGGACCATTTCGAGCAGTTGCGGATGCTGCGGGTCTTCGGCCAGCAGCGTGCGCACGTCGGCCCAGCTGCGCTCGGCCTTGCCTTCGAGCAAGGCCTCGAGCAGGCGGCCGGCAAGGTATTCGGCGCGCGACAGCTCCGGCGTTTCCGACACCAGCGACTGGCCCCAGTAGGCCTGCAGCGCGCGCAGCCGCTCGTCGTCCACCGGGCTCAGGTAGTCGGTGCCCGTCACCTGGTAGGCCATGCCTTCTTCGCGGGCCACCAGCGTCAGGTCGACCGGCTGGCGATGCACGGTGAAGGCATGTCGGCCCAGGCGCAGCGTGTCGCCGCCCTCGCTCACCAGCTCGCGCTTGTCGCGCACCGCGCGCAGGGCCTGGTCTCGGGCGGTCTTCAGGCGGGTGTCGAGTTCGTCGGCCGGCACCGCCGCGCCCAGCGTGCGCAGGTCGGCGATCAGCGTGTGCAGCTTGCCGATCATCGGGTCGGCCGCAAAGTAGCTGTGGACCTGGCCCAGCTCGGCGAGCTGCGCGATGCGGCGGGGAATGCCGTCGAGGATGCGCCCCGCCGCGTCGATCACGCCCTGCGCACGGCGCTGGCGGGCCTCGACCAGGCTCTGGCGCCTTGCCGACAGCGCCTCGTAGACGTTCTCGCGCTTCTCGGCGATGTCGCCCAGGAACTCATCCTGCTCCGCGAAGCGGCCTTCGATTTCCTCCAGCTGTGCCAGCAGGCGCGTGAGCGCGTCGTCGCACTTCTCGGGCGTGTCGGCGAACTCCAGCGCGTTCTCCACCGCCTGCCCGAAGAGCTTGAACTGCGCGCCGAACTCGGCCCGCGCCTCGGTCGCGCCCAGCGACTTGCGCCGCGCGCGCGCATCGGCACGCATGCGGTTGATGTCGGCGTAGATCAGCGAGATGCGGTCGAGGATCGAGGTGCGGATGACCGCATCGCCGCCCGGCAGGCTGCCGAGCTGCTCGGTCAGCAGGTCGAGGCCGGCCGCCTGCTCGTCGAGCGTGGCGAGCAACTGCCCCAGCGCCGGCGACGTGGCGAGGTTGGGCAGTTCGGCCGCGAGCTTGTCCAGCGTCTGCCGCTGGCCCGCGAAGGCGGTGTCCGCCGCCAGGAACTGCATGGCGCGCTCGCCGACGCGCTGCTGCTCGGCCTCGAGCGCACCGTCCATCGCGGCGATGCGCGGCAGGTCGGCATAGCGCAACTCCTTGAGCATCTGCAGCGCGCCGCGCCGCTCGCGCAGCCGGCCCAGCGCCTTCACGAAATCGTCGGGTGCCCGCCAGAGCGCGCTGGCAATGTCGACCAACAGCGCGTGCTGCTCGTCCTCGGCGCGAGCCAGCGCACGGGCCGTTTCGCGGCGAATGGTGTCGACCTTCTCGAACTCCGCCAGCGTGCCGCGCGCCACCTCGGCAATGCTGCGCAGCTCGCCCATGGTTCCGGCGGCTTCGGGCGCATCGAGCCAGAAGTAGGCGTCGCTCACGCGCGTGCATTGGCGGATCAGGTCTTCGTAAGCGGCCTTGGTCGGCGCCTGCTCGCGCACCGCGCGGGCGATGCCCATCAGGTCGCTCACGCCGCGCACCAGCTCGGCGTTGCCGATCTTGCCGAAGAAGCCGGCAGCGGGCGGCTGCGCGCTCACATGCTCCTCGCTGGCGAACGGCGTCTGCCACAGCTGCATCGGGTGCACGCGGGTCGGCTCGCCGTTGCCGTCGTGGAACACCAGGATGCGGCCGTCGGCGAAGCGCGCATAGCCGTTCGCGATGATCGGCGTTCCGAGCTTCTTGTCGATCAGGTTGTAGTTGAAGAGCGCGTAGCGGCCAGGCCTCGGGTCGTAGAAGATGTAGGCCACGTCCTCGCCGTTGGGCGAACGCAGCATGCGCTTGAAGCGCAGGTTCTCGACCATCTCCGCCGGCAGGTCGAAGCGCTTGTACTCGCCGGACTGCAGGTAGTAGCCGCCCGGGAAGATGATCCCGTGGTCTTCGGGCAGCTGCACGCAGGAGCCGCCGATGGCGTCGATGCGCTCCACCTGCTGCGTACGGATGTTGAACACCAGGTAGCGCGTGACCTGCTCGCGGTAGGGCTTCACGCGCAGCAGGATCAGCATGCCGAGCTTCGCCCAGGCGATCTCGGCGTCGGCGAGCGACTGGCTGCGGTCGTCCACCGGCTCGTTGTAGATGCCCAGCCCGGTCTCGGTGTTGTTCTCGATCTTGATCGTGAGGTCGCCGCCCAGCGTCTCGACGAAGACCGTGTCGAGCACGTTGATGTGCGGATGCTTGCCGCCCACGTGGTCTTCGCGCGTGGCCACGGTCCATTCGAAGTCGTGGCTCGCCGGCAGCGCGATGTCGCGCTCGCCCCGGTTGTCGATGTACTGGATGCGGCCGTCGCGCTCGATGGCCCAGCGGAACACGCGCACGTCGGTAAGCTGCTGGCCGATCTGGAATGCGGCGAGCAGCTTGTCCTGCGTCACGCGCAGCTGCAGCAGCGTGGCCTGCTTGTAGTAGGCGTAGAGCTCGCGGAAGTCGGAAACGAAGCGCGGGTCTTCCAGGAAGCTGCCCGCCAGCTGTACGGGCTGCAGCTCGTCGCTGTCCGCGCCTTGCCCGGCCTCGCCGGGCGACACCAGCCGGTACAGGCCGAACACGTCGCCGACCGCGGTTTCCTTGCGCAGCCCGATGAATACGTTGTAGCCGAACAGCAGCAGGTCGCCGATGCGCACCAGGTCGCGCGCCACCGCGTTGTTCTCGGTGCGCGCGCGCGTGCGCAGGATCAGGGCCTGGTCGGAGCGGCCGAACTCGGCCAGCCGCTGCTCGTTGAGCGCCTGTGTCTTCTTCAGCAGGCTCTCGCCCTGGTTCTCCAGCCGCTTCTTCAGCAGGTCGTAGCTGCCGCTGCCGGACACCAGCGCCTCGGTCTGCGACTCGGCGTCGCCGGGCGGCGCGCCCTTTTCATCCGTTGGTTGCATATGTCGGCGCGGTCAGTCCGCGCGCAGCAGGGCGAGCAGTTCGTCGCGGTGAGGCTGGGTATCGAGCCAGGCGCGGATGCGGTCCAGCTCGTCGATGCATTCGTCGCCGTAGCGGCGGCGCAGCGCGGCAACGCGCGCGCCGCGCACCTCCTCGGTCTGCAGGCGGCGCTGCCAGCCGTCGGAGAGCAGCTCGTCGAGCCGGCCGGCAAGGCCGCGGCTGACGATGGCGCGCCACTCGCCCGGGTCGAACCAGAGGTTCTGGCAGTTCACGCAGCGGTCGATGCGAAAGTCGGGGCCCGCGCTCACGCGCAGGCGCTGCATCAGGCGGTCGCATTCGGGGCAGTGGCGCACCGATGCGGCATCGAACACCTCGATGATCTCGTCGTCGACCGCATGCGGCACGCGGCTTTCGTCGGCGGCCTTCCAGGCGCGCCAGTCCTCCATGTCCATGACCATGCCTTGGCAGTCGCCGCACTGCACCGCGAGCAACGCCTCGGCCAACGCCACGGCCCGCATCGGCGAGTGCGCTGCACAGCTGCACTTCAGGTTCGCGTTCATCGCGCTTCCCCGGCACCGTTGCGGAAGGTCGAGACCAGGTTCTGCAGCGCGCTCTTCTGGCTCTCGTTGCCATGGCTGGCGATCTTGTTCATCAGCGCAGCCACGCTGAGGTTCTGGACCTCGCCCGACGAGCTGCCCAGCGCGCCAACGATGTCGCGCAGGTCCTTCACCACGTCGCGTTCGCCGGAAAGCTGGTCCTTGAAGGCGACCTGCAGCGCATTGCTCTTGGAGATGACGCCGTCGATGCCCTTGCCCACCGAGAGCGAACGCACGAAGCTGTCGAAGTAGTCGCCCTGCCCGCCCACGATGTCGATCTTGGCGTTGCCCAGCGCGGTGCCCAGCACCTCGGCCTGTTCCTTGGCGATGGCGGTCTGCGCGTCGATGCCCTTGAGGGTCTCGATGTGCGACTTCTCCAGGCGCATGCGGAATTCCTCGTGGTCGCGCGTCTCGGGGCTCATGGCCTTCATGGCCTCGAACTTCTCGTGCAGGCCCTTCGCCTCGGCACCGAAGCGCGCCTCGATGACCTGCGCATCGGCCTGGCCCGACTTGAGCGTGGCCTCGGCATCGGCCGTGCGCACGTTGACCTCGGCGAGGCCGAGCTTCTCCTTGCCCGAAGCCTCGGCCTCGAACTTGGCGCGCATGCCGGCGGCTTCGGCTTGCGAGCGGGCCTCGATCACCTGCGCGTCGGCCTGGCCGGCCTTGAGGATCGCGTCGGCATCGGCCTGGCGCACGTGCACGTCGGCAAGGCCCAGCTTTTCCTTGCCCGAGGCTTCTGCCTCGAAGCTCGCGAGCTTGGCCTGCGCGGTAGCGATCTCGACCTTGGCGGCGGCCAGCCCCGGCGCGGCCGAGATGGCTTCCACGCCTTCGGCTTCGCGCTTCTTCGACTCGGCCTCGCGCTCGGCCACCTTCAGCTTGGCATCGGCCAGCGTGAGTTCTTCAGCAGCCTTGTGGCGGGCGCGCTTTTCCTGCGTCTCTGCAGCCTTCAGGTCGAGCACCATCTTCTCGTCGGCCTGGCCCTCGGCCATGATGACGACCGACTTCTTGGTGCGCTCGGCCTCTGCGACCACGCGCAGTTCCTTGATGGCTTCTTCCTGCTCGGCCACCGTGCGCTCGACCACGATGCGCTCGCGGATCACGTCGGCGATGGCCTTCTTCTGCACTTCGACGGCCTTGTCCTTCTCGATGCGCTGCAGCGTCACTTCCTTCTCGCGGTCGACGATCTCCAGGTCACGGGCACGGATGACCTTTTCCTCCTCGACGGCCACCGCGCGCTTGCGGTTGTTCTCGGCCACTTCCTTCTCGCGCTGCACGTTCTCCTGCTGCACCGACACCGACTGCTCGGCGAGCAGGCGGGCGGTTTCGGACTTGGTGCGCTCCTCGGCCTGGATCTTGGCGGTCTCGGCCTCCTCGCGGGCACGCACGCTGGCGATCTCGCGCTGCTGGCGCGCGGTGGCGTCGGCCTGCTGGCGCTCGAGTTCGAGCAGGGCTTCCTGCGTCTCGACGTTCTTCTTCTTGATCTGCATTTCCTCGTTGCGGCGCAGCTCGTTCGTGCGCACGTGCTCCACGGCCGTGAGCTCGGTGATCTTCTTGATGCCCTGCGCATCGAGGATGTTGTTGGCGTCGAGTTCCGACAGCGGCGTCTGCTCGAGGAAGTCGATGGCCGCGTCTTCCAGCACGTAGCCCGAGAGGTCGTTGCCGATCTGGCTCACGATCTGGTCGCGGAAGTTGTCGCGCGCCTGGTAGAGGTCGACGAAGTCCATCGACTTGCCCACCGTCTTCAGCGCTTCGGAAAACTTGGCGGAAAACAGCTCCTCCAGCGTCTCGTGGTTGGAGGCCCGGGCGCAGCCGATGCCCTGCGCCACCTTCAGCACGTCGTCGGCCGTCTTGTTCACGCGCACGAAGAACTTCACCTTGATGTCCGCGCGGATGTTGTCGCGGCAGATGAGGCCCTCGTTGCCCGAGCGGTCGATCTCGATCGTCTTGACCGAGATGTCCATCAGCTCGGCCTTGTGGATGATCGGGTAGACCATCCGACCGGTGAAGGTCACCTCGGGCTCCGCGCGCAGCGTGTTCACGATGAGCGCGTGGCCCTGCTCGATCTTGCGATAGAACTTGGCGAACATCGCGAACAGGCCGAGGATGACGACGGCCAGTATGACGATGGCGAAGATGATGGGCTCCATTTTTTCTCCAGAAATGCTTGAGAGCGAAAGAAACGGGTGAAGGGTGTGCGGCGCGCCGCCCGGCAGCGCGCGCTCAGGCGGAGGTTTCGTCGTGCGCCGCGATGAGGTAGCGCCCGGCGACCTCGTCGTACTCGACGATCAGCGCCTGCGAACCGCGCTTGAGCGTGTTGGGCGTGGTGGCCCATACGCGGATGTTCAGGCTGGCGCCGCGCCGCGCGACCTCGGCGCGGCCGTCCTTCTCGTTGACCACGCCGGTCACTACACGGCAGAGCTGGCCGACGAGGGCCGCATTGCTCACGGCCGTGTGGCTCACGAACAGGCCGCGCAGGGGGCGGATGGCAACGGCCGTGATCGGAATGGCGATGACCGCGCTGGCCACCAGCAGTACGGTGCCGGCCAGCAACTGCAGGGGCATGGTCGGCACCAGCGGCAGCAGCCATTCGCCGCCGAGGCAGGACACGGTCCACGCGACGAGCACCAGCAGGCTCACGGCCACCGAGAACGGCACGCCGTTCAGCCCGAGGGCCACGACGTAGCTGGCCAGTTGCCCTATGTCGCTGGTGTCGCCGTCTGCGTGCGTGTGCACGTCGACGTCGACATCCAGGCCGCTGTGTTCGATGTCGACCATTCCGAGCATCGCGAGCACCCAGTAGATCACCACGACGCCCAGTAGCACCGTGTAGATCGCGGTCGGGTACCCCGTCACCGCTCCCATGAAATCGCCCATTGATCCTCCCGCGTACGGGTTGTTGTCAGTTGTTCTGTTTGCTGCTGCGAACCGGCGTCCTCACGCCGGTGTTGTTCTTCTTCGTTGCCGCGGCCGGCTTGCCCGCGAAGGCAATCAGGTCGCGCGTGGCCCTCTCCTTGATGGCTAGTCTGTCGTCTGCGGCGAGGCCGTAGCGCTTCGCCAGGAATTCATAGTCCGCGGCGTTCAGCGACACCGTGAGGCGCGGCCGCTTCGGTTTCGAGGTGGTGGCGAGGCCGAGCACCTGCCGGATCTGGTCCGAGGTGGAAACGTGCTGCTTGAAGGCCGCGCTGCGCACGGCCTCGAGCACGGCCTCTTCCACGTCGAACGCGACCTGCACGGCGCGTATCGCCTCGTCCGAACCCTGCCAGCGAACCGGCTTGACGCGCATGATGCCTATTGCGCCTCGGGACCCGAGGGCTTGTTGGCCTGGCGGGCGCGGATGCGCTCCATCACCTTGCCGGTACGGTCGGCGTCGCTGCCGATGCCCGCGGCAGCCAGCTTCTTCTCGAGCGCGCCGTGGCCGAACTCGTCTTCGAGCTGCTTGCTGGCAGTCATGCGGTCGGACAGGTCTTCGTGGCGCGCGCGGATGCGCTCCAGAGATTCGCGCGCATTGGCCAGCCGCGAGCCGCCGCTGCCGATGTTCTCGGAGATCGACTGCGTGGCGCGGTAGACACTCTCGGTGGTCTTGGCGATGCCGATCTCGCGCTCGTGCTCGCGGATGCGGGCCTCGGCGGACTTGATCAGGTCCTTGAGCTTGGACACCTGCAGCGCGTACGAAGCGTGCGCCTTGGCCTGCTCTTCCAGCTCCTGCTCGAGCGTGCCGACCTTGGCCGCGACGTCGAGCGCCAGGCCTTCCTGCGTCTTGTTGAGCGCCTCGAGCGCAAGGCCCTCGTAGCGCGCGACTTCGTTCTTCAGTCGCTCGATCTCGCGGGCGGACTGCATTTCCTTGGCCATCACGCCCGTGAGGTCGCCCTTGGCCTTTTCGATGCTGTGCTTGGCATCGATGATTTCCTGCTCGTAGATGCGCGTGGCGTTGCTGTCGACCACGCTCTCGCCGATTTCGCGCGCGCTGCCGCGCAGCAGGGTGACGAGCTTCTTGATGACTGTCATGGGACCTCCGCTTAATTCAGGAATTCGGACAGGGCGTCGAGTGCATCGAGCGCGTTGTCGCTGAGCACCGCCACCTCGCGTGCGATGTCCTGCACGCTGGCGTCGCGGCCGAGCGCGCCGGTGAGTACGTAACGGCCGTCGACGCGACCGAAGGAAGACAAGGGAACGGAAGGATTCAGGTCGAGCAACGATTCGAGCAGCTCGGTGCGGCGCGCCGGCTTCACTTCGCTCTCAGCCCAGAGGTAGCAGATGCAGATGATCTGCATGTCCGAACTCGTGACGAAGATCGGCAGCTCGTCGCGCCCCTCGATGCTCACCTGGATCACGGGCGTATGACCCGGAATGGGCTGCAGCTGCACGGACCGCCCGCCCATCTCGGCGCCTGCCAGCACATCCAGTCCCTTCAGTTGATCGAGCAGTGGTTGCATACCTCTCCTTGTGGTGAATACCGTTGGAAGCGAGCGATGCTTCGATGGATTCACTATAGGCGCGGTGACATAACATGTCAAAAAATTTCTTTCGCGCCACCCATGACTTTCGGCACTGGCGCCCTCTCTAGAATCCGCCGATGGCCAGCACCATCAACCCCGCGCGTGTCGATTTCGTGACGCTGCGCCTGTTCTGCGCGGTGGCGCAATCCGGCAGCATCACCAAGGGCGCGGAGGCATGCCACCTCGCGCTGTCGGCCGCGAGCCGGCGGCTCTCGGACTTCGAGGCTGCGACGGGATCGAAGCTGCTGGAGCGCAGCTCCCAGGGCATCGCGCTCACGCCGGCGGGCCATGTGGCAATGCAGCATGCGATGCGGCTCTTCCAGGGCTTCGAGCAGTTCAGCAACGAGCTCAACGACTATTCGAGCGGCGTCCGCGGCCACGTGCGCCTGTGGGCCAACATGTCGGCATTGACGGAATTCCTGCCCACGACGCTCGCAACCTTTCTCGCGCAGCACCCGGACATCCGCGTCGAAGTGGAAGAGCAGCTGAGCGGCGACATCGTTCGCGCACTCGTCGACGGCCTCGCCGATGTCGGCGTGTTCGCGGAGAACACGCCCGCCTATGGCCTGGACGTCGCGCCCTTCCAGACCGACGAGCTCGTCGTGCTGTGCGCGAAGCAGCATCCACTGGCACGAAGCCGCGTGAAGCAGACCGACTTCAAGACCTGCCTCGCGCACGAGTTCGTCGGCCTGAATCGCAGCAGCTCGCTGCTGGAGCTGACCTCCCGCGCGGCCGAGCAGGCCGGCATCCCGATGCGCCTGCGCGTGCAGGTGCGCAGCTTCGACGCGATGTGCCACATGATCGCGGCCAACCTCGGCATCGGCGTGGTGCCACTGGCGGCTTGCAAGGCCCAGGTGGAGGCGCTCGACCTGAAGGTGGTGCGGCTCAAGGATGCGTGGGCCACGCGGCGGTTGCTGATGGCGACGAAGACGGGGGCCACTCTCTCGCCGGCGACTCAGCTGCTGGTCCGGCAGCTTCTGCATCCGACCGGCCAATGACTCAGTCGGTACCCACCATCACGCTCGAAGCCTTGATCACCGCATAGGCATTTGCACCTTGAGCCAGCTTCAGCGAATCGGCCGAGTTGCTGGTGATGGTCGAGACGATCTGCACGCCGGGAGCGATCTCCAGCGTGACTTCTGTAGTGACGGGTCCGCGGACGATGGAGATGACCTTGCCGGAAAGGACGTTGCGGGCGCTGATCTTCATGGGGTGCTCCTTGGGGTTGATCGGGAAACGACCCAGTCTATCGGCGCCACGCCCTCCCCGCCCTACTTCGCTTCTTCGGCCTCCAGCACCGCCCACTCCTCGTCGGTGAAGAGCCGCGAGCGCGTCAGGAAGCGCAGGCCTTCCGGCCCCTCGAGCGAGAACATGCCGCCGCGCCCCGGCACCACGTCGATGATCAGCTGCGTGTGCTGCCAGTACTCGAACTGCGGCCCGCTGATGTAGAACGGCATGCCGCCGATGTGCCTCAGCAGCCGGTCGTAGTCGCCCACGATGAACTCGCCCTGGGCGTAGCACATGGGCGCGCTGCCGTCGCAGCAGCCGCCCGACTGATGGAACATCAGCGGGCCGTGCTTTGCGGCGAGCCTGTCGATCAACGCGAGCGCGGCATCGGTCGCGGTGACGCGCAGGACATCGCCGGTCATCAGAAGAAGCCCAGCTTGTTCTCGCTGTAGCTCACCAGCAGGTTCTTGGTCTGCTGGTAGTGGTCGAGCATCATCTTGTGGTTCTCGCGGCCGATGCCCGACTGCTTGTAGCCGCCGAAGGCCGCGTGCGCCGGATAGTGGTGGTAGCAGTTGGTCCACACGCGGCCGGCCTGGATGCCGCGGCCCATGCGGAAGGCGCGGTTCATGTCCCGGCTCCACACGCCGGCGCCGAGGCCGTAGAGGGTGTCGTTGGCGATGGCCAGCGCTTCTTCTTCATCCTTGAAGGTGGTCACCGAGACCACCGGGCCGAAGATCTCCTCCTGGAAGATGCGCATCCTGTTGTTGCCCCTGAACACGGTCGGCTTCACGTAGTAGCCCTCCGCCAGGTCGCCTTCCAGCTTGTTGCGTTCGCCGCCGATCAGCACCCTGGCGCCTTCCTGCTTGCCGATGTCGAGGTACGACAGGATCTTCTCCAGCTGCTCGCTGGAGGCCTGCGCGCCGATCATGGTTGCCATGTCGAGTGGACTGCCCTGCTTGATGGCGGCCACGCGCTTCAGCGCGCGCTCCATGAAGCGGTCGTAGATCGATTCCTGGATCAGCGCGCGCGACGGGCAGGTGCAGACCTCGCCCTGGTTCAGCGCGAACATCGCGAAGCCTTCGAGTGCCTTGTCGAAGAAGGCGTCGTCCTTGTCGATCACATCGGCGAAGAAGATGTTGGGCGACTTGCCGCCCAGCTCCAGCGTGACCGGAATCAGGTTCTGGCTCGCGTACTGCGAGATCAGCCGCCCCGTGGTGGTCTCGCCAGTGAACGCGATCTTGCCGATTCGGTTGCTCGACGCCAGCGGCTTGCCCGCCTCCACGCCGAAGCCGTTGACCACGTTCACCACGCCCGGCGGCAGCAGGTCGCCGATCACTTCCATCAGCACCAGGATCGACACCGGCGTCTGCTCGGCCGGCTTGATCACCACGCAGTTGCCGGCCGCCAGCGCGGGCGCCAGCTTCCACACGGCCATCAGGATCGGGAAGTTCCACGGAATGATCTGGCCGACCACGCCGATGGGCTCGTGGAAGTGGTACGCGAAGGTTTCATGGTCGATCTCGCTGATGCCGCCCTCCTGCGAGCGGATACACGAGGCGAAGTAGCGGAAGTGGTCGATGGCCAGCGGCAGGTCGGCTGCCGTGGTTTCGCGGATGGGCTTGCCGTTGTCCCAGGTTTCCGCGGCCGCGAGCACGGCGAGGTTCTCCTGCATGCGGTCGGCGATCCTGTTCAGGATGTTGGCGCGCTCGGTGGTCGAGGTGCGGCCCCAGGCGCCCTTGGCCTTGTGGGCGGCATCCAGCGCCCGGTCGATGTCGGCCGCGGTGGAGCGCGGCACCTCGCAGAAGACCTTGCCCGTGACAGGTGTGATGTTCTCGAAGTACTGGTTGTCCGCCGGCGCGACCCATTCGCCGCCGATGTAGTTGCCGTAGCGCTTCTTGAACGGCACCGCGGTACCGAATTTGCCCGGTTCGAGCATGTTCATGACGTTGTCTCCATGTGCAGGGTGGTGGCGCCGCGACATGCGGCGGCCGCGCGCTGAACCGCAAGCCGCGTACCCGGCCGGATCGGGACAATCCCTGAGTACTTCCGCCCGGCAACCGCCCTGGAACCACTCCGTAATCGCGTGTGGCAGCGGGTTTTCATTCGCAATCTGCGACATGTTCGCGAGAACATAGCGACTAGGATGTCGCACAAGGCGAAAACCTATCGGAGACACGCATGAGTGCTGAAGCGCAGTTGCCGTCGATCGCAGTGGCACAGGCCCGGGAGCTCTTCTTCGGGCAGGGCCGCGACCCCGCGCCGTGGATCGCGCCGCACATCTCGCGCTCCTGGCAACGCAGCCGGCCGGTGGACCATCACGCCATCGACCCGGAGCCGATGGCGCTGGCCCTGCTGAGCGAGCGGCGCGAACAGGCCGTGCGGCTCCTGAGCTGTGCCCAGCCCGAGCTCGACGGCCTGGCCGAGCATGCGGTCGGCAACGGCTGCGTGGTGATCCTGTCGGACGCCAGCGGGCTGATCCTCGAGGAAATCGGCAGCGCCGACTTCCTGCCCAAGGCCCAGCGCATCGCGCTGCAGCCCGGCGTGGAATGGTCGGAGCACAACCGGGGCACCAACGCCATCGGCACCGCGCTGGCGGAGCGCGAGGCGCTGATGGTGCTGGGCGGCGAGCACTACCTGGCCCAGAACGGCGGGCTCGGCTGCGCGGCGGCGCCGATCTTCACCGGGCGCGGCGAACTGGCGGGCGCGCTCGACATCTCCGGCGAAACGGTGCGCGTGAACACCCACGCGCTGGGGCTGGTGCGCATGGCTGCCCAGCAGGTCGAGCACCGGATGATGCTGGCCGAGGCCGGCGGCCACGTGCTGCGCTTCCATTCGCGGCCGGCGCTCATCGGCACGGCCCGCGAGGGGCTGATGGTGATCGAGGGGGGACGCATCGTGGCGGCCAACCGCGTGGCGCTCGATCTCTTCGGCCGCTCGTGGAAGGACCTGCTCGACCTGGACGCCGAGACCTTCCTCGGCGCGAACTGGCCGCGCATGGAACACCGGCGCGGCCTGCTGACGCTGCCGGGCGGACGGCAGATCGCGACGGTGATGGAGCGCTCGGGCACGCCGGGCAGCGCCCGTCCGTCCGCGAGGCATGCTGCGTCGCCGGCGTGCTCCGACGTCGAGGTCGACGACGTGCAGCCGCTGCTGCACAAGGCGGTGCGCGTGCTCAACGAAGGCGTATCCGTGCTGGTCAACGGCGAGACCGGCAGCGGCAAGGAAGTCTTCTCGCGCCGACTGCACGCCGCCAGCCGGCGCGCGGCAGGACCTTTCGTCGCCGTCGATTGCGCATCGCTGCCGGAGACGCTGATCGAGTCCGAACTGTTCGGCTACGAACAGGGAGCCTTCACCGGCGCAAAGCGCAAGGGCATGGCTGGCCGCATCCGCGAAGCCCACGGCGGCGTGCTGTTCCTCGACGAGATCGCGGAGATACCGCTGGCCCTGCAGACGCGCCTGCTGCGCGTGCTCGAGGAGCGCGTGGTCACGCCGCTGGGCGGCGGCCAGGGCGTGGCCGTTGATTTCGACCTGGTCTGCGCCACGCACGGCCACCTGCCGTCGCTGGTGGAGGCCGGTCGCTTTCGCGCCGACCTGATGTACCGGGTGGCCGGGTTCACCGTCGCCCTGCCGCCACTGAGGCAGCGCGACGACCGGCGCACGCTGATCTCGCGGCTGTTCCTGGAGGCGGGCGGCGCGGCCAAGCACCTGCGGCTGGAAGCCGATGCGCTCGAGGCGCTGGCCGCCTGGCGCTGGCCGGGCAACGTGCGGGAGCTGCGCAGCACGCTGCGCTCCATCGTGGCGCTGGCCGACGCGGGCGACTCCGTGACGGCCGCATCGCTGCCCGCGCACCTGGCGGGTGACCAGCCCTCTTCTCCGCCTGGCCAGCCGCAACCGCTCGCCACGCCGCATGTCGAGCCCCTGCAGACGATCACGCGCCACGCCATCGACGAGGCGCTGAAGGCCAGCGACCACGACGTGGCGAAGGCCGCGCGCAGGCTGGGCGTTCATCGCAGCACCATCTACCGCCATATCGCACGCCAGCGCGGCAAGCCGGCCGGGCATTGACGGGGCGACAACGGGCTTGGCCCGGGCAACGTTTCGCTATGTTTTCTAGAATACAGCGAAGCACTGTCCGAACACCCGCCCGAAAACGCTCTTCATGCTCACCCCGCAACTTCGCTGCCTCGTCGCCCTGGACGAGGAACGGCACTTCGGCCGCGCCGCGCAGGCCAGCCAGGTTTCGCAGCCCGAACTGCTCGATGCGATCCGCGTGCTCGAGCGCGAATACGGCCACGCGCTCGTCAAGCCCGGGCCCCGTTTCGAGGGTTTCACGCAGCAGGGCGAGCAGGTGCTGGGCTGGGCGCGCGGCCTCCTGCGGCACAGCGAGGCCTTGCGCGGCGAGCTGCGGGCCTCGCGGGAGGAAGCCGCCCTCGCCCCGCTGCTGGAGCGCCGCTCCGTCTCGCCCAAGCGCCTGCGCGCGCCGGGCCCGGATCCGGAGCACATCGACCTGATCCTGCAGGCCGCGTTGCGCGCGCCGGACCACGGCGGCCTGCATCCCTGGCGCGTGGTGGAGTTCCGCGAGGCGCAGCGCGCCGCGCTGGCCGAGCGCTTCGAGGCGGAAAAGCGCCGCCGCGATCCGCTGGCCTCGCCCGCCGACCTGCGCCGGGCGCGCGAGCATGCGACGCGGCCGCCGGTGCTGCTGGCCTTCGTCGTGGCGCCGCGCGCCCGCAGCAAGGTGCCGGCCCGCGAGCAATGGCTGTCGGCTGGCGCGGCGCTGGGCAATCTGCTCAACGCGGCACACCAGCTCGGCTTCGGCGCCATCGTGCTCAGCGGCGAACGCTGCTTCGACCCGGTGCTTGGCGCCGAGCTGGGCATCGGCCCCGACGAATTCCTTGCCGGCTTCGTGAGCCTGGGCAGCGTGGCCGAGGCCCCGCCGCCGCGCGGCCATGCGCTGCCGGGCCAGGTCTGGTCCGCCTGGGTGCCGCCCGCGGCAGCCACGGAACAGCCCGCGCGGCAGCCATCCGAATCCCTGAACCTGAGACTGGACATTGCCAATGACAAGACCTGAAGCCGGACGCACCGAAGCCACCGGAGCGAAGTTCTCGCTGAAATCGATGCAGAACGCGCGTGCCCTCTCGCAGCTCGCGGTTCGCCGCATCGCCTCGGGCATGCGCCCCGGCATGACGCACTCGCAGGCGCACGACCTGGCGATGGCCACGCTGCAGAAGCTGGAGATGGAGCGCAACTGGCACCCCGTCGTCATCCGCTTCGGCGAGGACACGCTGAAGACCTTCAGGGAGCAGTCCGACCCCGCTAGCGTGCTCGGCGAGCAGGACATCTTCTTCGTCGACATCGGCCCGGTCTGGGAGGGCCACGAGGGCGATGCCGGCGACACCTTCGTGACCGGCGACGATCCGCAGATGCACGCCTGCGCCGAGGCCGCGCGCACGCTGTGGCACGAGGTGGCCGACCGCTGGCGCGCCGACCGCCTCAGCGGCCAGGCGCTCTATGCCTGGGCGGCCGAACGCGCCCAGGCCATGGGCTGGCGGCTCAACCTCGACATCAAGGGCCACCGCGTCTGCGACTTTCCGCATGCCATCTACCAGGCCGGCCGGCTCGGCGACTTCGGCCTCTGCCCGGCGACCGGCATCTGGATCCTCGAAATCCAGATCGCGCACCCCACCCGCCCCTTCGGCGCCTTCTACGAAGACCTGCTGATGGAGGACGAAGCCCAGCCCGACAATGGCACGGCCGCCGCCGCCGAACTCGTGGCGGGCTGAACAGGGAATCCATGAAAGACGAAGCCACCGAGCAACTTTTCTCTTACGGCACGCTGCAGCTGCCCGCGGTGCAGATCGCCACCTTCGGGCGCCTGCTCGACGGCCACCCCGACCGCCTGCCGGGCTACCGGCTCGAACAGCTCGCCATCCGGGACACAGCCGTGGTCGCAACCAGCGGCAAGACCCATCACCCCATCGTCTCGCCCAGCGCCGCGCCGGACGACGGCGTCGACGGCGCGGTCTTCGCCATCACGCCCGCCGAGCTGGCACATGCCGATGCCTACGAGGTGGACGACTACCGCCGCGACCGCGTCGTGCTGGCGTCGGGGGTACGGGCCTGGGCCTACGTGGACGCGCGCCACCCGCCGTCCGGCGTAACCAAAGACTGACTTGCCGCTGGGTGCCGGAGCCGCCAGACTTTGTGCTGGCGCAACTCCAGCATTCATGACCACCAGCAAATCCGTACGCCGGCTGTCGGCAGTCCCGTCCACCTTGCGGATTCCCCTGGCCGCACGGGCCTCGGGCGACGCCATGTTCCCGCAGTTGGCGGTGCGCGACGCATACGCCGCGGGCATCCTCGAGCAGATCCGCGACGACGGCCATGCGCTGCCGGAAGACCGGGCCACCATCTACAGCATCCTCTCGCGCACGCGGCGCTTCCGCAGCCTGGCGCAGGACTTCCTCAAGCTGCACCCCGGTGCGCGCGTGGTGAACATGGGCTGCGGCCTGAGCCACTACTTCCAGTGGCTGGACGACGACAAGTCGCGCATGACCGACGCCGACCTGCCCGAAGTGCTCGAACTGCGCCGCCAGCTGATCCCCGAGACCAACGAGCGCCACGACGTGCGCGAACTCGACCTCACGTCCCCCGGCTGGTGGGAGCAACTGGGCCTGCCGCGCAAGCGCAACGCCCAGCCGGTGTTCCTGTTCACCGAGGGCGTGCTGATGTACCTGGAGCCCGAGCAGGTGCAGGCGGTGCTAGCCACCTTCGGCGAGCGCGCGCCCGCAGGCTCCGTGCTGGCCTTCGACGCCATGTGCTGGCTCGCGGTGGGGCGCGGAAAGCAGCATCCGTCCGTGCGCGTGACCGGCGCCGAATTCAAGTGGGGCATCCGCCGCGCGGCCGAGCTGACGCAGCCCCATCCGCGCCTGCAGCTGAGCGGCACCTACCGCGTGCTGGAAGGCATCGGCCTGCCCTACACGCTGTTCGCACCGATGGTCATGCTGTTCCTCGGCGTGCCGCTGTATGCGCTCTATGCGCTGACGGCGACGGACGAAGCCGCCGCCGATACATAAACGCACAATTTTCCGGCGACATGGCGGATTGCCGGCTTTGTCCGGCCTGCGCTGCGCGGATTGGCTGACGCGCCAGGCGGCCGGGCCGGGTCAAGCTCGGGGGTGTTCCAGGTCATCGGGCGGGGATGGGGCGGAGAATGCTCTATCGTTCCCGCCTTCCGCCTGATCTTCTTTCTTTCCCCTCTTCCCCAAAGATTCGCAACCCTCAAGAACCACATGCTTGATCGCCGATCCTTCCTTGCCGCCGGTGGTGCCGCTGCCGCACTCGCCGCCCTCGGACTGCCCGAAGAGGCACTGGCCGCCAACGGTCTCCAGCTGAGCCAGCCCACGCCCTTCTCCTTCGACGCGCTGGTCGCGCAGGCGAAGTCCCTCGCCGCGAAGCCGTACGCGGCCGCCGCGCCGCTGGCACCCGAGGTGCTCGACCGCATCGACTACGACGCGCACGGCAAGATCAGGTTCGACCCCGCCAACGCGCTCTTCCGCGACGGCCCGGGCGCCTTCCCCGTCACCTTCTTCCACCTCGGCCGCTTCTTCCAGACGCCGGTGCGCATGAACGTGCTCGAGAACACCGACGGCGACGCGTTCGCGCGCGAGGTGCTCTACAGCCCCTCGTACTTCTCGATGCCGCCCGACAGCCCCGCACGTTCGCTGCCGCCGGGTGCGGGCTTCGCCGGCTTCCGCCTGCAGGAAAGCCGCCTCGGCGACCAGGGCAAGCTCGACTGGCAGAAGAACGACTGGGTCGCCTTCCTCGGCGCCTCGTACTTCCGCGCCATCGGCGAGCTCTACCAGTACGGCCTGTCGGCGCGCGGCATCGCGCTCGACGTGGCGGTGCCCGACAGGCCCGAGGAGTTCCCGAACTTCACGCGCTTCTACTTCGAGACGCCGGCCGCCAACAACACGACCTCGATGACGGTCTACGCGCTGCTCGAAGGGCCGAGCGTGACGGGCGTGTTCAAGTTCGTCATGCAGCGCACCAAGGCCGTCATCATGGACATCGACGCGCGCATCTTCGTGCGCAAGGACGTGGCCCGCCTGGGCCTGGTGCCGCTCACGTCGATGTACTGGTACTCGGAAACCATCAAGCCCACCGCCATCGACTGGCGCCCCGAGGTGCACGACTCCGACGGCCTCGCCATCTGGAACGGCGCAGGCGAACGCATCTGGCGCCCGCTGAACAACCCGACGCAGACGCGCGCCTCGGCCTTCGCCGACACCAAGCCGCGCGGCTTCGGCCTGCTGCAGCGCGACCGCGCCTTCGACCACTACCAGGACGGCGTGAACTACGAGAAGCGCCCGAGCCTGTGGATCGAGCCGCTGGGCGACTGGGGCGAGGGCTCGGTGCAGCTCATCGAGATTCCGACCGACGACGAGATCCACGACAACATCGTCGCCTTCTGGGTGCCCAAGGCCGACGCGAAGGCGGGGGCCAGCTACAGCCTGCAGTACCGGCTGCACTGGACCGACCAGGAGCCCTTTCCGTCGCCGCTCGCGCGCTGCGTGGCCACGCGCATCGGCCGCGGCGGCCAGCCGGGCCAGCCGCGTCCGCAGGGCGTGCGCAAGTTCATGGTGGAGTTCATCGGCCAGCCGCTGACGACCGTGCCCTTCGGCGTGAAGCCCGAGGTGGTGCTGACGGCGGCACGGGGCAAGTTCTCGTACGTCTTCGCCGAGGCCGTGCCCAACGGCGTGCCCGGCCACTGGCGCGCGCAGTTCGACTTCACGCCCGAAGGCAACGAGCCGATCGACATGCGCCTGTACCTGAAGAACGGCGATCAGACGCTCACCGAGACCTGGCTGTACCAGTACCAGCCAGGCTGAAACCCAGCCTGGCGCGCAGGTGCCGGCTGATCGGATACGCCACGGGCAAACACGCGTGGCGGCGATCCGGCCCGTTGCCGGATTGTTGGTGATTCGTGAATAGACAAATCCCGCGCGTCATCTTGGTCCGCGCGAGGGTCGTGCCCAAACTTCCTCCCACCGACAACGCTGCATTGCAGCAACAACCAAGGAAGTAGTCATGACCCTCAAGCTCGACGACAAGATCGCCCTCGTCACCGGCGGCACCAGCGGCATCGGCCTGGCCACCGCTCAACGCTTCGCGGCCGAAGGCGCGCACGTGTTCATCACCGGCCGCCGCCAGGCCGAACTCGACGCGGCAGTGAAAGCCATCGGGCGCAACGTGACAGGCGTGCTCGGCGACGTGTCGAAGCTCGAAGACCTCGACCGGCTCTACGCCACCATCAAGCAGGAAAAAGGCCGCCTCGACGTGCTGTTCGCCAACGCGGGCGGCGGCAGCCTGCTGCCGCTGGGGCAGATTACCGAGGAGCACTTCGACAAGATCTTCGGCACCAATGTGCGCGGCCTGCTCTTCACGGTACAGAAGGCGCTGCCGCTGATGCCCAAGGGCTCATCGATTGTCCTCAACGCCTCGATCACCAGCATCAAGGGCAATCCGGCCTTCAGCGTCTACAGCGCCACCAAGGCGGCGGTGCGAAGCTTCGCGCGCAGCTGGACGGTGGACCTGAAGGACGCCGGCATCCGCGTGAACGCCGTGAGCCCCGGCGTGGTGCCGACCCCTGCCTACGACCTGCTGGGCCTCACGGCGGAACAGGTGCAGGGTTTCATCGAGGGACAGGCCCAGAACATCCCGCTCGGCCGGGTCGGCACGCCCGACGAAATCGCCAAGGCCGTGGTGTTCCTGGCCTCCGACGACAGCAGCTTCGTGAACGGCGTCGAGCTGTTCGTCGACGGCGGCATGGCGCAGATCTGACGATCAGCGCTTCGTGACCGAGATCAGCTCGACCTCGAAGTTCAGCGTGGCGTTCGGCGGAATCACGCCGCCCGCGCCGCGCGAACCGTAGGCAATCGACGGCGGGCAGGTCAGCTTGGCCTTGCCGCCCGGCTTCATCTTCTGCACGCCCTCGGTCCAGCACGGGATCACGCCATTGAGCGGGAACTCGGTGGGCTCGCCGCGCTTGTAGGAGCTGTCGAATTCCTTGCCGCTGTCGGGGAAGGTGCCGCGGTAGTGCACCTTGACCACGTCGGTGGCCGCGGGCGAGGCGCCGGTGCCTTCCTTGAGCGACTGGTAGATCAGGCCGCTGGACGTGGTCACGGGCGCGGACTGCGCGAACGCGGCGGGCATTGCAAGGACGGACACGAGAGCGGCACAGAAAAGAGACTTCACAGAACACCTCGAAGGTTGGGAGACCCCGATTATGGCCAGCGGTCCACGCCGCTCCCGCCATGCGCCGCCGGCCTTGTTGGAACGGCCCTTGCTTTGGCGAATGTGCACTGTCAACATTCACGAAGAGAGGAAGTCGAATGAACTCCACCACCGCTGCCGGCTCGGGCGCGTCGCCGGCCCATACCGGCACAGGCCATCTCAAGAAAGTGCTCGGCCCAGTCCAGCTCTGGGGCATCGCGGTGGGCCTCGTCATTTCGGGTGAGTACTTTGGTTGGAGCTACGGCTGGAACACGGCCGGCACGCTCGGCTTCCTGGTCGCCACGGTGCTGGTGGCCACGATGTACACCACTTTCATCTTCAGCTTTACCGAGCTCTCCACCGCCATACCGCACGCGGGTGGTCCTTTTGCCTACGCGCGACGCGCCTTCGGGCCCACCGGCGGCTTCGTCGCGGGCTTCGCGACGCTGATCGAATTCGTGTTCGCGCCGCCGGCCATCGCGCTGGCCATCGGCGCGTATCTCAACGTGCAGTTCCCGGGCATCAACCCGAAGTGGTTCGCGCTCGGCGCGTACGTGATCTTCATCGGGCTCAACTGGATCGGCGTGGGCATCGCCGCGGCCTTCGAACTCTTCGTGACGGTGCTGGCCATCGTCGAGCTGCTGGTGTTCATGGGCGTGGTCACGCCGGGCTGGACCATGGCGAACTTCGTGGCCAACGGCTGGGCCGGCGGCAGCGTGCTGAACGGCGCAGCGGTCGCGGGCATCTTCGCGTCGATTCCGTTCGCGATCTGGTTCTTCCTCGCGATCGAGGGCGCGGCCATGGCGGCCGAGGAGGCGCGCGATCCGCATCGCACCATTCCCATCGCCTACACCACGGGCATCGTCACGCTGGTGGTGCTGGCCTTCGGCGTGATGATCTTCGCGGGCGGCGTGGGCGACTGGCGAAAGCTCGCCAACATCAACGACCCGCTGCCGCAGGCCATGAAGGCGGTGGTGGGCGACAACAGCGGCTGGCTGCACATGCTGGTGTGGATCGGCCTCTTCGGGCTGATCGCCTCGTTCCACGGGATCATCATGGGCTACTCGCGGCAGATCTTCGCGCTGGCGCGCGCTGGCTACCTGCCGCGCTACTTCGCCGGCCTGAGCCCGCGCTTCGACACGCCGCACCGCGCGCTGCTGGCCGGCGGCGTGATCGGCGTCATCGCCATCTTCAGCGACGAGTGGGTGCAGTTCGGCGGCCAGACGCTCACCGCCAACATCGTGACCATGGCGGTGCTCGGCGCCATCGTGATGTACCTGATCTCGATGGCGGCGCTCTTCAAGCTGCGCCGCAGCGAGCCCGACCTGCTGCGCACATACCGCGCGCCCTTCTACCCCGTGTTCCCCGCCATCGCGCTCGGCCTCGGCGTGGTGTGCCTGGGTGCGATGGTGTGGTTCAACGGCATGCTCACGCTGCTTTTCATCGTGCTGATGGCCGCCGCCTACGGCTACTTCCTGCTGACATCGGGGCAGCGCAGTGCCGCGGCGCCCGACGAGATGCTGTCTTCCAAAACCACCGGCGCCTGACACCGGATCCCGCAGAAAGATGCTCTACCGCACCACCATCGCCGGCCAGGTCTTCGCCTTCGAGGACCTGCGACAGGTCATGGCCTTCGCGAGCCCGGCCCGTTCGGGCGACTACCTCGCGGGCATCGGCGCGGCCACCGCGCAGCAGCGCATGGCCGCGCGGCACGTGCTGGCCGAAACGCCGCTCAAGCAGTTCCTCGCCGAAGCGCTGATTCCCTACGAGAGCGACAACGTCACCCGCCTCATCATCGACAGCCATGACGCGCAGGCCTTCGCGCTGGTGTCGCATCTCACGGTCGGCGACTTCCGCAACTGGCTTCTGTCCGGGGCTGCCACCACCGCGACGCTGGGCGCGCTCGCACCGGGCCTCACGCCGGAGATGGTCGCGGCCGTTTCCAAGCTCATGCGCAACCAGGACCTGGTGTCGGTCGCGAAGAAGTGCAGCGTGGTCACGCGCTTTCGCGACACCATCGGCCTGCCCGGTCATCTCTCGGTACGCCTGCAACCCAACCACCCGACCGACGACCTGCGCGGCGTGGCGGCCTCCACGCTCGACGGCCTGCTCTACGGCGCGGGCGACGCGGTGATCGGCCTCAACCCGGCCTCCGACAGCATGCCCGTGCTCGGCCGGCTGCTGCACATGCTCGACGAGGTCATCCAGCGCTTCGAGATCCCCACGCAGAGCTGCGTGCTCACGCACGTGACCAACACACTCAAGCTCGCGGAAGCCGGCGCGCCGGTGGACCTGGTGTTCCAGTCGATCGCGGGCACGGAGAAGGCGAACCTCTCCTTCGGCGTGACGCCCGAGCTGCTCGACGAGGCCTACGCGGCCGCGCTGTCGCTCAAGCGCGGCACCGTGGGCGACAACGTCATGTACTTCGAGACCGGCCAGGGCAGCGCGCTGTCGGCCAACGCCAACTTCGGCGTCGACCAGCAGACCTGCGAGGCGCGCGCCTATGCACTGGCGCGACGCTACAAGCCCTTCCTGATCAACACCGTCGTCGGCTTCATCGGGCCGGAGTACCTGTACGACGGCAAGCAGATCATCCGAGCCGGGCTCGAGGACCACTTCTGCGGCAAGCTGCTGGGCCTGCCCATCGGCTGCGACGTCTGCTACACCAACCACGCCGAGGCCGACCAGGACGACATGGACACGCTGCTCGTGCTGCTTGGCACGGCGGGCATCAACTTCATCATGGGCATTCCCGGGGCGGACGACGTGATGCTCAACTACCAGAGCACCTCCTTCCACGACGCGCTGTTCCTGCGCGAAACACTGGGCCTGAAGCGCGCGCCCGAGTTCGAGGCATGGCTGCAGCGCATGCAGATCACCGACGCGGCCGGCCGGCTGGCGCCGCCATCTTCCAACCGGCTGCTGGCCGACATGAGCGGGCTCTCCGCGCTCGCGCCATGAGCGACGAATCGCCCGTCACCCCCAACCCGTGGGCTCAATGGCGCTCGGCCACGCCCGCCCGGCTGGCGCTGGGCCGCGCCGGCTCGGGCATGCCCACCGACGAGACACTGCGCTTCGGCTGGGCGCACGCGATGGCGCGCGACGCGATCCATGCCGCGCTCGACGTGGACGCGCTCGAGGCGGCGCTCGCCGCGCAGCACTGGGAAGTGGCCCGCGCGCGCAGCCGTGCCGCGGACCGCACCGAATACCTGCGCCGGCCCGACCTCGGCCGCCAGCTCGACGAGGACTACGCCACCCGTCTGCTCGGCGAGCGGCGCTACGGCTGCGACGTCTGCGTGGTGATCGGCGACGGGCTCTCCTCGCTGGCCGTCGCCCGCCACGCGGTGCCCCTGCTGGCGGCGCTGCGCTCGCACCTGCCGCCCGACATCCGCTTCGCCCCGGTGGTCGTCGCCACGCAGGCGCGCGTGGCGCTGGCCGACGAAGTGGGCGAGCTGTTCGGCGCGGCGTTGTCGGTCATGCTGATCGGCGAGCGCCCGGGCCTGAGCTCGCCCGACAGCCTCGGCATCTACCTGACCCACACGCCCAAGCGCGGCCGGCACGACGCCGAGCGCAACTGCATCTCGAACGTGCGCCCCGAGGGCCTGCCCTACGAGGCGGCCGCGTTCAAGCTGGCATGGCTGATGCGAGAGTCCCTGCGCAGGGGGCTGACGGGCGTCGGGCTCAAGGACGAGAGCGACCTCGCGGTGCTCGACGAGCCGGGCCGGACTCCTTCCATCTCGCGCTGAACGCCGTCGGCAACGCCGGAACTGTCACGAGCGCTTCGTACGCTCGCCGATCTCTTTCGCTCGACTTTCCGTATGACTTTTCGCACACCGCATTCACTCAAAAAGGAAAAACGCAATGCAACGTCGCCTCGTCCTCCTCACGCCGCTGGCCGCGGCACTCGCGGCAACCGGCTGCGCCAGCCTGTCGGCCGCGAAGGGCCCGGTTCTCGCGCCCGGCAACTGGGACGCCTTCAACCGCTCGCAGATCGAGGGCCTGATCGCCGGCCTCGGCAAGGGCAGCCCGGGCTACGACGCCGCGAAGCCGCCGTACGTGGTGTTCGACTGGGACAACACCAGCGTCTTCCTCGACATCGAGGAAGCCGCGCTCATCTACCAGCTGGAGAACCTGGTCTTCGGCGCCACGCCCGCGCAACTCGAAGTGGCGTTGCGCCGGAACATCCCGAAGAAGGACTTCCTGCCCGCTTACAACAACGCGGCCGGCCAGCCGGTGAACATCGACGCCGTGGTGCCCGACATCGTCGCGAGCTACACGTGGCTCTACCAGAACTACAAGGGCCTGAAGGGCGACCAGTCGCTGGCCGTGGTGGCGATGAGCCCGCACTACGGTGCATTCACCACCAAGGTGCGCTACCTCTACGAGGCCATCGGCGACACCTTCGACCATGACACGGCCTACCCGTGGGTCACCTACCTCTTCGCCGGCATGACCGAGGCGCAGGTGCGCAAGCTCACCGCCGACACCGTGGCCTGGCAGCTGAAGGAGCCCGTGACCAAGGTCAAGTGGACTTCGCCCGCCGCCCTGCCGGGACGCGCCGGCGTGGTCTCGGTGAACTGGAAGAACGGTCTTCGCCTGCAGCCCGAGATGCAGCAGCTCTACGCCGCCTTCCGCAACGCGGGCTTCGACGTGTGGGTGTGCTCGGCCTCCTTCGTCGACGTGATCAAGGAGATCTCGTCGAACCCGGCCTTCGGCTACAACAACCCGCCCGAGCGCGTGCTCGCTATGGAGCTGGAACGCGACGCCAAGGGCGTGATCCAGCCCGAGTTCCGCCGCGGCTACGACCAGACGCAGGGCCCGGGCAAGACGAAGAACATCCGGCGCTTCCTGGTCAGCAAGTACGGCTACGGTCCGAGCTTCGTGGCCGGCGACAGCGAAGGCGACCAGAACATGATGGCCGACTTCGCCGATACGAAGAAGGTGCTGATCGTCAACCGCCTGCGCGATCCGAAGACCGACATCGGAAAGTTCTCCGCGCTGGCGGTGCAGAACTACGGCAAGGTCGACACGCGCTACCTGCTGCAGGGGCGCGACGACAACACCGGCTCGTGGGTGAGCTCGCAGTTGCACACGCCGCTGGGCGCCACCCAGGGCAAGGCGCTGAAGTAAGCGAGGAAAGGAAGCGGTTGCGCGGTCTCCCGCGCGGCTTGCCTATGATGGCCCCGTCAAGGCAAACCACAACGGAGACAGACATGGCTGCAGACCGCTATCCCCTCGCCGAGCTGAAAGACCTGCCCGAGGACATCCGCACCGCGATCCTCGCCGTGCAGGAAAAGGCCGGCTTCGTGCCCAACGTGTTCCTCGGCCTCGCGCGCCGCCCCGCCGAGTGGCGCGCCTTCTTCGCGTACCACGACGCGCTCATGCTCAAGGAAGAAGGCTCGCTCACCAAGGGCGACCGCGAGATGATCGTCACCACCACCAGCGCCGCCAACCAGTGCCTCTACTGCGTGGTGGCGCACGGCGCGCTGCTGCGCATCTACGAGAAGAAGCCGCTGGTGGCCGACCAGGTGGCGGTGAACTATCGCAAGGCCGACATCACGCCGCGCCAGCGCGCGATGCTCGACTTCGCGATGAAGGTCTGCCTGCGCTCGCACGAGATCGACGACAGCGACTTCCCGCCGCTGCACGCCCACGGCTTCGACGACGAGGACATCTGGGACATCGCCGCCATCACCGCCTTCTTCGGGCTGAGCAACCGGCTGGCCAGCTTCAGCGGCATGCGGCCGAACGACGAGTTCTTCCTCATGGGGCGCGTGCCCCGCGAGAAGAAGTAGGCAGGCAGCGCCGCCTGCCTGTCTCAGCCCTTCGCCCGGCAGGACGCGAGGGCGTCCAGGGCAGGCTTGTAGGTCGGCGTGCTCACGTCCATCACGCCGAGCACCGTGTGATAGAGGTTGTCGTGCGTGAGCGGCGCGTCGAGCCCCGCCTCCATGCACGAACGCGAGAGCTTGCGGCGCTCGCTCATGCCTTCGCTGAACCAGGTGACCATGGGCACGTGCTTCTGCGCGTCGGGCGCGAAGCTGTACGGCACGCCGTGCAGGAACAGGCCGTATTCGCCCAGCGACTCGCCATGGTCGCTCACGTACAGCAGCGCAGGGTCGTACTGCTTCGACTGGGTCTTCAGCCAGTCGATGGTCTGGCCGAGGAAACGGTCGGTCTGCGCGATCGAGTTGTCGTACACGTTCATCAGCTCGGCATGGGCGCAGTCGGCCAGCGCATTGGTCTTGCACTCTGGCAGGAAGCGCTTCACGTCGGGCGCCGAGCGCTTGTAGTACGCGGGGCCGTGGCTGCCCATCTGGTGCATCACCAGCACCACGCCCTTGGCGCGGCGCTCGGCCGGCAGCGCGGCGATGCGCTCGTCCAGGCCCTTGAGCATGACGTCGTCGAGGCACTCGTCGCCGTCGCACAGTGCCTTCTTGGTGGCGGCGTCGAGGCCGTCGAAGGCGGAGGCGTTCGGGATGCGCTCGCAGACGCCCTTGCAGCCGGCCTGGTTGTCGAGCCAGAACACGGCAAGGCCGGCAGCCTGCAGCACGTCGACCAGGGTTTCGTAATCGTCCTTGCGCGACTCGTAGCCTTCCTTGCCCAGCGGCGAGAACATGCACGGCACCGAAGCCAGGGTGTTGGTGCCGCAGGAGCGCACCTCGCGGTAGCTCAGCACGCCGCGCCTGGCCAGTTCGGGCGTGGTGTCGCGTGCGTAGCCGTTGAGCGCGAAGTGGTCGGCCCGCGCCGTCTCGCCCACCACCACCACGAAGAGCGGCGGCTTGGCCTGCGAGGCGTAGCTCGCGCCAAGCGTCGTACCGGCGGTGATGGAGATCAGCTTGCCGCTGTGCTTGAACAGCGGCCTGATGAACACGGCCCCCGTCGAGTAGAGGGCGGCGATCGGGTTCATCATGTAGCGCAGGTGGACGTTGTTGCGCATCAGCGGTGCCAGCTCGCGGTTCATGGACACGATGGTGCCCACCGCCACGACCAACGCCAGCAACAGCAGGCCCACGTTGCGCAGCAGCTTGGGCAGGAAGCGCATCGGCATCACGCGCACCCGCCACAGCAGCAAGGCCGCGGGCAGCACGACCACCGCGATGTTGAAGGCCATGCGCCAGCTCATCAGGTCGCGCGCCTCGTTCGGATCGGTCTGCAGCACGTTGGCGATCATGGTGGGGTCCATCACCACGCGGTACTCGAGCATGTAGTGCTGGACCGAGGCCGCCACCACCACCACCAGGAACCACAGCGGTTTCATCCAGCGCGACCAGGCGGTGAACGACAACATGGCGGCCGAGCCGCACAGCGTGAGCAGGCTCATGGACAGGACGGAGGACATGTAGCTGCTGGGCGCGCCGCCGATGCGGGCCAGCTCGTTCCACAACGGCCAGTTGGTGGTCAGCACCAGATAGAGGCTGAGCCAGAGCACGACCATGGCGGCCGAGCGCGGCCGCTGCAACCAGAGGTCGAGCCGCGTCCACGGAGCGCCGGAAGGCGGCAACTGTGGCGTTTTTGACTCGGAAAAACCCTCCCGCTCCAAAGGTGCAGGCTCAATTCGCGAAACAGACATCGGGCGAATGTAACGAGCCCGCCTGAAGCGAGGCTGAATTGGCCCTTCAGTCTGTGTTCAAACTCGCCCTGCGCAGCCGCAGCCTCGCCGAACGCCGCCGCGCAACCATCGCGCCGGACGCCGCCTGGCCCAGCGGACGGCTGATTCCGCGCTCCACCAGGATCGCCACCAGCGCCCCCAGCATGGTGGCCGCCACGATGTCGGACGGGAAATGCAGACCAAGGTATACGCGGCTCCAGGCCACCAGGGCTGCCACCACCAGCGCCGCCAGCATGGGCACGCGCGAAGGCAGGCACCAGAGCGCGAAGGCCGCGGCGAAGGTGCCGGCCGCATGCATGCTCGGGAAACCCGGCCGCACGCCCTGCGGCACCCACTGGATGCCAAGGCCGTAGAACGCGGGCCGGGGGATCGGCGCCAGCGTACGGATAAGGTTCACTACCAGCCATGCGGCCAGAACGCTCAGAAGCACCGTGAAGAGCGCGTAGCGCCAGCGCCGGCTGAACAGCGCGCAGACGCCGATGGACAGGGTCAGCAGGGCCGGCAGCAGGTCGGAGCAGAACTCGGCGAAGCCCAAGCTCCACGGCGGCACCGTGGGCCCCGCGTTGATCATTCCAAAGAGCGCGAAATCAAGACCCTGCATGTGCGGGCACCGCCGGCCTCGATGAGTGCGAGCCGAAGCGCGAGACGGCCACCTCGACGGCGAAGCCCACCGTCCAGCAGACCCAGGCGGTCCACAGGGTGTGGCTCATGTAGTGCGCGCCGCGCAGCTGCTGCGCCACGCCGAGCACCAGCCCGGCCGCCACGGCCGTCCACAGCCAGATTGCCGCGGCGCGGGACGATACCCGCCGCAGGACGAAGTACCCGCCCACGTAGGCGAAAGCCGCGGAAGCATGGCCGGCCGGGAAGCAGCCGCCCGGACCGCCGTCGCCGATGCCCCACGACCAGTGGGATACGTAGCGCGCCACGCCGCCGAACTCCTGCAGGTCCCAGGGGCAGCTGGTGTGGCTCGCGTGCTTGAGGATGCTGACCGCGATCACCGATCCCAGCACGGTCAGGGCCAGCTGCACGCGGGCGCCCGTGTCGAGCCGGCGCAGCAGGCCGAAGGGCCAGCGGATCGCCGCGAAGAGCAGGATCACCAGCGCCCAGCTGAGGTTTCGCGCGCCCTCATGCATGACGTGGACCATGAAGGGGTTGTCCCGCAGGGGAAAGCCGAGATGGGAGCCCGCCATGCGCGCCAGCAGCAGGTCGGCGCCTGTCGCGTCCCACGCCATCAATGCAATCAGTGCAGCGAGGGTGAAGACCCCCAGACGGAGATTGGGAAAGCGTGTCATGAACGAAGGCAGGACTGGAAACCAGCCGCGAGCCTACGTTTGCGGAATGAACCGAGCCTGAAGCAAGATGAACCGAACCTGACTGAAAGGCCCGGTGCAACTCGGTGGCGCTAGACTTCGATTTTTCCTGGAAGGACATGGCGTGCGCATATTGCTGGTCGAAGATGACACTGCATTGGCAGATGCCGTCTGCAGCTACCTTCTGGCCAAGGCCTTCGTGGTCGACGTGGCCCCGAGCCTCGCCGACGCGCGCGGCGCCCTGCTCTCGGTGCAGTACGCGGCAGTACTGCTCGACCTGCACCTGGGCGACGGCGACGGCCTCTCGCTGCTGCCGCAGGTTCGCGCCCTGCCCGAGCGCCCCATCGTCATCGTGCTGACCGCGCGCGACCAGGTCACCGACCGCATCCGCGGCCTGGACGCCGGCGCCGACGACTACCTCATCAAGCCCTACGACCCGGCCGAACTGCTGGCGCGCCTGCGCGCCGTCGAGCGCCGTCGCAGCGCGAGCAGCTCGCCGGTGCTGCAACTCGGCACTCTGGAGATCGACCTGGCGCACGACATGGTGCGCAGGAACGGCTTGCCGATCACCCTCACGCAGAAGGAATGGGCGCTGCTGCGCGTGATGGCCACCCGGCCCGAGCGCATCCACACGCGCGAGAACCTCGCCGACGCGCTGTACGGCTTCGGCGACGAGGCCGACAGCAACACGCTCGAGGTCTTCATCAGCCGCCTGCGGCGCAAGCTCGGCCGCAGCCACATCCAGACGCTGCGCGGCCTCGGCTACCGGCTGTCGTTCTCCACGGACGACGACGAATGAGGCCCGCCCGTTGAACGCCAGCAGCTTCGCGGCCGGCCGCGATTCGCTCGCCGGACGCCTGACCCGCACGCTGATCGTGTGGGTCGGCGGGGTATGGCTGCTGTGCGTGTTCGCCGTGGTCTGGTACGTGGACCGCGAGATCAACCACAACTTCGACAACGAACTGGTGGAGGTCTCGCACCGCATGTTCGCGATGGCCGTGCAGGAGCTCGAGAAGCTGCAGCACCCGGGCGAGGAGCCGCCGCGCCAGCCGCTGATCGCGCCCAAGCAGCTCTTCTCGGAAGACGCCGTCATCTACCAGATCGTCGACCTGCACGAGCACGTGCTGCTGCGCTCCGCCGAAGCGCCGCCCGACACCTTCGACGTGCCACTGGCCGCCGGTTTCGCGAACAACCCGACCTGGCGCATCTACACCGTGCGCCACCCGACGCTGGGCCTGTTCTTCCAGGTGGCCGACCCGCTCGACGAGCGCCGGCGCGCGCTCAACCGCACGCTCTTCGGCCTGATCATTCCGCTCGGCGCGGTGCTGCCGCTGCTCGCGCTGGTACTGCGCAACGTGGCGCGTACAGAACTGCGGGTGCTGCAGCAGCTGGCCGGCGAGATCGAGAAACGCAGCGGCGCGGACCTCAGCCCTATCACCCTGCCGGGGCTGCCGAAGGAGCTGCGCATCGTCGGCGACCACGTCAACAGGCTGCTCGACCGGCTGTCCCATTCGCTCGACGTGGAGCGTGCCCTCGCGGCCAATGCCGCGCACGAGCTTCGCACGCCGCTCGCCGCCGTCCGGCTGCGGCTGCAGACCGCGCTCGAGCACGACCTGCGGCGCAACGACGTGCAGGCCGCGCTGGACGCGCTGCGCACCCTGAGCCACCGCACCGAGAAGCTGTTGCAGCTGTCGCGCGCTGAATCGGGCGCCTCGCTCACGCGGATGCAGGTCGACCTGGTACAGCTCGCCGGCACCGTGGCGCAGGACTTCTGGCAAGACCCGCAGAACATCGAGCGCCTTGCGCTCAAGGTGCCCGACAGCAATGCGCCGCTGGCGCTGGGCGACGTCGATGCGCTCGCGATCGCGCTGCGCAACCTGGTGGAGAACGCGCTGCGCTACGGCGGCGGTCGCGTCGTCATCGAGGTGATGGAACCCTGCACGCTGGCCGTGCGCGACTCCGGCGCCGGCGTCACCCCCGAGCAGCTCACCACGCTGCGCGAACGCCACGTGCGCCACAGCTCCGACCGCGCCGGCTACGGCCTGGGCATCTCGATCGTGGGCACCATCGTCGAGAAGCACGGCGCGAAGCTCGAGCTGTCGTCGCCGCCGGCGGGTGCGGCGCAGGGCTTCGAGGCGCGCATCGTGCTGCAGCGGGCCTGAACGAGCCGCGCCGGCAGCGTCAGCGGCCGGCGGTTTCCCTCTTCGGCACGAAGCCGTAGGAATTGTCGAAACCGAACTGCCCGGCTGCGTACATCGCCGCCATCTTCTTCACCAGGTGCTGCTGCACCGGCTTCGGCAGCGCGAAGTAGCCGTCATTGCCGACGGTCTTGCGATCGCCGTCCAGATGGCCGGTGACGGCATGTATCGTCGCCTTCCTGCCCTGGTGGAACACGATGATCTTGATGCGCCCCACGAAGTCGTCGTTGTCGATGCGATCGGCACCGTCGGGGTCGAAGAAGCGGTAGACGAGAACCGGGTCGACCAGCCCGTCACCGTCGATGTCCGAAAGCTCGATGAGCTTCGATCGGAAATTGACACCGGCCTCGTCCTTGCCGGCGAAATCGCGGATCGACCACTCCCGCGTCAGCGAGGCCTTGTCTCCGCCCACCTTGTAGAGCGAGGCCTGTATGGCCGAGGAGAGCTGCTCCCCGGGAAATGGCCGGTCCTGCTTCTCGCCGAGCAGCAGGACGTGGCTGCCCGACTTGTCGGTATAGCAATAGCGCTTGAACACGGGGAGCTCGAACCCGGCCTGGCCGAGCGGCCCGGCGCGCAGGTATGGCTCGTCGACGGCGCACTCGGTCTTGCCGGGCCTGGCCTGGGCGTGGACACCGGTGCAGAACAGCGCCAGGAGCGCGAGCGCCACGAACTTCCGCTTCACCGGTGCCTGCAGCCCGCTCACTCGCCCGTTCACTCGCTCACCAGCGCGCGCAGCCAGTCCGGCAAGGTCAGCGCCTTCTGCTTCGGAAAGTCGACCCAGATCGTTGTCGCGCCGCCGGCCGCGCAGATCACGTCGGGCTCCGCCTCGCGGGCCATGGTGGCCCAGCTCTCGAAGGTGGTGCGGCCCGGGTCGCTCACGTACATCTTGAGCAGCACGTTGCCCGGGTACTCGATCTGCCGGTAGAAGTTGCAGAAGGCGTTGACGATCACCATGCCCTCGCCGTTCGGCTGCGGCTCGAAGCCGATGGAGTGCATCCAGTCGATGCGCGCGGTTTCGAGGTAGCGGAAGTAGGTGCCGTTGTTCAGGTGGCCCATGGCGTCCATGTCGCCCCAGCGGATGGGAATGGACGTCTCGTACACCAGCTTCTTCTTTTCGGGGATTTCGATTCTCATCGGTGCGCCTTGATGGATGCGAGGATGCCCAGCACGAACAACGCCGCCGCGGCCCACTCGGTGGCCTGCGGCCAGCGGCCGTCCCAGACGAAGGAATAGAAGAGCGCGAACAGCGTCTCGCTGACGATCAGCTGCCCGCAGAGGCTGGCCGACAGCCGCTGGCTCGCGATGTTCCAGAGAATGGTCGCGAGCCACGAGGAGCCGAAGCCGCTGGCCAGCGCGATCCAGACGAAGAGCATGCCGTCGGGCTGCACCCGGAGCGTGGCCACGTCGCTGCCCGCGACGGCCCACAGCAGCAAGGCGCCGAGGCCGGTCGCAACGCCGAGCCAGTTGGCCCAGTCGGTCGCGTTGAGGCCGGGGTGACGCTGCAGCCAGGCGGCGTTGAGCAGACCGTACACGGTCCAGCTCACCATCGAGGCCACCGCCAGCGCGATGCCCCAACCGAAGCGGGCGCCGGTCTCGCCCCCGGCACCGTGCTGCGCCGACCATGCGCCGTAGATCATCAGCGCGATGCCCGCGCCCGTGAGCAGCAGCCCCGGCAGCAGAGCGCTCATGCGCAGGCCCGCCGGGCGGCCCAGCAGCATCATCCAGACGGGGATCGTGCCGATGATGAGGCTCGGCACCTCGGTGCCCGCTGCCTGGATGCCGAAGGCCAGCAGCAGGTAGTAGCCGGTGAAGCCCAGCACGCTGAGCCCCAGCGCCGCGAGCGCCTGCCGCCCGTCAGGCCAGCGCACGGCGGCCGGCCGCCCGAACACCGCCAGCGCCGAGACGGCGCCGAACACGGCGAAGCGCGCGGCAGTGATGTCCACCATGCCGAAGTGGCCCACCATGCGCGGCGCCACGAAGGTCAGCCCCCAGAGCGCACCCGCGGCCAAACCGGCCGCGATGCCGACCCACGCCCGCGGGCTCAGAGCGCGAACCCGTCGTCGGCCGCGATGACGGCGCCGTTCACGAAGTGGCTCTGGCCGCTGGCCAGCAGCACGATCAACCCGTCGAGGTCTTCCGGCTTGCCCACGCGCTTGCGCGGCAGCATGTTGACCAGCTTGGCGCCGCCCTCGGTGCTCCAGTGCTCCTCGTTGAGCTCGGTCGTGATGTAGCCCGGGCACAGCGCGTTCACGTTGATGCCGAAGCGACCCCACTCGAGCGCCATGGCCTTGGTCATCTGCACCACCGCGATCTTGCTCATGCAGTAGGTGCCGATCTGCGGCATGACCTTGAGCGCCGCGGCCGAGGCGATGTTGATGATGCGCCCGCCGATGTAGGTGCCCGGCGCCGTACCCCTGGCGCGCGCCAGCATGCGCTTGCCGACCTCCTGCGCCACGAAGAAGGAGCCCTTCACGTTGGTGTCGAAGATGTAGTCGTAGTCGTCGGGCGTCACGTCCTGCAGGCGCTGGGTGGTGCTCACGCCCGAGTTGTTGACCAGGATGTCGATGGGCCCTACCTCGGTCTCGGCGCGTGCCACTGCAGCCTTGATGCTGTCGACATCGGTCACGTCGAGCTCGACCACATGGGCGTCGTGGCCCTCGCCTTCGATGCGCGCGCGCAGCTCCTTGAGCTTCTCGACGCGGCGGCTCGCGAGCACCACGGCCGCGCCGGCACGCGCCAGCGTTTTCGCGAACTGGGCGCCGAGCCCGCTGGAGGCCCCGGTGACGAAGGCCACGCGGCCGGAGAGATCGATGCTGTAAGCCATGGACTGGATCCTGTGGAGTCGCGCAGGTGACGCGGGAAACCCCGCCCGCGAGCGGTAGGGAGCATGCCTGGACGCGACAGGGAGCATGCCCGGACGCCGCATAAAATGCCCCGCAATCCCGGGAAGCCCCCGCGCCCCGAAAAATCATTATCGATCCAACCCACATGACGCACGACGAAATCCTCGCCCAGTTCGGCCCTCGCGAAGCCATGGAATACGACGTGGTCGTGGTCGGCGGCGGCCCCGCCGGCCTGTCGACCGCGATCCGGCTCAAGCAGCTCGCCGCGCAGCACGAGAAGGAGATTTCGGTCGTGGTGCTCGAGAAGGGCTCCGAGCCCGGCGCGCACATCCTCTCGGGCGCCATCATGGATCCGCGCGCGCTCAACGAGCTGCTGCCCGACTGGAAGGAACTCGGCGCCCCGCTGAACCAGCCGGTCACCGACGACGCGATGGTGTTCCTGGGCGAGAAGTCGGGCCTGCGCACCCCCAACCTCTTCCTGCCGGCCTGCTTCCAGAACCACGGCAACTACATCATCAGCCTGGGCGCCTTCACCAAGTGGCTGGCGCAGCAGGCAGAGAACCTGGGAGTGGAAATCTTCCCGGGCTTCCCGGCCGCCGAGGTGCTCTACAACGAAGACGGCTCGGTGCGCGGCGTGGCCACCGGCAACATGGGCGTCGGCAAGGACGGCGAGCCCACCGAGAACTTCCAGCTCGGCATGGAGCTGCTGGGCAAGTACACCGTGTTCGCAGAAGGCGCGCGCGGCCACCTGGGCCGCCAGCTCATCGCGAAGTACAAGCTCGACGCCGGCAAGGACCCGCAGACCTACGGCCTCGGCGTGAAGGAAGTCTGGGAAATCGACCCCAAGCGCCACCAGCCCGGCTTCGTGCTGCACACCGCCGGCTGGCCGATGAAGAGCGACACCTACGGCGGCGCCTTCCTCTATCACATGGAGGACAACAAGGTCACCATGGGCTTCATCACGGGCCTGGACTACAGCAACCCCTACCTGAGCCCCTTCGAGGAAATGCAGCGCTGGAAGCTGCATCCCAACATCCGCTGGTACCTCGAAGGCGACGAGTCCAAGGGAATCAAGCCCGCCAAGCGCATCGGCTACGGCGCGCGCGCCATCACGGCCGGCGGCCTGATGTCGCTGCCCAAGACGGTGTTCCCGGGCGGCGCGCTGGTCGGCTGCGAGGCCGGCTACCTCAACGTGAGCCGCATCAAGGGCAGCCATGCCGCCATCAAGACCGGCATGCTGTGCGCCGAGGCCGCCTTCGACGCGGTCGTGGCCGGCCGCCAGCACGACGAACTCACGGCCTACCCGGCCGCCTTCGAGAAGAGCTGGCTGCACACCGAGCTGAACAAGGCCCGCAACTTCAAGGCCTGGTTCAAGAAGGGCCTGGGCATCGCGACCTTCATGAACGGCGTCGAGCAGTGGCTGCTCAAGGGCCACATTCCATGGACGCTGCGCCGCACCAAGGCCGACCACCTGTACCTGAAGCCCGCTGCGGAGTGCAAGCCCATCGTCTACCCCAAGCCCGACGGCAAGCTCACCTTCGACCGCCTCTCCAGCGTGTTCATCAGCAACACCAACCATGAAGAGCAGCAGCCGGCCCACCTGACGCTCAAGGACGCGACGGTGCCGGTGAACGTCAACCTCACGAAGTTCGCAGGCCCCGAGAGCCGCTACTGCCCCGCCGGCGTGTACGAGTTCGTAGGCACCGAGGACGGCAAGCAGCGCCTGCAGATCAACGCGCAGAACTGCGTGCACTGCAAGACCTGCGACATCAAGGACCCGACGCAGAACATCGTGTGGGTCACGCCCGAAGGCGGCGGCGGGCCGAACTACGTGGGGATGTAAGGCGCCGCGCCTGCATGGAAATGGAAAGCCCTCTTCGGAGGGCTTTTTTCTTTTCGCGCCGATGCGTCCGTTTCGAAACCGGTGGCGTAAGTGGGTTCAGGACGGCGATGCAAGTCCAAGTCGCCGTCCGCCAACCCATTCAACTTCTCGAAGAGGATCTTTCGCCATGAACACCCTGCTCCATCGCATCGCCATCGCCGCCGCTCTGACCGTCGCCGTCGGTCACGCACTCGCCGCGGACCCGGCGCCCGCCCCCGCGCCGGCCGCCAAGGCCGCACCCGCCAACAAGCTCGCTGCCGCTCGCGCGCTGATCGCCGAAAGCAAGTGGACCGCGGCCATCAGCGAGCTCGAGCGCGTCAACGACACCGGCAACGCCGACTGGAACAACCTGATGGGCTACACCCTGCGCAAGTCCGGCGCGGGCAAGTGGAGCGCCTCGGAGAAGTACTACGACGCGGCGTTGAAGATCGATCCGAAGCACGTCGGCGCACTCGAATACTCGGGCGAGCTGTACATCTCGATGGGCGACCTGCCCAAGGCCGAACAACGCCTGGCCGCGCTGGGACAGGTCTGCAACATGGCCTGCCCCGAATACAAGGACCTGAAGGCCTCGGTCGAGAGCTTCAAGGCCAGCGGCGGCAAGAAGAGCTGAGCATGAAGCGGGCCGGCCGGCCCGCTTCATGGGGCAACCGGAGACTACCTGGCAACCAGGAAGACGTAGTCCGCGCTGTAGTCCTGCCTGATGCGCTTGCCGGCGTCGGCCTGCACCTCGCACCCCTTCGCCGGCGCATTGCCGCCGATGGTGTTGATGCGCTGAACGCCGGTGACCTCGGCCAGCCTGCCGGGACCACCCGCGGACCTGGCGGACAGCAGCAGCCAGGGGATGTCGGCTTCGCGTTGCCCGTTGGCACGGGCCTTCACGGTGCCGATCGTCTTGCTGCCGTCGAGCGCGGTCCAGTGGGGGCCGGCGCCGTGCGTGCCGGCCTTCACTCCGCCGGGGCCGAAGAGCTCCGCTTCAGGCGCGACGAACTGCCAGGCCAGCGCGCCCTTGTCGCCCGCTCGGCATTCGTAGATCTGCACGCCCGTCGCGTGCCAGGTGAAGGCGGCGCGCTCGCCGACTGGGGCTTTGATGGCGGCCGGCAGTTCGGCGGTCGGCGTTGCACAGGCGGCGAGCAATGCGGCGCCCAGCAAGGCAGCCGCCGAGGGAAGGATTCGCGTGGAGATCGATGTCATGGTGTTTTCCGGTTCTGGAAGAAAAGATGGAAAGAGAAGCGAACGGATGCGGGCCGGAGCTCCCGGCCCTTCCCCAGAAACGACACCCGCGCGAAAACGGATGCAATACTCGAGCGCATGAATAGAAATATTCTGATGAGCCTGCAGGAGCTGATCGCCGGCGCGGCCCGTGGCGACCATGCCTGCTTTGCCCAGGTCTACGAACGCACGCACATGCATCTGTTCGGCGTGGCGGTTCGTATGTTGGGCAACGAACAGGCGGCCGAGGACGTGCTGCAAGAGGCCTATGTGAGCATCTGGAAGAACGCGGGCGGCTACCGCTCCAGCGTCGACGGGCAGGAGATCCAGCCGATCACCTGGCTGATCGCGATCGTGCGCAACAAGGCGCTGGATGCGCTGCGCGCCCGCACGCGGCGCCATGCCCACGAGCAGCCGCAGGCCGTAGATGCGGATGCGGACGACGAAGCCGACACCACGGCCGACCCCGCCCCCGGCGCCGCGCAGCTCTTCGACCAGGCCATGCACGCGCTGCGCATCGAAGGCTGCATGTCGGCGCTCGACGGCAGCTTCCGCCAGAGCCTCGCGCTGGCCTACTACCAGGGCATGTCGCACACCGAGGTCGCAGCGCAACTGAATGCGCCGCTCGGCACAGTCAAGGCATGGATACGGCGCGGCCTCGACAAGCTGCGCGCCTGCCTCGACGCGCAGGGGGTGGTGCCATGAGATACACCGACCCTCGCCTGCTCGACGCGCTGGCTTCGTCCTATGCGCTGGGCACGCTGGCCGGCGGCGCGCGCCGGCGCTTCGAGCGGCTGATGCGCGACCGCGCCGACGTGCGCGACGTGGTGGCGCACTGGGAGCAGCGGCTCGGGCAGCTTGCCCTGTCGGTGCCGCAGCGCAAGCCTTCGCCCGACCTGTGGCGCGCGATCGCGGCGCGCACTCAACCCGTCAGCACATCGGAACGAGCCCCGGCGAAGGCACGCGCCTCGCGCTGGACCAGCTGGCTGCGGCCCGCGGGCTTCGGCGTCGGCGGACTGGCCGCGGGCGTGATCGCCGCGAGCGCCCTGTTCCTCGCGGTGCCCGGCATCTTCATCACCAGCGACCAGCTCGCGATGCGCTCCGGCGAGCGCCTGCCGCAGAGCTATGTGGGCGTGCTCACCGACACCGAGGGCCGGGGCCGGCTGCTGGTGAGTTCGCTGCGCTACGGCCGCACGGTCACGCTGAAGGTGCTGGGCGGGGCGGCGCTGCCCGTCTCGGGCGAGGAGCGGCTCGTGCTGTGGGCCTTGCCCGCCGACGCGGCGCCGTTCGCCATCGGCACGGTACCGACGAGCGGCGCCGGCACGCTGGCGCTGCCAGACACATCCGAGAAGCTCCTGTCGAAGGTCTCGCGCCTGATCGTGACGCGCGAACGCAATGCATCGCCCGCCGCGCCCAGCGCCGACGTGGTGCTTAGCGGGGCCTGCGCCAAGCTCTGGTGAGCTTCGTCTCGTGAGCCGATCCGGTGAGCCTCGCTTATTCTTGCGGCTCACAGGAGACAAGACCCATGCAGATCGTCATCACCGGCGGCGCCGGTTTTCTGGGCGCGCGACTCGCGCGCACGCTGCTGAAGCAAGGCAGCCTTTCCCTGGCTGGCGAGCCGGCCCGTTCCATCGAACGCATCACGCTGGTCGACCGCGCGGCCCCGCCGGCGGACCTCTCGGCCGACGCGCGCATCGCAGCCATCACCGGCGACCTCAACGCGCAGCTCGCGGCCGAAGCGGATGCCGCGCCCTGGCGCGAAGCCGACGCCATCTTCCACCTGGCCGCGGCGGTGAGCGGCGAATGCGAGGCCGACTTCGACCTCGGCATGCGCAGCAACTTCGCGGCCACGCACGCGCTGCTCGAACGGGTGCGCGCGCTCGGAACCAGGCCCGTGCTGGTGTTCGCGAGCTCGCTCGCGGTGTTCGGCGACTCGCTAGAGCAGCCGCTGCCGAAGGTGATCGAGGACCGCACGCTGCCCACGCCGCAAACCAGCTACGGCATCCAGAAATTCATTGGTGAACAACTGGTGGCCGATTTCACGCGCAAGGGCTTCGTGCGCGGACGCAGCGTGCGGCTCATGACGGTGAGCGTGCGCCCGGGCAAGCCCAACGGCGCCGCCTCGGGCTTCTTCAGCGGAATGATCCGCGAGCCGCTGGCGGGGCTGCGCGCGGCCTGCCCGGTGCCGGACGAGACGCCTGTCGCCATTGCGTCACCGGCGCGCACCATCGAGGGCATCATCCGCGCCGCCGAGGCGAGCGACGCGCAATGGGGCCCGCGCACCGCGCTCAACCTGCCCTCGCTGGCCACCACGGTCGGCGAGATGGCCGCGGCCCTCGAACGCGTGGCCGGCAAGGCGGCCACCGCCCTGCTCGACCGCACGCCCGACCCGGCGATCATGCGTATCGTGAAGACCTGGCCCGGCCGCATCGAGACCGCGCGCGCGAAGGCGCTGGGTCTCTCGGCGGACGAGAGCTTCGAGGCGGTCATCCGCGAGTACGTCCGTGAAAATCCCGACGCGGTGAAGCTCTCCGGTGTTGCATAGTCGCGTGCGCCTGACGCGCACCTGACTTCAACCCCCGGAGACATCATGAAACTCGGCCACATCGCCGCCGCCTGCCTTTCGCTCGCCCTGGGCACTTCCGCCTTCGCCCAGGCCCCAACCGTTCTCAAGATCGGCTACGCGACTTCCAAGGAGTCGCACTACGGCGTGGGCTCCACGGTGTTCTGCGAAGAGATCGAGAAGGGCACGCAAGGCCGCTACAAGTGCCAGCACTTCGCCAACTCGGCGCTGGGCGGCGAGCGCGAGCAGATCGAGGCCATCCAGCTCGGCACGCAGGACCTCGTCAACACCTCGACCGGCCCGGTGGGCAACTTCGTGCCCGAGGTGAAGATCGTCGACATCCCCTTCCTGTTCCGCGACTACGACCACGCACGCAAGGTGATGGACGGCCCGATCGGCCAGGACATCCTGACCAAGTTCCCGAGCAAGGGCATCATCGCGCTGGCCTGGACGGAGAACGGCTTCCGCCACATGACGAACAGCAAGCGCGACATCGTCAAGCCCACCGACGCGGCCGGCCTGAAGATGCGTACCATGGAAAACAAGGTGCACATGGACGGCTACCGCACCTTCGGCATCCTGCCCACGCCCATGGCCTTCCCCGAGCTGTTCGGCGCGCTGCAGCAAGGCACCGTCGACGGACAGGAGAACCCGATTCCCGTGATCCTGGCCTCGAAGTTCTCGCAGGTGCAGAAGCACCTCTCGCTCACGGGCCACGTGTACTCGCCGGCGCTGCTGCTGCTGTCGCCGAAGGTGTGGAACAAGCTGTCGGACGCCGACAAGAAGGTGTTCACCGAAGCCGCGAAGAAGGCCGCCATCGCCCAGCGCAAGAAGGTCAACGACGACGAGAACAACGGCATCGCCCAGCTCGAGAAGGACGGCATGAAGGTCACGCGCACCGTCGACGGCGCGGCCTTCCGCGAGGCGCTGAAGCCGGCGTACGTTAGCTACGCCAAGGAATTCGGCGCGGACAACATCAAGAAGATCACGGACGTCAAGTAAGCCGCGAGCTGGTTACGGCCGGCTTTCCGGCAACGCGCCCGGTACGCACGCGTGCGCCGGGCGCTTCGTTTTTCTTCTTCGACAAAACACAGAGAACAACTCAAAGTGCAAGCCTTCGAGCGCTACTTTCTCGCCGCCAACCGCTGGGCGCTGATTCTTCTGCTGGCCGCCATGTCGGTCATCATCTTCACCAACGTCGTGCTGCGCTACACCACCAGCCAGTCGCTCGAATGGGCCGAGGAGGTGTCGCGCCACATGATGATCTGGCTCACCTTCCTGGGCGCCGGGCCGGTGCTGCGCTACGGCGGGCACATCGCGGTCGAGAACCTGCAGGACGCGCTGCCCCGCCCCGCCGCCGTGGCGCTGCGCATCGTGGTGGCCGGGCTGCTCTTCGCCTTCTTCGGCTTCATGGTCTGGTACGGCTGGCTGTACATGCAGCGCACGATGTTCCAGCTCACGGCCGTCACGCAGATTCCCTTCGCCTACATCTACAGCGCCATGCTGTTCGGCGGCGTGCTGCTGGTCGTGCACTGGCTGCTGGTAGTGCGCGGCTACGTGATGAACCGCGAGTTCGCGTCCGACGCGCACTTCGACGCCAACGCCAGCGCGTCGCTGTAAGGAGAACGGCCATGGATGCAAGCCTCGTTCTCATCGTTTCCGCCTGCGTGTTCCTGGCCATCGGCGTGCCGGTGGCCTTCGCGCTGGGCCTTTCCACCGTCACCACGCTGATCCTGGCGGAGAACTACCCGCTGATGGTGCTGCTGAAGGAAACCTTCACCGGCATCGACAGCTTTCCGCTGATGGCCGTGCCCTTCTTCATCCTGGCGGCCGAGCTCATGAGCGGCGGCTCGCTCACCGAGGTGCTGCTTCGCTTCGCGGGCCAGTTCGTGGGCCACCGGCGCGGCGGGCTGGGCTACACCAACGTGGTGTCGCTGACCTTCTTCTCGGGCATCTCGGGCTCGGCGCTGGCCGACGCGGCGGGTCCTGGGTCGATGCTCATCAAGATGATGGACAAGGCCGGCTACGACCGCTCCTACGCGGCGGCGCTCACGGCCTCGACCGCGATCGTGGGGCCGATCATTCCGCCCTCGATCATCATGATCATCTACGCGCTGCAGGACGAGACGGTCTCGGTCGGCACGCTGTTCGCCGCGGGCATCCTGCCGGGCATCCTGATCGCGGTGGCGATGTGCCTGGTGAACTTCCACGTCTCGAAGAAGCGCAACTACAAGGGCGACGGCCAGACGCCGCCGCTGCACGAGATCCTGGTGACGACGTGGAAGGCGATTCCCGCGATCCTGCTGCCGGTGGTCATTCTCGGCGGCATGCGCGCGGGCTGGTTCACGCCCACCGAGGCATCGGTGGTGGCGGTGTTCTACGCGCTGGTGTGCGGCAAGTTCATCTACCGCACGCTCGAATGGAAGGCGCTGCCGGACATTCTTTCGCGCTCCGCCCTGCTGTCGGCCTCGGTGCTGATCATCATCGGCCTGTCGGCCTCGTTCGCGTGGATTCTCACGATCGAGGGCATTCCGCAGCAGATGGCCGAATGGCTGATCGGCATGAACCTCTCGCCGTGGATGTTCCTGATCATCGTCAACGTGTTCCTGCTGCTGTTCGGCATCTTCATCGAGCCGCTGCCGGGCGTGATGGTGCTGGCGCCGATCCTCGCGCCGGTGGCCGTGAAGCTGGGCGTCGATCCGGTGCACTTCGCGATGATCGTGATCTTCAACCTCACGCTGGGCATGATCACGCCGCCGGTGGGCGGGCTGCTGTTCGTGACCTGCAACGTGTCGAAGGTGCCGATGACTGCGCTGGTGAAGGAGCTGGTGCCGTTCCTGTGGGCGCACGGCGCGGTGCTGCTGATCCTGACCTTCGTGCCGGCGCTGAGCACCTGGCTGCCGCACACGCTCGGGTTCAAGTAGCGAAGCCGTTCAGCCGGACCGGTGCAGGTACTGGCTCGGCGGCACGCCGAGCGTGCGTCGGAACATGGCGGTGAAGGCGCTCGGGCTCTCGTAGCCGTGCGCCAGCGCCACCTCCAGGATCGACGCGCCCGCCGCCAGCCGGGGCAGGCTCAGCAGCAGCCGCGCCTGCCGGCACCAGGCTCCGAAGTTCATGCCCGTCTCGCGCTGGAACAGGCGCGCGAGCGTGCGGCTGTTCATGTGCAGGCGCAGGGCCCAGTCGTCGAGGGTGGCGGGCAGCGAGGGGTCGCGCACCAGTTCCTCGCACAACGCGGCCAGCCTTGCATGGCGCGGCATCGGCACGTGCAGCGAGAGCGCGGGCGCGGCCTCCATCTCGTCGAGCAGCAGTTCCATCACGCGCTCGTCTCGGCCGCCCGGCGCGTAGTCCAGCGGCAGCGACACGGCCGCGACGATCAGCGCGCGCAGCAGTTCGCTCACCTGGATCACGCGGCATTCGCCACCCAGGTCGGCGCGCATGCCCGGCTCGACGAAGACGGTGCGCATGCGCACCTCGCCCGCCATGCGGATCTGATGCTCCATGCCGCCGGGCACCCACACGCCGCGCCCGGTCGGCACCACCCAGCTGCCGGCCGCGGCGCTCACCAGCATCACGCCCGAGATCGCGTGGATGAGCTGCCCGCGCCGGTGCGTGTGCGGCGGGATGAAGGCGTCGCCGACAGGGTCGGTCGCCAGCGCCGCGACGGCGCGCGGGGTCGACTCCCCTTGCTCGGGACGCAGGTTGATCGCTGCCTGGGCCGGTTTGTCCATTTCTCGACGACGCTTGAGGATTCGTAGCAAGAACATCTTCTCACGGCTTTCTACGATGCTTTTTTCCTCCCTCCCTGCAAACGAAAGAAGCATTCGTCATGAACAAGCGCCGACTCGGGCTGCTCACCGGCACCCATGCCGTCAACGATCTCTACCAGGGCCTCGTGCCCGCGCTGCTGCCCTTCATGGTGCTGGAGCGCGGCTACAGCTACACGGCCGTCAGCGGCCTGATGCTGGCGGCCACCGGCCTGTCGAGCGTGGTGCAGCCGCTGTTCGGCCTGTACGCCGACCGCCACCCGCGCAGCTGGCTGGTGCCCACGGGCTTCCTGGTGGCCGCGCTGGGCGTGGTGCTGGCGGGCATCAGTCAGAGCTACCTGCTGACCTGGATCGCCATGGTGCTGTGCGGGCTGGGCATCGCGGCCTACCACCCGCCGGCCACGGTGGCTGCGCGCGCGGCCGGCGGCGGCTCGCAGAAGGCGATGAGCGTGTTCTCGGTGGGCGGCACCATCGGCGCCTCGTTCGCGCCGGTGCTGGCGGCCACGGTGGTGGGCAACGGGAGCCTGTCGCACAGCTACCTGCTGGGCCTGCCGGCGCTGGCGATGGGCGCGGTGTGGTTCGCCGCGAACGCGCGGCGCGGCGCGGCCTCGGACAGCAGCGCCGCGGCAGCCCGGAAGGCCGGCGACCATCTGATGAAGCCGCACAACGACTGGCGCGCCTTCGCGCTGCTGGTGGCGACCATCGTGGGCTGGTCGATTCCGTACGTCACGGTGCTGTCGATGCTGTCGCTGCGCATCACGCGCGACCTGCACGGCTCGGCCTTCCAGGGCGCGGCGGCGCTCACCGCATTCACGGCCGCGGGCGCGGTGGGCACGCTGCTCGGGGGCTGGCTGGGCGACCGCATCGGGCGCATGGGCACGATCCGCGCGGGCTACCTGCTCGCGCTGCCGTCCCTCGCGGGCATCGTGCTCGCGCCGACCGCCGGCTGGGCACTGGCCTGCACCGGGCTCTTCGGCCTTTGCATGTTCCTGCCCTTCGCCGCGCAGGTGACATTGGCGCAGGACTACCTGCCGCGCAACCCGGCCACGGCCAGCGGCATCGCGCTGGGGCTGGCGCTGTCGGTGGGCGGGTTGGTGTCGCCGCTCTTCGGCATGCTCTCGGACGCGCGCGGGCTCGGCGTGACGCTGACGACGGTGCTGTGCGTGCTGTGCGCCGCGGCGGTGATGGCGCTGCGCCTGCGCAACCGGACGCTGCAGGCCTTGCCGGCGGAAACCGAAGGGGCTGCCGCCTGAATACGGGTCCCGGGGGCCGGTCGGCCCCACGCATGTTCGCTGCCAGAATCGGGCGACAACCGACAAGGAGGGGACTGCGCCATGAATCGATTCCTGAGCTGCCTGACAAGCGGCGTGACAGGCAGCGTGATGGGCAGCGTGATGGGCGGCGCATTGCTGGCACCGGCCGCCTTCGGCGCCCCGCCCGCGGCGCCCGCCACGCAGGCCGCCCCTGCATCGGTGGCGGCAGCGCCGGTGGATCCCGCCGCCGGCATCCGCGAAGTCGAAGCCGCCGTGCGGGCCTGGGCCGCAGCCTGGTCCGCGCGGGACGTGGCGCGCTACCTTGCCGCCTATGCGCCCGACTTCGCCCCGCCGCGCGGCCAGGACCGCAAGGCGTGGGAGGCCGACCGCCGCGCGCGCATCGAGGACAAGGCCGTCATCAACGTGGGCATCGAGAGCCTCGTCATCAGCGTCCAGGGTCAATCGGCCACCGCCACCTTCGAGCAGACCTACAGCGCCGACAAGTTCCGCGAGAAAGGCCGCAAGACGCTGGAGCTGCAGCGCATGGGCAACCGGTGGCTCATACGCAAGGAAAGCGCCGGCTGAAGACCGCCGCGGAATTGCCCCTGTAAGCCAAACGGTTCATGGAGATGTCACTACTTGCAACGATGCTGCAGCCCTCGATTCCCGAAAGCTGTGGCTGCCATGTTTCCCACCAAGACCGACAAGGCGCGCGACGAACTTCAGGGCGGACAGCGCACGCTCAGCCAGCGCGAACGCGCCCTGCTGCTGATGGCCGACGGCCGGCGCTCCCTTACCGACTTCAGCCCGCTCTTCTCCAACCGGGATGAGGCCGAGCAGGCGATCCAGGCGCTGATCGACAAGGGCTACCTGCAGAGCCCGAAGGCAGCGGCAGCGGCCGCCCCGGCGGAGCCTCCCGCGCAGCCCGCGCCCTCGCCCATCCCCGCCGCCCAGCCGATCCAGGTGGCCACCTCGGCCGACACCTTCGACGGCAAGCGTTCGCTGGCCACCACCCGCATGTTCCTCTTCGACATCTGCGAGCGCATGTTCGTGCGGCGCGACCCCAAGTTCGCGCTGCAGATGCGCGACGCGCTGCGCGAGGCGCGTGACCGCAACGCCATGCTGACCATCGCCGCGCTGATGCTCACCGAGATCGAGAAGAGCGCGGGCGTGGAGCGTGCCGAATCGCTGCGCGAGCGCATCGACCGGCTGCTGCCGCCGGCCGAAGTCGTGCATTGACGACAAAAGGGATACGCGAGATGCCCGGCCGGGGCTGTGACACCATCGCCGGGTGAACTCGCCGCCTCCCGCAATCCCCCTGTCCGGGCGCCTTCGCAGCTGGGCGAAGCGCCTGAAGCGCGACGGCGTCACGCTCTGGTTCGCCGGCAGGCACCCGTCCACCCCATGGCATGCCAAGGCACTGGGCGCCTTCGTGGTCGCCTACGCGCTCAGCCCGATCGACCTCGTTCCCGACTTCATTCCGGTGCTGGGCTACGTCGACGACGTTTTGCTGCTGCCGGGGCTGATCTGGCTCGCCATCCGGCTGATTCCCCCCGCGGTGCTCGCGGATTGCCGCGCCAGGGCGGACGAATGGCTGCGCGAGCGCGGCGCCAGGCCGGTCAGCCGCTGGGGCGCGGCCTTCGTCGTGGCCGTGTGGGCCGCGGCCTGCTTCGGGGCGTGGCGTCTTTGGTCGGGATAGCGCGAAGGGCCCGCGCGATCCACTACACTTCCCGGGGTCAGGAGAGAGCCCCGCGTGCCGGGGCCGCCGAAGGCGCAGGGACTTCCCGAACGCTCAGGCAAAAGGACTGACGAGGCGCCGGTGAAAGCCGGCGTTTCCTTGCTGGAGAGAGGCCGTTGCCCACGGGCGGCGGTCCACCGAAGGAGCAAACCCCGATCGTGGGGCGAATCTCTCAGGTAAAGCGGACAGCAGGGGTGGCCCATGGCTTGCGTCATGGATTTCGACTGCCCTTTGGAGTGCCCCGTGGCTGCTTCTTCCTCCGCTACCCCCGACGCCCAGCTTCTCAAGACGCCGCTGTACGACCTCCACCTGGAACTGGGCGCCCGCATGGTGCCCTTCGCCGGCTATTCGATGCCGGTCCAGTACCCCGCCGGCCTGATGGCCGAACACAAGCACACGCGCGACGCGGCCGGCCTCTTCGACATTTCCCACATGGGCCAGCTGCGCCTGGTCGGGCCCGACGCGGCAGCCGCCTTCGAGACCCTGATGCCCGTCGACGTGATCGACCTGCCCGCCGGCAAGCAGCGCTACGGCCTGCTGCTGGACGACGAGGGCGGCATCCTCGACGACCTGATGTTCTTCAACGAGGGCAACGGCTCGATCTTCGTGATCGTCAACGGGGCCTGCAAGGTGGCCGACATCGCCCACATCCAGCAGAAGATCGGCTCGCGCTGCGAGGTGCGCCCCCTGCCCGACCACGCGCTGCTCGCGCTGCAGGGCCCGCAGGCCGCGGCCACGCTGGCGCGGCTGTCGCCCGGTGTCGAGCGCTTCGTGTTCATGACGGGCGGCGCTGTGCAGATCGGCGGCATTCCGGCCTTCGTCACCCGCAGCGGCTACACCGGCGAGGACGGCTTCGAGATCTCGGTGGCCGCATCCGACGCCGAGCGCCTCGCCCGCCTGCTGCTGGCACAGCCCGAGGTCAAGCCCGTCGGCCTGGGCGCGCGCAACTCGCTGCGGCTCGAAGCCGGCCTGTGCCTCTACGGCAATGACATCGACACCACCACCACGCCGGTCGAGGCCTCGCTCAACTGGGCGATGCAGAAGGTGCGCCGCACGGGCGGGGCACGCGAAGGCGGCTTCCCGGGCGCCGCGAAAATCCTCGCCCAGCTCGCCGCGGCTACCGCGGGCGCCGCCGGCCACACCGACCACGACACCCTGAAGCGCAAGCGCGTGGGCCTCGTCGCCCTCGAGCGCATTCCGGTGCGCGACGGCACGGTGCTCCAGTCTTTCGAGGGCCAGGACATCGGCCTCGTCACCAGCGGCCTGCTCGGCCCCACGGCCGACCGCTGCATCGCCATGGGCTACGTGGCCACAGCCTTCGCCGAGCCGGGCACGCGCGTGCAGGCCATCGTGCGCGGCAAGCCGGTGCCGATGGAGGTCTCGACCATGCCTTTCGTGCCCACCCGTTACTACCGGGGCTGAGCGCCGCCCAGTCAGATCGACCGGCTAGGCTCTGCACCCCGATCCATTTTTTCCACGAGGAGTTTTTCCACCATGAGCATCAAGTACACCAAGGACCACGAATGGGTGTCGGCCGAGGGCGACGCAGCCACCGTCGGCATCACCGTGCATGCGCAGGACGCGCTGGGCGACGTGGTCTTCGTCGACCTGCCTGAAGTCGGCAAGACCTTCGCCCAGGGTGAAGTCGCCGGCGTCGTCGAATCGGTCAAGGCCGCGGCCGACGTGTTCATGCCCGTGTCGGGCGAGATCACCGAGGTGAACGAAGCCCTGCGCGCCGATCCGTCGCTCGCCAACAGCGACCCGCTGGCCGCCGGCTGGTTCTTCAAGGTCAAGCTGAGCGACCCCGCGCAGCTCGACGCCCTGCTGGACGCGGCCTCCTACGACAAGTTCGCCGCCGAGTCCTGATCCGCTGAATTTTTCAGCAGCACCTTTGTTCTTTCCCTCCGAGCCTTCACCGCCATGCCGACGCCCGCCCTTCCTTCTTTGCAAGAACTAGAGAACGCCGAAGAATTCCTCGCCCGCCACATCGGCATCGACGCGGCGGACGAGGCGCGCATGCTGCCGGCGATCGGCTCGGAGACGCGCGCGGAGCTCATCGACGGCATCGTGCCGGCGGCCATCCGCCGCGCGAAGCCGATGCGCCTGCCCGCGCCGGTGACCGAAGCCGACGCGCTGGCCGAGCTGAAGGCGATGGCGTCGAAGAACAAGGTGTTCCGCAACTTCATCGGCCAGGGCTACTACGGCAACCACACGCCGGGCGTGATCCTGCGCAACATCCTCGAGAACCCCGCCTGGTACACCGCCTACACGCCCTACCAGGCCGAGATCTCGCAGGGCCGCATGGAAGCCCTGCTCAACTTCCAGACGATGGTGTGCGACCTCACGGGCATGGCCATCGCCAACGCATCCATGCTCGACGAAGCCACGGCCGCGGCCGAGGCGATGACGCTCGCCAAGCGCAGCGTGAAGAGCAAGAGCAACGTGTTCCTGGTCTCCGGCGACTGCCATCCGCAGACCATCGAAGTGATCAAGACGCGCGCCGCCCCGTTGGGCATCGAGGTCAAGGTCAGCACCGTGTCGGAAACGCTGCCGCACCTGATGGTGAGCGGCGCCTTCTTCGGCGTGCTCGCGCAGTACCCCGCAACCACCGGCCACGTGCACGACCTGCGTCCGCTCGCGGGCCACGCGCACCAGTGCGACGCGGCATTCATCGTCGCGGCCGACCTGCTGGCGCTGACGCTGCTTGCGCCGCCCGGCGAATGGGGCGCCGACATCGTCTGCGGCACCACGCAGCGCTTCGGCATGCCGCTTTGCAACGGCGGCCCGCACGCCGCCTACCTGGCCTGCCGCGACGAGTTCAAGCGCTCGCTGCCGGGCCGCCTGGTGGGCGTGAGCGTCGACACGCACGGCCAGCCCGCCTACCGCCTCGCGCTGCAGACGCGCGAGCAGCACATCCGCCGCGAGAAGGCCACCTCCAACATCTGTACCGCGCAGGTGCTGCCGGCCGTGGTGGCCAGCATGTACGCCGTGTACCACGGGCCCGACGGCCTCACCCGCATCGCCCAGCGCGTGGCGGCGCTCACCGCGGTGCTCGCCAAGGGCCTGTCGCAGATGGGCCGCGAGCCGGTGAACGCCACCGCCTTCGATTCGCTGACCATCCGCACCGGCGAAGACACGCAGTCGATCATCGAGCGCGCGCAGGCCGCGGGCGTCAACCTGCGCCAGCGCCTGCAGCAGCACCTGGGCATCTCGCTGGACGAGACCAGCACGCGCGCCGATGTCGAAACGCTGTGGGGCCTGTTCGCGCCCGCCGGCACGCAGGCGCCGCGCTTCGACGATCTCTCGGGCAGCACCGTACCGCTGATTCCCGAGGAGCTGCGCCGCACCAGCGCATTCCTCACGCACCCGGTGTTCAACACGCACAAGAGCGAGACGGCGATGCTGCGCTACATCCGCAGCCTGTCGGACAAGGACCTCGCGCTCGACCGCAGCATGATCCCGCTGGGCAGCTGCACGATGAAGCTCAACGCGACCAGCGAGATGATCCCCATCACCTGGCCCGAGTTCGCCAGCATCCACCCCTTCGCGCCGGCCGACCAGCTGCAGGGCTACGCCCAGCTCGACGCCCAGCTGCGCGCCTGGCTGTGCGAGGCCACCGGCTACGCGGGCATCAGCCTGCAGCCCAACGCGGGCTCGCAGGGCGAGTACGCGGGCCTGCTGGCCATCAAGTCCTTCCACGAGGCCAAGGGCGAGGGCCATCGCAACATCTGCCTGATTCCCTCCTCGGCGCACGGCACCAACCCGGCCAGCGCGCAGATGGTGGGCCTGCAGGTGGTGGTGACGGCCTGCGACGCGCAGGGCAACGTCGACATGGACGACCTGAAGCGCGCCTGCGAGAAGCACAGCGCCAACCTGGCCGCCGTGATGATCACCTACCCCAGCACGCACGGCGTGTTCGAGACCCGCGTGAAGGAGCTGTGCGAGCTGGTGCACGAGCACGGCGGACGCGTGTACGTCGACGGCGCCAACATGAACGCGCTGGTCGGCGTGGCCGCGCCGGGCGAGTTCGGCGGCGACGTGAGCCACCTGAACCTGCACAAGACCTTCTGCATCCCGCACGGTGGCGGCGGCCCCGGCGTGGGTCCGGTCTGCGTGGTGGAAGACCTCGTGCCCTACCTGCCGGGCCATGCCACGGCGGGCGTGGCGTCGAACGGCGTGGGCGCCGTGTCGGCCGCGCCGCTGGGCAACGCGGCCGTGCTGCCGATCAGCTGGATGTACTGCCGCATGATGGGCGCCAAGGGCCTGCAGGCCGCGACCGAGACGGCCATCCTCAGCGCCAACTACATCAGCGCGCGACTGAAGGACCACTACCCCACGCTGTACGCGAGCCCCAATGGGCACGTTGCGCACGAGTGCATTCTCGACCTGCGCCCGCTCAAGGACACCAGCGGCGTCACCGCCGAAGACGTGGCCAAGCGCCTCATCGACTACGGCTTCCACGCCCCCACGCTGAGCTTCCCCGTGCCCGGCACGCTGATGGTGGAGCCCACCGAGAGCGAGCCGCTGGCCGAACTCGACCGCTTCATCGACGCGATGATCGCCATCCGCGGCGAGATCCGCCGCATCGAGGAAGGCGTCTGGCCGAAGGAAGACAACCCGCTCAAGCACGCGCCCCACACGGCCGCGAGCCTGCTGGGCAGCGAGTGGAGCCACCCGTACTCGCGCGAACTCGGCGCGTTCCCGCTGGCCGCGCTCAAGAACGCCAAGTACTGGCCGCCCGTCGGCCGCGTCGACAACGTGTACGGCGACCGCAACCTGTTCTGCAGCTGCGTGCCGGTCTCCGAGTACGACGAGGAAGCCGAAGAGGCCTGAAGAAGAGGCGGTGGCGCACGGCGGCCCGGTGCCGCCGTCGCGCCGCCTTGTACCTCTGCGCAATGCGCTACGGCGACTCGCGGCGGTAGGTCGCCCACTTCACGGTCAGGATGTCCGCCGCGATCTTCGCGGCATTCACGCCCGCATAGGCCTCGGACGGATCGAACTGGAATGCCTCGCGGTATCGCCTGACCTGCGCATAGTCGCGGTCGAAGGTCATCGGGCCCATGAGTTCGGCGGGATCGGTGCCCGCGGGAAGCGCGAGGAATTTCTCCGAATCGGTGGCACTCTGGTAGAGGTCGACGCTCATCAGGTTCATACGGTTGTCCTCCGGAGCTTGGTTTCGGAAACCAAGCCTGCGGGAGGTCCGTGCGGCACGCAATCGGTCCCCGCCTACACGGCGCGACGGAAGAACGCCCGGCGGCGCCCGTGCCATCGCACGCCGCGCGTGCGCGTGTGCGTCAGGGCTGCTTCTTCTTCGCCACCTCGCCCGTGGCGATCTGCTGGCGCAGGCCGCGCAGGCTGGCCTTCACCTTGCGCTCGTTCTCCAGCCCCATGCGCACCATGATCTTCTGGCCTGAGGACATCGATTCCAGCTTCGGGTCCGTGTATTCGTAGCGCACCCACGGCCGGGTCGAGGGCACGTCGCCCTTCACTTCCACCAGCCGCACCTGCACCGGGCCGGTGGGCTCGGGCGCCTGCAGCAGATGGTCGATCACGGCGATGAGCCGGTCGTTGAAGTAGCGCCCCGGATAGCCCAGCTCTTCATACGCCTGCTGGAACAGCGGATAGAGCTTTGCATACACGGCCGCCGCCTTTGCCGGATCGACCGACTGCGCCAGCAGCACGATGGCGTTGTAGCGCGCGGCATTGTTGGCCGCGATGGTCTGCACCTGGCCCTGCGGCCCCTCGGTGATGAAGCGCTGGCCCGTGGGCTGCACCGGCCATGCGTTGGCGGGAGCCTGTTCGCGCGCGAGATTGTCGACGGTGGCGACGAAGCGCCGCACGATGCCGTCAGAGCGCAGGAACTCGGCGACGTTCTTGCCGCCGATCAGATCGGCCAGCGCCTTCGTCACGCGCGCATCGGAATCGGCCAGCTTGGGCAATGCGGGGTCGGGCGGCGCGAGCGCGTCGACCGGGTTCTGCGGACCCGTGGGTGCCGCTGCAGGAGGCGGTGGCGGTGCGGGCGCGTCATTGGGTGCCGTTGCCACCGGCACGGGCTCGGCGGGCTTCTGCTGCTCCTGATACCAGCGCCAGCCGAAGAAAGCCGCCACGAGCAGCACCAGCACGACGGCGACGATGGCCCCGACGGGCGTTTCGCGGCGGGGAGTGAACTCGGGGGCTTCTCGGGTATCGGTGTCTGGCATGAGGGCGGCTCCTTGTGCGGGAATGTCAGAGGAAGCGAACGGCTATGGTGCCCCAGAACGGGCTGCACGCCAGCCTTGTCGTCGTAACGCCCTGTGACGCGCCCCCGACGCGGAAGTTCACCCTCGTTCAGTCAACGAGCCGAACGACGTGCGCCTGCCGCGGATCGACCCTGCCCGCGTGCAGGTCCGCGATCACTGACTGCGCATGCGCGAAGCCCTCGCCCTGCGCCAGAGCCATCCACCGGTTGCCGGGCCTGCTGAGCTCCGCGATGAAGCTGCCCTGGGCCTCGTTGAAGCGGCGGTTGACCTCCTGCGGACCCCAGTCGGCATTGCGCTTCCTGATCTGCACCGGAGCGAAGTAGAGCTGCGGCGTGGGGCCGGGCAGCGAGGCTGTGTCTCCGAGGAACTCGGTCTTCTGCGCGGAGCCGGCGTAGCAGTCGTACACCAGCGCTTCGCCGAAGTGATGATGAACGGTGGCGCGCAGCTCGTCGTTGCCCGAGAAGTCGACGTACAGCGTGGGCACGTCGGCCGGCAGCGTCGTCACTTCCTCGTAGGCCAGCGTGCGGTCGTAGCAGCCGAGGCCCTCCACGAAAGCGCGATTGGCGTTGGACGTGGCCGCGATCAATTGCAGTCCTTCGCGCCGGCGCAGGCAGAAGGCCGTGCCGAACGCGGTCTTGCTCGATGCGCTCGACACCACGACCTGCTTCGCGCCGAAGAAGGCGTTGTCTTCCAGGAAGTCGGCCAGCATGAAAGAGGTGATGAACAGAGGCCGCACCAGCATCTGGTAGTCCTCCAGTGCGGCGACGTAGCCTGCGTCGTTGCTGCATCGCATGTACTGGTTGTAGGCCGACACCAGCTCGCCGCGGTGCGGCGCGCCGTCGTAGAAGCCGCGCGCCGTCACGCGCACCGGCTGCATGCGCAGGTGGCTCGCGATCGGGAAGTAGCCGTAGAAGCGCTCGCCCACCGACACGCCCTCCACGTTCGACGCCGCCACGTCCGCGAAGCCCCACGCCGGCATGTGGCCCCAGTCGGCATCGCCGGTCGGAAAGAACTGCCAGTACTTCATGACCGCGTCGCCGAAGGCCGCGTAGGTGATGTTGTTGGTGGTCAGCGAGAAGCGGCCGATCTTCATCAGCACTTCGCCGGGCTGCAGCGCGCCGCTGTCCTGCGTGGCCACGACACGGGTGGTGCCGAGGGCGTTCTTGCGCGTCTGGAGCCGGGTTAAAGTGAATGCGTCGTTGTTCATTCGCAAACTGTATGGCGGCCCGCCGCGCGGCGGGTTCGGAAACCGTCGATGCCGGAAGCACCCCGCTCCAAGCCCCTGAAACGCCCCACGCAGGCACGCGCGAAGTTCACCGTGCAGGCGATCTACGACGCCTTTGTTCGGATTTGGTCCGCGCACGGCTGGGAAGGCGTGACCACCCGCGCCGTGGCGCTGGAAACCGGCATTGCCGTCGGCACGCTCTACGACTACTTTCCCGACAAGGAAGCCCTGCTCTCGGGCTATGTGCGTCACTGCATCGAGGCACTGCTGGCGCGGCTCGACGCGGAAGCGATCTCACCCGCCGGCATCGACTGGCAGGCGCGCGTGAAGCGCCTGGTGCGCATCACCTGCGACACGCGGCTCGAAGGACTGCCCGCCTTCGACCACCAGATGCTGATGCTCGAACACCGCGTGGCCGAGCCCAAGCACCACCGCCGCGTGTATGACGAACTTGCGGACAGGTGGCTCGAGGCCTTTGCCGCCTGCACCGACCTGAAGCCGCAGCCCTCGCCCGCCACAGTCCACGCGCTGCTGACCGCGGCGTGGGGCGGCCGCCGCTATCGCCTGCTGGTGCAGCCCGAAACGGGCAACGACGAATGGGTGGCCGAAATGGAGGCGATGGTCATGGCGCGGCTGGCTACACGCTAGCCGGCGCGCCCAGCGATTGCAGCCACGCCAGCGTGGCCTGCAGCTCGGCAGGACGGATCTCGTGCGCGCCCGGAAAATCCGTGCCCGACAGCTTCAGCGGCAGCGTGCGCGCCAGCTCTCGTGTGGCCTGCGCGGCGCTAGGCGGAATCACGTTGTCGGCGCTGCCGTGGCTCACCCACAGCGCCTTGCCCTCGAAAGCCTCCGGCGGCGCGATGTGCGGCACCACCTGCGGCAGCAGCCGGCTGTGCCATACCAATGCGGCGCGCACGCTCTCGGGCTTGGTCAGCAGCAGCGACAACGCCATGATGCCGCCCTGACTGAAGCCGCCGACCACGATGCGCTCCGGCGGCACGCCGAGCTGCTGCGAAGCCGAGGCGACCATCTCGCCGACGAGGAAGCGGCTTTCGCGCTCCTGCTCCTCGTCGATGCGACGCTCGCCGCTGGGCAGCACGTCGAACTCGAACCACGCATACGAGTCGGGCGACAGCACGTACGGTGCGCGCAGGCTCAGCACGTGGAACTGCGGCGGCAGCATGCGCGCCAGGCCGAACAGGTCCTGCTCGTTGCTGCCCACGCCGTGCATCAGCACCAGCAGCCAGGGCTCGCGGACATCGGGTTGCGCGCCTTGCGCGAGGAACTTCAGGGGCAGGTGCAGTTGCTGGGTCATTGGCCTTCTTCTTTCTTCGGTTCTTTCTTTCGTTCTTTCTTTTTCCTTCAGCGGAACCCGCGCGCCAGCTCGAGCGTGAGCTCGGCCGCCGGAATCTCGCGGCAGCCGGTCGCGTTCTGCCCCGACCACAGCGGGGAGAAATCGCCGTTGCCCTGTGCCTCTGCCTTGGCGCGCAGCGGCGCGATGGCGGAGGTGGCCAGCGGAAACTCCGGCGCCGCAGCGCCGATGGGACCGAGATCGCGCATCACGCGGTTCACGATGCCGCGCGCCGGCCGGCCGGTGAAGAGATTGGTGAGCGCCGTGTGCCTCGCGGCCTTGCCCTTGAGCGCCGCTCGATGGACCGCGCTGGTGGTCGCCTCGGGCGTCAGCATGTAGGCCGTGCCTATCTGCACGCCCGCCGCGCCCATCGCCATGGCCGCGGCCACGCCGTTCGCGTCCGCGATGCCGCCGGCCGCGATCACCGGCACCTTGACCGCATGCACCAGCTGCGGCAGCAGCGCGAAGGTGCCCAGCTGCCGCGTCAGGTCGTGCGACAGGAAGTGGCCGCGATGCCCGCCGGCCTCCAGCCCCTGCGCGATGACAGCGTCCACGCCGCGCGCCTCGAGCCACTGCGCCTCCTCCACCGTGGTGGCCGAGGCCAGCACCTTCGCGCCCCAGCCGTGCACCCGAGCCATCAGCGCCTCGGGCGGCAGCCCGAAATGGAAGCTCACCACCGGCGGCTTGAACTCCGTCAGCAGGTCGGCCACCTCGGCGCTGAACGGGTTGCGGCCCGGGCCGGCAGGGATGCCCGCCGCATCGATGCCGTACTCGGCGTAGTACGGCGCCAGCGCGGCGCGCCAGGTCGCCTCGCGCTCGGCGCTCGGCTCGGGCGGCGTGTGGCAGAAGAAGTTGACGTTGTAGGGCTTGCCGGTGCCCGCGCGGATGGCGGCGAGCTCGCTGCGCATGGTGTCGATGCTCAGCATGGCGCCCGGCAGCGAACCGAGGCCGCCGGCGTTGCTGACGGCGATGACCATCGCGCTGCCTTGGATGCCGGCCATCGGGGCCTGGATGAGGGGGAGTTCGGTGCCGAGAATTTGCGTCAGCGTGGTCATGCGAAATCTCTCTGAGTGTGTCGGTGCCGGCCATTCTCTCGCCAAGCCGGAGGTCATTCCGTCGGCGGGGTCATGGCGGGCCCGCTTCGGCACAATCGCGGGCATGCACAGTCCGTCCGCTTCCGGAATCGACTACAGCGTGCGCAGCTACGCGGGCGAATACGCCGGCCACGACCATGCGCACGCGCAGATCATGTTCGCGCTGGACGGCCGCATGGAACTGGAGATCGGCGGCCGCGCCGCCTTCACCGACACGTCCTGCGGAATGATCATTCCGGCGGGCGTGGCCCACACCTTCATGTCTCCGCGCGGCGTGCGCATGGTGGTCATCGACACGCCCGAAGACACCGGCGTCGACCGCATCCGGCGCTTCGCGGTCACGGCCGCATGCAGGAACGATGTCGATCCCGCCAGGGCCGCGCTGCATCTGGCCCATGTGCTGGAAGCGCCCTCGATCCTCTCGCGCCGCAGCATCGACCTGGCACGGCTCGACACCGCCCTCGACCGCGCACCGCACGAGCCCTGGGACACCGCGCGCATGGCCGCCCTCTTCTTCCTGAGCCCACAGCGCTTTCACGCACGGCTGCTCGAGCTGACGGGACTGTCCCCGCAGGCCTACCTGCGCTCGCGCCGGCTCGACACGGCACAGCGCCTCTTGCGGGGCGGTCTTTCGCTCGAAGCGACTGCCCTGCGAGTCGGCTACCGCTCGGCCAGCGCCCTCGGCTTCGCGCTGCGGCGCGACCGGCAGTCGGGCGCGCGGCGCACGCGCGCGGACTGAGCTCCAAGGTCGAGAGTCTCTCGACATTTGCCCGGGCCGCGGGGCCCGAGGATGCGCGCATGACAAACAACGCATCCGTCGCCGGCGCCTGCATGGTGATTGCCGCCGCCGCCCTCTGGGGCACCACCGGCACCGCCCAGAGCTTCGCGCCCGCGAACACATCGCCCTATTGGATCGGCACGCTGCGAATGCTGATCGCCACGCTCTTCTTCGCGGCATTCATCGGCTGGCGGCGCCAACGCGGCGCGCACCTCCCGCTGTCGATGGCACCGGCCACACTGCCATGGCTGCTGCTCGCGGGCATCTGCATGGCGGGCTACAACCTGAGCTTCTTCGCGGGCGTCAAGGCCACTGGCGTGGCCATCGGCACCGCGATCGCCGTGGGCAGCGGGCCGGCCTGGGCCGGACTGCTGCAGGCGCTCGCCTACCGCAAGCCGCCCGCCCCGATCTGGTGGGCGGGCACGCTGCTCGCAATCGGCGGTGGCTGCCTGATGGTGCTGCCGGCTTCAGGCGGCGACCTGCGCGTCGACCTTGCCGGACTGGCGCTGTGCCTGGGCTCGGGACTTTGCTACGCGATCTACACGCTGGTCAGCCAGCGCCTCGTGAGCCGGGCGCCGCCGGCGACAGTCACGCTGTGGCTCTTCGCGGTGGCGTCCGTGGTTGCCATGCCGACCGCGTTCGCGATCTCCGGCCCCTTCGCGAGCACGCCCTCCGGCTGGGTCCTCGTGGCCTATCTGGGCCTGGTGTCGACCGGCGTCGCCTACCTGCTGTTCAGCCATGCGCTGCGGCACATCTCCGGCGCCTCGGGCGTCACGCTGGCATTGGCGGAACCCGTCACGGCCTTCGCGCTGGCCATGTTCGTGGTGCAGGAGCGCCAGGCCCCTTCGGCCTTTGCAGGACTCGCGATGGTGCTGGCGGGCCTGCTGATCGTGGTGTGGGCCGAGGCGCGCCGGGCCCCGTGAGCCCGCCCGGCCAGGGCGGCCTACCTGCCTACTCTTCGCTCGTCCACTCCACGCGCACGCCCAGGCTGCGCAGGTTCTCCACGAAGCGCGGATGCGCACGGCGGATAGGCGCTGCGTTGCGGATCTCCGAGCGGCCCTCGATGCTCGCCGCCACCATGAACAGCGCGATCGCCACGCGGATGATGTAGGGGCTCTCGACCACCGCGGGCGTCAGCGGATTGCCGCCGAAGGTGATGAGCCGGTGCGGGTCGGAAGAGAACACGTGCGCGCCGAACTTCGAGAGCTCGCCCGTCCAGCCCAGCGCCCCGTCGTACACCTTGTTCCAGAACATCGCGTTGCCCTGGGCGCGCACGCCCAGCGCAATGAAGATCGGCAGCAGGTCCACCGGGAAGTAAGGCCAAGGCGCCGCCTCCACCTTGGTGAGCACGTTGCTCGTGAAAGGCGTCTGCACCTTCAGCGGGCCGCTGCGGACGGCACGCGACCAGCCGTCCTCGTGGACGATCTGCACGCCGAACTTCGCGAAGGTGCGGTCCAGCAGCGGAAAGTTTTCCGGCGCGCTGTTGCGCACGATCACGTCGCCGCCCGTGATGGCGCCCAGCGCCAGGAAGGTGGTGATCTCGTGGAAGTCCTCGTCGAAGCGGAACTCCCCACCCTTGAGCGTGCCGCCGCCGTGCACCGTGAGCCGCGAAGTGCCGATGCCCTCGATGCGCACGCCGATCATGGTCATGAAGCGGCAGAACTCCTGCACGTGCGGCTCCGAGGCCGCATTGGTCAGCGTCGAGGTGCCGTCCGTCGCAGCCGCGCACAGTACGAAGTTCTCGGTGGTCGTGACCGAGGCGTAGTCCAGCCAGTGGTCGGTGGGCGTGAGCCTGCTCTTGCTGCGAACCAGCAGCGAGCCCTCGGTGCGCTCCACCTCGCCGCCGAAGCGCTGGAACACCTCCACGTGCGGATCGATCTCGCGCACGCCCAGCGTGCAGCCCTTGACGTTGTCCTCCAGCCGCGCCACGCCGAAGCGCGCCAGCAGCGGCGGCACCAGCATGATCGACGAGCGCATCTCCTCGGGCAGCCGGTGGCGCGACGCGTCGAAGGCCGTCTCGCGGTGGTGCAGCTCGAGCGTGCCCGTCTCGTGGTCCATGCGCACGTCGCTGCCCAGGGTGCGGAAGATGTCGAGGATCTTGCGCACGTCGGTGATGTCGGGCACGCCATGCAGGCGCAGCGGCTCCCAGGTGAGCAAGGTGGCGCAGAGCACCGGCAGCACGGCGTTCTTGTTGGCGGAGGGGGTGACACGGCCACGCAGCGGCGTACCGCCGTGCACGATGAGGTTGGACATGGAGGAAAGCGAGACGGAAGCGGGAGGCGGTGGAGAAAAGGTGCGGAGACAATCCGAAACCGGAAGCGGGAACTTTACCGTCTGAAAGCGGCATGAACAGCCTTGAAGTTGTAAGAACTTCAAAGCAGAAGCCGTCGCAATAACAATTCTTTCGCGTTACATGCAGCTTATTTTTCGAGCCAAACTCCCATGCGCACGCTTGACGACCTGATCGACACCGAAGACTCCGCCCTGCCTCTGGTCAAGGAATGGGCGCAAGGCACCAAACATTCATTCGAGGTTCTGCCTCCCTCCCAGGACAGGGAGCGCGTGCTGCTCGCACTCCAGGTCACGACGCGCTCGACCATGGGTGCCGTTGCATACGAAACCGGCGGCCTGCTGCTCGACCACGGCTGGCTGCGTGTGCTGGGCTCGGGGCACCCGAAGCTGCCTCGCAACATCGTTGACTGGAACAAGGAGCGCTCCGCCGGCTTCCTGCTGGTTGCGGACGACGTGGTCGGAGGCTTCTTCGCCATCAACGGTGGCGGGCTCGGAGACGACGCTGGCGCCATGTATTACTGGGCACCGGATAGCCTGGCGTGGGAACCGCTCGAGATCGGCTACAGCGACTTCATCGAATGGGCATCGACCGACCGGCTGCAGGCTTTTTACGCCGACCTGCGCTGGAGCGGCTGGGAAGCCGAGATGAAGAGCATCGGGGCGGACCAGTGTTTCAACTTCTACCCCTTCCTGTGGACCAAGGAAGGGGCTGTGCAAACCAGCGCCCGAAAGGCCGTGAGCATTGCCGAGCAATATGCGCTCAATACGGAGCTGGCAGCAAACATGGGTGGGTAGCTCGAGCTTCGCCGCGGCGTGAAACTCATGTCGGGCCACGATTCGCGACGAACTTGTTACTCACCCGCCCCACCCTTGTCCAAATAGATTGGTCGCCTCCAGCCAGCCCCGCTGGCCAGGCAACCTCGAAAGGACAAGACAAATGAGCCACGCTTACACCGGCGGCTGCGCCTGCGGCGCCATCCGCTACCAAATTCCGGCCGAACCGATCTTCCAGAACCATTGCCAGTGCCTCGACTGCCAGCACAAGAGCGGCACCGGCCACGGCTCGTACCTCAGCTTTCCGCGCGGCGGCGCCAAGCAGACCGGCCGGGCCACGCTGTGGGACATGGTCGGCGACAGCGGCAACGTCAAGACCCGCGCCTTCTGCCCCACCTGCGGCTCGCCCGTGTACATGACCTATGCGGCGATGCCCGACGTCATCACCGTGCATGCGGCGAGCCTCGATGACCCCAGCCGGTTCAAGCCGCAGGCGGTCACGTATGGCGTGCGCGGGCATGCGTGGGATTTTCTGGATCCGGAGCTGGTCAAGTTCGACAAGATGCCGACAGCCTGAGGCGAGGGCCAAGGAAGGCGCGATCCGCTTGCACTCGGGCTGCGCCAGCTCCATGACTTTGTGCACTTATCGCGGCGCGAAGGCCACTTCGACAATGCGTCGCCATGTCGTCGAACCCGCCTTCGCCATCGTCCGTCTACCCACGCATCAGGACCGCTGGTTTCCTCCAGTCGGTCCAGCCCAGGCTCGACGAGATCGAGGCATTGGGCGGCGATCGCGAGGCGCAGACGCCCGTGGCCTATCCCTTCGCCGGCGACGGCGGCCTGCTGGTGACCTATGCGCTCGACACGCCGACCCGGTTCATCACCTTGACGAACGAAGGCATGGCGAGTCTGGGGCTGACCCCGGAGGAGCTGCATGTCCGGGCAGTCGACAACATGCTCGCGAAAGTGCTGCCCCAGCTCGGCACGCAGGACCTGGTGCTCTACAAGGCCCTGGTGTCCGGCGGCGACTTCGAGGCCTGCATGCTGCTTGTGCCGGGCCTTTGGGAGGAGTTGACCAACGACTTCCAGGGTGAACTGCTCACGGTGGTCCCGAGCCGCAACGTCATCTACTTCATGGACAGCAAGGCCGGCTTCGAGGCTTCGGGCGAAACGATCGGCCCCGGGCAGATCCTCGGGCTGATGTGCGCTGCGGCCGGAAAGATCAGGGCCGAAGCCGGCCCGCACGGCTTGTCGGACAAGGTGCTGGCCCTCACCCCCGACGGCTGGCGCGTGCGCGGCAGCTTCGCGGATCCTGCTTCATCGCTGAGCAGCAGCTGAGACATGCGGAAGAAGACGGAGCCCCCATGCGCCCGATCCAGCACAAGAACCATTCCCGACCGGAGGAACTCATCGCCATGCATCCGGACAGGGCGCCGTCGAGGCGCGCATGCCTGGGCGCACTGTCGCTGACGATGCTGCTTGTAGGCATCGCCGGGTGTGCATCTTCAAGAGGTACCTCGAACGACGACACATCGGCGGCAAGTCGCCCCCGGCGCGACGAATGGAGCGAGAGGGAGGAACGCGAAAAGTGGCAGGAGGAAAAGCGCAGGGACGACGAATACAAGCGCATGCGCGAACGCGAACAGCGGGACAAGGAGCAGCAGATGCAGTCGTTCAAGGAAAACCTGCAGCGGGATGCGCGGGAGCGCGAGCGCGACGAACGTGCCGCTGCGCAGCGGCGAATGAGCCCCATGGAACGGCTGGATCAGCTCAATCGACAGATCAAGAGGCCACCGTACCGGTGAGCGAGACCAACGCGCCCTTTCAATTCAATCGTCAGCCTTCCTCGACCAGTTCATCCTTCGCAGGCCAGAGCTGGACTTCCGAGGCCTCCACGAAACCGTAGCCATTGCGCACAGCCAGCAGCGCGGGCTCCAGAATCATCTGGTAGTCGGACGCGAATGCCTCGATGTCGTCGCCGCCGGGGTCTTCGTCCCAGGCGAAGATGAGCGCGCGGCGGTGCTTCTGCAGCAGCTCCACCAGCAGCCCCGTTTTCTCGGGCGGCACGTAACCGCCGAGCGAGTAGTTGAAATGGATGGTGGTCCGCATCTTCTCCTGAAGCATCGGGAAGTCACGGAGCAGATCGGCGAACAGTGCGGCGGGCGTCTCGAAGACGTGCGATACGTCCACGCCGATGCGTTCGAACAATGCGGTCGGCCAGACCCGCCCCCGGCTCTGCCAGCTCGGCAGCACCTGCGCCGCGAGGTTGACGATCTCGTAGGAGATCGAGCCCACGAGCTCGCTCGCCGGCTCGGGCCACATGAAGCCTTCGGCCTCGATCTCGGTCGTGGTGTCTTCCCGGCATTCCCAGATGTGCCGCCACTGTTCGAGGCGGCGGCGCATCCGGTCCCTCAAGGCATCGGGAGTCATCGCCTCGTCCGGAGCGCCCTCTTCGGGCGGCAGGTGCGCGGCCAGCGGATAGAAGCCATCGAGCACGGCGAGGGCCTCGGGTCTGGCATCGGGCCGGACGAGATGGCGCCGCGCGTCGAGCTTCGCGAGCATGCGCAACGCGACCGCATCGACGACCGACTTGCCGGCGGCGATGTCGCAAGCCTCGTAGGCCGCCAGCTCGCGCAGGGCCTCTTCGGCGTCGTCGGCTTCGATGTAATAGGGACGCCCCCAATGCGCCTGGTACGCGTCGAAGCCGGGAATGCCGGTACCACCGAGCGGCTGTGAGAACGACTCCCCGGGCGGCACGCCGGCGCGCTCGCGCACTGCCTTCTCCTGGCTGGCGTAGATGGCGCGCTGCAGGTTCACGAGGCGCTTGCACCAGGCGCCTGCATGATGGGCCACGAGTTGCCGGCGGGCCGCATCGCGCACGACGTCATCCAGCCCATCCGTGGTGGCTGCGCGCATGTACGGAACAAGGCGCTCCCGGATGAGGCGCACATCCACGGCAAGGTTGCTGACGTCGTAACCCATTGCTTCTTCCCTTTCGTTGTCGAGCTTCGCGTCCGCGGATGGCATCCGCGGCACCGGCGCGCGATTCTGGAAGAAAAGGCACTCCCTGCCATCTGACGAAAGTCATTCATCTCATCCGGCTGCTGCAGATGAACGTCTTGTCGATCAACAGAAAGTTGCAATGAGAAATGGAGTTGCGCGAATACCGGGGACAGTTCAGCATCCCCGGCACTCCAACCCCAACAACCACACACGGAGACCCGAATGAGAAAGCTCAAGATCATGGAGCACATATCGCTGGACGGCGTGATCCAGCCGTCCGGCGAAGACGGCTTTCCCTACGCCGACTGGACCGCGCCCTATCGAACCCCGGCCGGGCGAGATGAAGTCCTCGCCGCGCACGGCGCACGCTTCGACCTGCTGCTGGGCCGGCGCACCTACGACATGTGGTCGGACTTCTGGCCGAAGGCGACGGGGCCGATGGCGGACGGCCTGAATGCGGCAACGAAGCATGTCGTCACCCATCGTCCGGAAAGCCTCGCGTGGGGGCCGTTCGAGGCCGTCGGGCCGGACGCCGTCGAGGGCGTGCGGCGCATCAAGTCGCGGGCCGGCCCGGACCTGGTTCTCTGGGGCAGTTCCACGCTGACGTCTGCGCTGCTCGAGCACGGGCTCGCGGATGAAGTCATGCTGATCGTCTATCCGGTTCTCGTGGGTACGGGCAAACGCTTCTTCGCCGAGGGAACGCCGGGACGCGCCTTCGAATTCGTCAGCACGAAGACGACGCCGTCCGGGCTCCTTCTCAATACCTACAGGTTCGCCGGCCCTTTGAAGGCCGGATAGGACAGGCGCCGGCCCTAGCCCGTCAGTGCCTCGCACTGGACTTCGATCCGGGCGTGAAGCATGCCGAGCGTCGCGGACAGAAGCCGCTGCAGCGAGTCGCGCTGGCTCGCCTCGAAGAGCGGCGCGGGGTCTGCATCTGATGCGGCGGCATCGCGCCTGTCTTCGTCCCAGCCGAGCAGCTGGACCAGCGTTTGCGCGCCTTGAACGATGTCGCGGGCGACGTTCAGGAATTCGGCCTGGCACTGCCGGGAAGAATCGAGCCGGTCGCCCTGCACCCATTCGAAGGGCTTGAACTGGGCCGAGGGGCGATACGAAGCACTGGCGGCACGGGTGCTCGTGCCCGCGTCATTTGAAGAAGCATTGGCCATGTGTGGGCCTCCCAAGGATGTCGATTTGCAGAAACCGACGCCCTCGCTTCCAAACGAAGGCGGCAGCTCGAACGGGTTGGAAGACCGGGACATCCTTGCGGAAACCGGCAGGGCGCGAGCCCTCCCGTTCGAGCCGCCTAAAAAATAGGCGCAAACGAAAAAGCCGCAGACCATGTGCGGTAGCTGCGGCTTTCGTCGCAGGATGTCAGCGGGCTTCCAAACCCGGCCCCGCTCATCACGAGGCGGGGGCAATGTAAGCGGTGCCGACGGCGGGCGTCAAGCTCGAATCCGGCACGGCCTTGGGGCAATGGCACTGGTCGCGGCGCGCGTTCCCGGGCAACGCGTTTCATGGCGCTTTGGCTCTGCTACGATTGTTTCCCCGGGAAAACAGCCTCCCGGTCTGCAAGGAAAGACGGTGTCCCGTCCAAGCGCTGGTGACTCACAACGGAGCCTTCCGTGGACACCGCCTTGCCCGACACTTCTTCACTCGCGCCTTCCGCGCCCCCCGAGCCCATCTCCTTCGCCGAAGCCTTCCGCTTCTGGCTCAAGCTCGGCTTCATCAGCTTCGGTGGCCCCGCCGGACAGATCGCGATCATGCACGCCGAGCTGGTCGAGCGGCGGCGCTGGATCAGCGAGAAGCGCTTCCTGCACGCGCTGAACTTCTGCATGCTGCTGCCCGGCCCCGAAGCCCAGCAATTGGCCACCTACATCGGCTGGCTCATGCACCGCACCTGGGGCGGCATCGTGGCCGGTGCGCTGTTCGTGCTGCCCTCGCTGTTCATCCTGATCGCGCTGTCGTGGATCTACCTGCGCTTCGGCAACGTGCCGGTGGTGGCGGGCATCTTCTACGGCATCAAGCCGGCGGTCACGGCGCTGGTGCTGCACGCGGCGCACCGCATCGGCAGCCGCGCGCTCAGGAACGGGTGGATGTGGGGCATCGCGGGCGCGGCCTTCGTGGCCATCTTTGCTTTCGACACGCCGTTTCCCGCCATCGTGCTTGCAGCCGGCCTCATCGGTCACTTCGGCGCACGACGGGCGCCCGGCGTCTTCGCGCTCGGTGGTGGCCACGGCAACGCAAGGCAGGGCTACGGCCCCGCGTTGATCGACGACGACACGCCCACGCCGCCGCATGCCCGCTTCTCGCGCCGGCACCTGCTCAAGGTGATTGCCTTCGGGATGGGCCTCTGGCTGCTGGCCATGGGAGCCCTCGTCGCAGTACTGGGGTTCGACAGCACGCTCGCCCAGATGGGCTGGTTCTTCACCAAGGCGGCGCTGCTGACCTTCGGCGGCGCCTACGCGGTGCTGCCCTACGTCTACCAGGGTGCCGTCGAGCACCACCAGTGGCTCTCCGGCGCGCAGATGATCGACGGGCTGGCGCTGGGAGAAACCACGCCGGGGCCGCTGATCATGGTGGTGGCCTTCGTCGGCTTCGTCGGCGGCTGGCTGAAGCAGGTGCTGGGACCCGACTCGCTGTTCCTGGCGGGCGCGCTGGCAGCAACGGTGGTGACCTTCTTCACCTTCCTGCCGTCGTTCATCTTCGTGCTGGCGGGCGGCCCCGCCATCGAGGCCACGCACGGCAAGCTGGGCTTCACCGCGCCGCTGTCGGCCATCACGGCGGCGGTGGTGGGCGTGATCCTGAACCTGGCGCTCTTCTTCGCCTACCACGTGCTGTGGCCCAAGGGCTTCGGCGGCCATTTCGACGCGGCCTCGGCGCTGATCGCAGTGGCCGCGGTGATTGCGCTGTTCCGCTTCAAGGTCGGCGTGATGCCGCTGCTCGGTGCCTGCGCGGCCGTCGGGCTGGCGGTGACCTTGTCGCTGCCCTTGCTGCGCTGAAGGAGTCGCCATGGACGCACGAATCCAGGCCCTGCCGTTCGATCCCGCCACGCTGCGTGGCCTGTCGGCAAAGCTTCTGAACAGCCATCACCAGAACAACTACGGTGGCGCCGTCAAGCGCCTCAACGCCATCCGCACGCGGCTCGCCGCAACGCCGTTCGCAGCCACCCCGGGCTTCGAGCTCAACGGCCTCAAGCGGGAAGAGCTGATCGCGAGCAACTCGATGCTGCTGCACGAGCTGTACTTCTCATCGCTCGGGGGCGATGGCCACACGATGGAGCCGGCCATGGCGCTGGCGCTCGCGGCCAGCTTCGGCAGCATGGAGCGATGGCGCGAGGAGTTCTCGGCCATGGGCAAGGCGCTCGGCGGCGGCTCGGGCTGGGTGCTGCTGGTCTTCCAGCGGCGCGAGGGCACGCTGGTCAACCAATGGGCCGCGGACCATACCCACGCATTGGCGGGCGGCGTGCCGATCCTGGCGCTCGACATGTACGAGCATGCCTACCACCTCGACCACGGCGCCGCGGCAGGCGCCTATGTCGATGCCTTCATGGAAAACATCCATTGGGCCCGCGTGTACGAGCGCTACCAGCATGCAGTGCATGCCGCCAGCGAGCCTTTCGGCGCGGCGCAGGACGATGTGGCCGGGGCCGTGCTGCTCGATGTTCGCCGAGCCGGGGTGTTCGAGAAGGCCACGTCGACGATCCCGGGCGCGCGCTGGCTCGACCCGGCCGAGGTCGACCGCTGGGCCGGCGAGCTTCCGCCGGACCGCGCCTTGATCGTCTATTGCGTCTACGGGCACGAGGTCGGGCGCAGCACGGCCATGCGATTGCGCGCTGCGGGCCTGAACGCGCGCTACCTGCGCGGAGGCATCGACGGGTGGCAGAGCGCGGGCCGGCCTCTCGAGGCCAGGCTGCCAGGCGGGAATGCGGCCGGCTCGACGTGTCCGCCGGGACAAGGCCGATGAGCACGACTTCTGCTCCTCGTTCACGCATGAGCCTCGCGCGCCTGCTGCCCTCCGGGGTCGACCCGGGCGCCCTGCCCTTGCTCGTCGCCCGGGGGCTTCGCGCCTTCGGCGACGGCTACATGGCCGTGCTGCTGCCGGCCTACCTGCTGTCGATCGGGCTCGGAACGCTGGAGGTCGGCATCGTCAGCACGGCAACGATGCTGGGCTCGGCACTCGCGACGCTCGCGGTCGGTGCCTGGGGGTATCGCTTCGCGGCGGGGCGATTGCTTCGCGGCGCAGCCTTGCTGATGGCCGCCACCGGCATCGGCTTCGCGGGCCTTTCCTCGTTCTGGCCCTTGCTGGTCGTGGCGCTGGTCGGCACGCTCAACCCCAGCTCGGGCGATGTCAGCGTGTTCCTTCCTCTGGAGCACGCACGGCTGGCAAGCGCGGCGCAAGGCCACGCACGAACCGCGCTCTTCGCCCGCTACAGCCTGCTCGGCGCCTTGTGCGCAGCCCTGGGCGCGCTGGCTGCGGCGGTGCCGGACTGGCTGGTGCTGCACACCGGGTTCGGGCGGCTCGATGCGCTGCGCGGAATGTTCGTGGTCTATGCAGCGATCGGACTGGTCGTCTTCTGGCTCTATCGGAATCTGCCGACCCATGCAGGCGCCGGCAGCGCCGACAGCCTCCCCGTCGCGCCCGCACCCCTCGGGCCCTCGCGCGGTGTCGTGATGCGACTGGCGGCGCTCTTCAGCGTGGACGCCTTCGCCGGCGGGCTGACGGTCAACGCGCTGATGTCGCTCTGGCTGCTGGAGCGGTTCGGCTTATCGCTGGCCCAGGCAGGCGTGTTCTTCTTCTGGACGGGCCTGCTGGGCGCGGCATCGCAACTGGCGGCACCTGTGGTCGCGCAGCGCATCGGCCTGCTCAACACCATGGTCTTCACGCACCTGCCGGCCAACGTCTGCCTCGTGCTCGCGGCGCTGGCGCCGAGCCTGCCGGTCGCGCTGGGCCTGCTGATGATCCGCAGCTCGCTGTCTTCGATGGACGTGCCCACGCGAACGGCCTATGTGATGGCGGTGGTGACGCCGGCCGAACGCAGCGCGGCCGCGAGCTTCACCGCCGTGCCGCGAAGCCTGGCCGCGGCCATCAGCCCGACGATCAGCGGCGCGCTGTTCGCGGCCGGATGGATCTCGTTGCCGCTCATCGCGTGCGGGCTTCTGAAGATCACCTACGACCTCACTCTCTGGCGCGCCATGCGGCGGGATCGGCTGGACGGGGACTAGCAGCCGCGACGCATCGCAGCCGGATCACGCCAGCCCCCGACTCAATGAATGTGCTGATGGTGCACGTCGGGAACGTGAGGATGCGCGTGCCGGATCGGCTCGTGCACATGCGGATGGCTGTGCGATCCCACCGGGAGCACGTCGTGCGTGTGATCGTGATGGCCGTCGTCATGGCGATGAGCGTGCTCGTGCTCCAGGCGCTCATGCTCGTGCTCATGGCCATGCGACTCCGCCAGGTGCAACGCAACGCCCAGCATCATCAGGATGCCGCCGGCGGCCATCACCCATGTTCCGCTGCGGTCGCCCAGCGCAATGGCGAAGGCGGCGCCGATGAACGGAGCAAAGGCGAACACAGAACCGGTGCGCGCCGCGCCGAAGGCTCGCTGGGCGAGCAGATAGAAACGCAGGCTCAGCCCGTAGCCGCTCGCGCCGATTGCGAACAGCACCATTGCGGCGCTCCAGCCCGGCAACGGCTCGCCGAGCAGCCACGCGAGAACGGTAGTCGCCATCGTTCCGATGGCCGCCTTTCCCAGCACGACCTGCCCCGGGTCGCGTTCCGCCAGCGCCCGCGAGAGCGTGTTGTCCGCGCCCCAGGCGGCGGTGGCGAGCAGCACGGCGAGCATGCCCCACAGCTGCGTGGCGCCGCTGCGCCCCTGGTCCAGCACCAGCGCCACACCGCCGACCAGCAGGAGCAGCATCGCGGCCCACACGCGCCGGTCCATCGTCTCCTGGTACAGCAGCCGCGCCAGCAGCGCCGTGAACAGCGCTTCCAGCGTCAGCATCAGCGAAGCACTGGTGCCGCTCGTATGTTGCAGCCCCCAGGCCAACGCCACGGGACCGAGCACGGCGCCGAACGCAGCCATCGACAGGAGCCGTGGCACATCGCCTCGCACCACGCGGGCTTCCCGTTCTATCCGCTGGCGCGAGGCCAGGCCTACGGCCGCCGCGCCCGCGTAGAGCAACGCGGCGGTCGTGAATGCACCCAGTCCCTTGCCGAAATGCTGGACGAGCGGCGTGCTGACGCCGAAGAGAAGCGCTGCAAGCAGCGCGAGCAATCCGCCACGTACGGCAGGCAGGGAGAGGTGCGTTGTGGTCATGAGAGGCCTACTTCACCGTGAAACGGACGGTGATGGTCTTGCGGCCTTCCGTCACCGCCGCGACCACCTTGGCGCCCTTGCCGAGCTTGACTCCCTTGGCCTCCAGCTTGTTGCCGCCAGCCGGCTTCAGCTCGGCCTCGGACTTCTCGGTGCCGTTGAGGACGGTCAGCTTGCCGCTCATCTGCTTGGCGTCGTAGTCATCGTCGTGGTCGACCACGTAGAGGGCCGCGCCATCGGCAACGGCCACGAGTTCGAAGGACATGTCGCTCGCGGTCTGCACCACGCCGCCGTGCCGGGCCGGCGCCGCGCCGTGGGCGAGCGCGGGCATGGTGGCTACTGCCGACGAGGACAGCAAGACGGCTGCGCAAAGGCTTTTGAATGCCGGGAATTTCATGATGTCTGGGTTCCTGTGTTCATTTTCGGCGCACTTCGAAAGGCGGCGCCGAGGGGGCCTGGAGAACCGGAGCCGTGCGTCAGTACGCCTCCTGCAGCCCCGAAGACGAAGATGAGCTTTCCGGCTCGTCGCGAAGCAGACGCTCCATGGGCTCCTTGCCGACGAGCCAGAAGACGACCGGCGTGAGCAGCGTGTCGAGCAGCGTCGAACTGACGAGGCCGCCGAAGATCACGACCGCGACCGGGTGCAGGATTTCCTTGCCCGGCGCATCCGCGGCCAGCAGCAGCGGCGTGAGTGCGAAGGCGGCGACCAGCGCGGTCATCAGCACCGGGGTCAGGCGTTCCAGCGAGCCGCGGACGATCATGGCCTGCCCGAAGCTTTCTCCCTCGAACCTGCACAGGTTGATGTAGTGGCTGATCTTCAGGATGCCGTTGCGCGTTGCGATGCCGGCCAGGGTGATGAAGCCAACCATCGAGGCGACGGAAAGGCTCACGCCCGCGAGCCACATCGCCACCACGCTGCCGATGAGCGCGAGCGGGATGTTGGCCATGACGATACCGGCCAGCACCACCGACTTGTAGCGCGCGTACAGCACCAGGAAGATCATCGCCAGCGAGATCAGCGACAGGCCCACGATGAGCGTGACGGCCTGCTCCTGCGCCTGGAACTGGCCTTCGAGGCTCACGAAGGTTCCCGGCGGCAGGTTCGTCCTGGCGATCACCGCGCGGATGTCCTTGATCACGCGCGCCATGTCCGAGCCATCGGTGTTCGCATACACCACGATGCGCCGGCGCCCGTTCTCGCGCCCGATCTGGTTCGGCCCGTCGGTTTCCTCGACCGTTGCGATGGCCGATACCGGCAGCCGCCCGGCGGGGGTGTCGATCAGCGTCGCGGCAAGGTCCTGCGGGCTGCGCTTGCCGTCGGGCAGGCGCAGGACGAGGTCGTAGCGCCGCAGGCCGTCGACGATCTCCGCGCCGTGGGCGCCGTCGGTCAGAGCCTGCAGGATGCGGATGGCCTCCCCTGGCGCAAGCCCCGTCTGGGCGAGCTTGCGCTGATCGAGGCGCACGGTGATCTGCGGGATCAGCACCTGCTTCTCCACCGTCAGGTCGACGAGGCCCGGCACGCCCGAGAGGCCCTGCCGCATCTGCTCGCCGAGGCCGCGCAGCGTGTCGGTGTCGTCGCCGAAGATCTTCAGCGCGATCTGCGCGCGAACGCCCGACAGCAGGTGGTCCAGCCGGTGGGAGATCGGCTGGCCGATGGCAACCTGCGCAGGCAGTACCGAGAGCCGCGCGCGGATGTCGGCCATCACGGCCTCGCGGTCGCGCGCGGAGCGCTTCAGATCGACGTCGATCTCGGCCGAGTGCACGCCTTCGGCATGCTCGTCGAGCTCGGCCCGGCCGGTGCGCCGCCCGACCTGGGTGACCTCGGGAACCCCGGCAATCAGGGTCTCGGCGAGCGCGCCCATGCGGTTGGCCTCGGCCAGCGCCGTGCCGGGGTTGAAGACCATGCCCAGCACGAGCGAGCCCTCGTTGAAGGCCGGCAGGAAGGCGCGAGGAAAGAACGGCACGCTCGCGGCAGCAGCCGCGACCGCCAGCGCCGCCATGGCGATCAGCATCTTCGCGCGGCCGAACGACCAGCCGAGCACCTTCTCGTCCCAGCGCTTCAGGCGCGCGACCAGCGGGCTGTCGCCATGGTCGAGCCGCTTCATCCTCGGCAGCAGGTAGTGGCACAGCACCGGCGTGACGGTCATCGACACCAGCATCGAGGCCAGGATGGACACGATGTAGGCAATGCCCAGGGGCGAGAACAAACGGCCCTCGATGCCCGGCAGCGCGAAGAGCGGCACGAACACCAGCACCACGATCACCGTGGCGTACACGATGCCCGAGCGGACTTCCACACTGGCCCTGCGCACCACCTCCAGCGTGGACAAGGGGCTGCCGGCGGCACGGTTCTGCCTCAGCCGGCGCACGATGTTCTCGACGTCGACCACGGCGTCGTCGACCAGTTCGCCGATGGCGATGGCCAGTCCACCGAGCGTCATGACGTTGATGGATTGCCCGAACAGCTTGAAGGCCAGCGCGGTGACCGCCAGAGACAGCGGAATCGCCACCAGCGAAATGATCGTGGTTCGGGCCGAAAGCAGGAACGCGAACAGCACGATCGCCACCATGATGGCGCCGTCGCGAAGGGCTTCGCTCACGTTGCCGATGGAGGCTTCGATGAAATCGGCCTGCCGGAAGAGCACCTTCGGCGCTGCCAGGCCCGCCGGCAGACCCTGCTTGAGTTCGCCGAGTGCAGCTTCGATGGCACCCGTGAGTTGCACGGTATCGGCCGCGGGCTGCTTCTGCACGCTCACGATCACTGCGGGCGCGCCGTTGTAGCCAGCGTCCCCGCGCTTCATGCTCGCCGCGAAGCGGACCTCGGCCACCTGGCTGAGCAGGACGGCGCGGCCATCCTTCCAGGCGACGGCGATGCCCTGCAGGTCTTCCACGCGGTTGGTGCGCCCCAGGTGCCGGATCAGGTACTCGCGGCTGTTGAGGTCGATGAAACCTCCGCCCGCGTTGCCCGCGAAGCCGCGAAGCGCCTGCTCGACCTGCGTGAGGGAGACGCCGAACTGCGCCATGCGGGCCGTGTCGGGCTCCACGCGCAGCTGCCGCACGTCGCCGCCGATGGGGATCACCTGCGACACGCCGGCAATGGAGAGCAGGCGCGGCCGCAGCACGAAATCGGCGTACTCGCGCGCCCGCATCGGGTCGGCACCGGTCTTGCCGTCACCCGCCGACAGCGGCAGCGCGATCAGCATCACCTCGCCCATGATCGAGGAGACGGGCCCCATGATCGGAGCGATGCCCGCGGGCAGCTGCTCGCGCACCTGTGCCAGGCGCTCGGCAACGAGCTGGCGATTGCGGTAGACGTCGGTGCCCCAGTCGAACTCCGCATACACGACGGAAAGGCCCACGCCGGAGGTCGAACGCACGCGGGTCACGCCCGGCATTCCGTTGAGCGCCGTTTCCAGCGGAAAGGTGACGAGCTGCTCGACCTCTTCCGGCGCCATGCCTCCGGCTTCGGTCAGCACCGTCACCAGCGGCTTGTTGAGGTCCGGGAAGACGTCGACGGGAGTGCGCCATGCGGTGATGGCGCCGTAGACCAGCAGCAGCAGCGCAATCGCCAGGACGAACAGGCGGTTGTGCAGGCTGTTTCGAACGATCCAGTTGAACATGAGTGGCTGCTCCGTTCAGCGGATCTGCGCGATAAGCGGTGCGCCCTGCACCACCACGCGGTTGTCGGCGCCAAGGCCCTGGACGACGACGACCGTGGCGGCATCGAGCGAGCGATATCGCACCGGCTGCGGGACGTAGCGCTCGGCGCCGGACTTGATCCAGACGACCGGCTCGTTGGCGCTGTTGCGCACGACGGCCTGGGCGGGCAGCACGAAGCCCTTGACGCGCTCGTCGAGTGCGGCCACCACCGTGACCGGCTGCCCGACCGCCAGGGGCATTGCCGTGCCCGCCTTCTCCGGCTGCGCCCGGAAGGTGAGCGGAAGCACGCCGTCGCGCAGGGAGCGCGCCGCGCCGAGCAGCTTGAGCCTGACGCCCGCCACGCCCTGCAACGAAGCATCGCCGACGCGCGCCGGCAGTGCCGAATCGGCCGTAGTCGCCTCCACCAGCACACGGGAGGGATCGACCACCTCGAACAGCACCTCCCGTGCATCGACGACCTGCCCCGCGACCGCATCGGCCCGGGCGATGACGCCGGAGACGGGCGCGGTCAGTGTCTCGCGTGAACCGAGGCTGGCACCGATGCTCTTCTCCCGGGCCGACAGGCTCTGGAATTCGGCCCGTGCGGCATCGATGTCCTTGCGCGGCACGGTGCCCTCCAGCGACTGGAGGCGCTGGAGCCGCTGCGCGGCCAGCTCGCGGTTGCTGCGCAGTTCCGCCAGTTGCGCCTGCTGGTTGGCGAGCGCATAGGGTTCCGCGTGGTGCTGCACATAGGCCAGTACCTCTCCCCTCTTCACCGCCTGACCGGCGACCGGGAGGCCTGCCGGCCCCGGCTCGACACGGCCGCCATGCACCGCCTGCACGCGGCCACCCGCGTTGGGGTCGATCACGACGCGGCCCGGAAGCTCGACCGTGGCGTTGGCGTCGCTTTCGCTGGCGAGCATCGTGCGGATGGCCATTCGCCGCTGGGCCAGCATCGGCACCTGCACACTGCCGTCCGGCAACCGGGCCAGCCCGCTCGCGGTGCTGCCGCTGCCCGGCGCATCGAGGTGTTCGCCGTTGGGGCCGTGGGCCCCCGGGGAAGCGAATGCGCCGCTGGATGCGGCCAGATTCAGGGCGACGGCGATACCCGCGGCAATGCTTCTGCGGCTGCGGATCATCGGGCACCTCCGTTCTGTGCTGCGACCTTGCGAGCCGGCCAGCGGCTCAGGGCATAGATCAGGCCGCCGATTGCGGCCAGGGCGATGGCAAGCCAGGCCGCCACCGGGATGCCATGGCCGTGTCCGTCGTCATGGGCATGCGCGCCCGAGCCCGCTGTTGCTCCAGCGGTTTGAAGGGTGCCGTCGAGCAGGTCGGATTCGGCTCCCGCGATGATCGTGACCACCACGGCGTGAGTGCCCGGTGCCTTCAGGGCCTTGAGGAAGGCGGCATCGTCCACCGCGTAGTCGCCGAGGTCCGAGTGGAACCTGGCCGGTGCTTTCAGTGCGCCGGTCTCGACTTCCACCTTCGCGTCGAGCACGGGCTCATTGGTCTCGAAGCGGTTCACCAGCATCGAGAACTCGTCGTCGCGCAGGTATCCGACCAGCTCGAAGGCTTCGGACTTGGCCTCCATGCGCGGCGCGCTGCTGGCGCCGGTCACGGCCTGGGCGGGGCCGTCGAGGTGCTCGCCGTTGGGGCCGTGCGCACCCGGTGAGGCCATGGCAGCGCCTGCAGTGCAGAGCAGGACCAGAAAGGCAGCGAGCGGCGACAGCAGACGCCGCCACCCGTGCTGCAAGGTGTTGGAAAAATCGATCATGGAAGAAGTCCGAGTGTTTGTTGGAGTTGGGCGTGTGCCAGGCCCAGTGCCGCCTGCTGGCGTGCGAACGCCGAGTCGGCCTGTGCCGCCGCGTTGGCGGCGCGCAGAAGATCGGGAAGAGACGTTTCGCCGGCCTTGAACGAGGCATCGATCAGCCGGGCGCGCTCGCGCAGCAGCCCGGCGCGGTCGCGCGTGGCGTCGAGCTGCCTCGCCGCGTTCTGCAGCGCGCTGCGGGCCAGCATCAGGTCCGCGTCGTGCTGTGCCCGCACCCGCTGCTCGGCGGCTTCGGCCACATCGAGCTCGCCTATGGCAGCAGCCTGTAAAGGAGCATTCCTGCTTTCGGTGCCGAACGGAATCCGAAGGCCGATGCCGATGCCGCGCTGGGCCGCTTCACCGTAGCCCGGCGATTCCTCGCGGTACTTCACGGAGAGTTCGGGCGGGTCGCGGCGCGACAGGTTGACCGAATCCAGGCGCTTGCGCGCGCGCTCGACCGACTGGGCGGCAACGCGCAGTTCAGGATGCTCTTCGCTGGGCAGGGCCGCATCGGCAAGGCTTGCCGGCGATGGCGGTTGAACCTGCGGCAGGGCCTCGAGCCCGGTCAGCGTGCGCCACTGGGCGCGAGCCGCCTGCAATCGCTGATCGGCATCGCCTTGAGCGGACTGCGCCTCCAGAAGCTCGGCGCGCGCGGCCAGTGCGTCGGCCCTAGCCAGGTCTCCGGCCCGGACCCGCCGCTGCACGTCGTCCGAAACGCCTTGCAGATAGCGCGCCTGCGCGGCCACCGATGCGGCTTCGGCCCGAGTCGACGACAGCCTCCATGCCGACTCGCGCACCTGGCCAGCCAGGCGAAGTCGCGCGGCCTGGGTACCGGCATCCGCCAGCTTCGACTCCGCGTCGGCTGCCGCGGCACGGGCGTCGCGCTGGCCGGGCAGCCACAAGGGCCAGACGAGGCCGACCTCGGTCTCACGGCGCCCGGCGTTGGAATGCAGGCGATCGTTGAGGTGATTCACCTCGATGGCCGGCGGCGCGGCCCAGAGGCTGCCCGCCGCCGCCTGCTCGGCGCGTGCGCGTCGGCTCTGGGCATCGGACTCCCGGGCCTGCACGGCTCGCAGCCACGCTGCCTCGAAGGCCTGAGTGAGCGTCACGCCACCCGGCGTAACGGCAGAAGGAACGGGAGGAGCCGGCTGCGCGATGGCAGGCACGGCCCCGAGAAGCACGCTTCCTGCGATGGCGCAGGGAACGAACCATGGGACGGATTTCACAAGACTCCTGACTGAGGTGGCGGCGACAGTGCCCGCCGACTCCGCGCGGCGAAAGGCGTGCGGAATCAGTCGGCAGTGGTCGCCCGCATGAAAACGACCCACCCGCGCGAGCGCAGGGTGAGCAAGGACGTTTTCAGGCGGTCAGTCTGGGAGGTCGTCGCAGGCCGGCGAGGTGCGGCGAAGGAATCGCGGCTTCGTCCGCGATCAGGGGAGGCGCGCCGCCGATCGGCGCGAACGAGAAGGAAGCGCTCTGCCAGAGCACCGAGGTGCTCAGGCAGCCGTCGAAGGCGAGATGCTGGAGCGATTCGTCGGAATCGTCCTGGGTGACCGAGCCATCGTCGTGATGGTGGTGGCCCTCTTCCTGCCAGTGAAGTGCCGCGTGGGCGACTTCCTCCGCGTCGGCGAATGCGGTCGCTTGCCCGGCAATGGCAAAGGATTGCCAGAGCACCGAAAGCAGGACCAGAAAAATTGCGAAACGCCGACGCATCGGGGAAGTCTAGCGGACGGGGCCGGCGGTCAACGGAAATGCCCGTGCTGCCGATGGGCCTCCTGCAGCGTGTGCCCAGTCGACCTGGCTGGATCTGGCTGGTTTGCCGGGATTTTCATTGCGCCTACGAAACATATACACTTCGCATACGTTTCATACAAAATCTACCGATGGGCATCGTCAAAATCTCCGACCTCATGCACGAAAACCTGCGCGTGGCAGGCAACGCCCTGGGCAGGTCCATCAACGGCCAGGCCGAGCACTGGATGCGCGTCGGCATGCTGACCGAGCTGCACCCGGAGCTGGACCACCGGGAAATCTGCCAGCTGCTGATACAGGCCGAACTCTCGGGTGGCCTGGACATCCTCGCGGCTGCCACAGCCCAACCAGCGAAGGCCCGGTCGCCTTCCGCCGCCGGAAAGCGCTGATGGCACGCGGCATCGTCATCAAGTCCGCCGAGCAGATCGAGCTGGCACGGCAGGCAGGCAGGCTCGCAGCGGAGGTCCTGGGCATGATCGAGCCCCATGTCGTGCCCGGCGTGAGCACGGAAGAGCTCGACCGGATCTGCAACGACTACATCGTGAACGTGCAGGGCACCATCCCGGCCAACGTGGGGTACCTGGGTTATCCCAAGACCATCCTCACATCCGTCAACCAGGTGGTGTGCCACGGCATCCCCTCGGCCGACAAGATTTTGAAGAAGGGCGACATCGTCAACATCGACGTCGCCGTCATCAAGGACGGCTGGTTCGGCGACACCAGTCGCATGTTCTTCGTGGGAGAGCCCAGCGTGCTGGCCCGGCGCCTGGTGGAGACGACGTACGAGGCCATGCTGGCCGGCATCCGCGAGGTCAGGCCCGGAGCGACTCTTGGCGATGTCGGCCACGCCATCCAGTCGGTCGCCCACCGCGAGCATTTCAGCGTGGTGCGCGAATACTGCGGGCACGGCATCGGGCAGGTCTATCACGAGGACCTGCAGGTGCTGCACTTCGGACGGCGCGGCGAAGGGCTCAGGCTGGTGCCGGGAATGATCTTCACCATCGAGCCGATGCTCAACGCAGGCAGGAGCGAGACCAGGCAGTTGGCCGACGGGTGGACGGTGGTGACGAAAGACCGGTCGCTGTCCGCCCAGTGGGAACACATGGTGGCCGTGACGCCCGAGGGCTACGAGGTGCTCACGCGCTGGCCCGGAGGCACGGGGGCCTACGCGCCGGTGTGATCTGGTCGAGGCACTCAGGTGCCGGCGTGCGGCTCCCTGGGCTTGCCTGCACCGGGAGGCAGCGCCTCGTGCTGGGGCAATGAGTCGGTGATCTCGAACCACGGCGCCTTCGACCCGACGAACACATGGCACAGAGGCCTGACCTGCGGATCGTCGTCGAGCACGCCGAGTGCCAGCCCATAGACGGCCGGCTTCACGTCGAACTTGCTGATGAGGCTGGAGCCGCACACCGAGCAGAACCCGCGGTACTCGCCGGGCGACGACTCGTAGTAGCGGACCAGTTCTTCACCCCTGCTCCAGCGAAACTCTTTCGCCAGCACCTTGGCTCGCGCGCGGAAGGCGGTGCCATGCGCCTTCTGGCACATCGAGCAATGGCAGTAGAGCGGGTCTTTCAGCGCGCCGTCGATCTCGAACGCCACGCCTTGGCAGAGACAGCTTCCTCTCAGCATCGATCGGCCTCCTTCGGGCAGTACAGGCACGGGGCTTTCGGCTCATGGCCCCGATGCGTTCACGGTGTTCGCTTTATATTGCTCGCCGAACAACGGAGTGGAATCACCATGGCAAAAGCCTATTGGATCAGCGCATACCGCGCCATCAAGGACACCGACAAGCTCGCGGCCTATGCAAAGCTGGCCGCCCCCGCCATCACCGCCGGCGGCGGTCGCTTCCTGGCACGCGGCCTGCCGGCCAAGGTCTACGAACACGGCCTTGCCGAGCGCACCACGCTGATCGAGTTCGACAGTGTCGAGCAAGCCACGACCGTGCACGACAGCCCCGCGTACCAGGCGGCGCTTGCAGCCCTGGGCGATGGCGCGGAGCGGGATATGCGGATTGTTGAAGGGGCCGAGTAGCCGCGCGGCGGACCGCTCGTATCAAGACCCGTTGCGGCGCAGGAACATGTGCGTGGCGCGCTCGCCCGCCACCTGCCGTTCGCATCTGTAGCCCAGCGCCGGCAGATCCAGGCCGGCGAACAGTGCTTCGCCCTTGCCCAGCAGCACCGGCCGCACGGCCAGGTGCAGTTCGTCGATCAGGCCGGCCTTCAAGTATTCACGCACGGTAGCCGCACCGCCGCCCAGGCGCACGTCGCGACCACCCGCGGCGGCCCTTGCCTGCTCGAGCGCATCGTGGATGCCGCCGGTGACGAAGTGGAAGGTCGTGCCGCCTTTCATTGCCAGCGGCGCGCGGGCATGGTGGGTCAGCACGAAGACCGGCACGTGGTACGGGGGCTCGTCGCCCCACCAGCCTTTCCAGCTCTCGTCGGGCCACGGGCCGCGCACCGGCCCGAACATGTTGCGCCCGAGGATCCAGGCGCCCATCTCGGCAAAGCCCTGCTCGGCCATCTCGTTGTCGACACCGGTCTCGCCGTTGGTCTCGCCCGTCTTCTGCATCTGCTGCCAGACGCGCGTGGGAAAGAACCAGTCCATGAGTTCGGGGCCGCGAACGCCCAATGGGTGCTGCAGGCTCTGATCGGGGCCGGCCGCGAAACCGTCGAGCGAAACGCCGAAGCTGCGCACGAGCAATCGGGTCATGAGGTTTGTCTCCTGCAAGAAGCGGGGTTGCAGTTTAGACCTTGAGGGTTCGGCCCCCGCGAATCGCGGTCGCGATTGTTTGGGTTGGCCAAATTGTGATGGCCGGCATTGCTTCTTTATCGGCGCATGTCCGGTCACTAGAGTACAGACCATGCAGAAGGAGAAGCGCCTTCGCCAAGCAACAAATCAATCAACCGATCAAAGGACTGCCATGACCCGACCCGAATTCTTCGTCACTCCCGGATATGGGCCCGCCCTGCACGAGGCGCTGCACTACTCGCAAGCCGTGAAGATCGGCGACCGTGTCGAAATCTCAGGCCAGGGAGGCTGGAACGACGAAATGCAATTCCCCGAGTCGCTCGAGGAAGAGATCACGCAGGCATTCCGGAACGTCGAGAAGACCCTGGCAACCGCCGGGGCGCACTGGGGCCATGTCGTGCATGTGAACACGTATCACGTCGGAGGATTTCCTCCCGAGGTGAACCGGACCATCGCGCGGCTGTACCGCCAGTACATGCCGGACCACGCCCCCATCTGGACCGAGGTCGGCGTCGCTGAGCTCGCGGCACCGGCGATGCGATTCGAGATGCGCGTCACGGCCGTGATTCATTGACCGCTCGCGCGGGCCCCACCGCCATTGATGAAGAAGACGCCAAGATGCCCGAAGACCACAAGACAGTCCTCGCGAACGCCAACGCCGCAATCATGAAGGGCGACTTCGAAGGGTTCCTGACGTTCTGCACCGAAGACACCGTCTGGAACTTCGTGGGCGACACGATCCTGCGGGGCAAGCAGGCCGTTCGCGAATGGATGGCCGTCGCGTACAAGGAGCCGCCCCAGTTCGAGGTTCACCAGATGATCGGCGACGGCGACTTCGTTGCGGCACTCGGCGAGATCACGCTACCGGACCAGGAGGGAAACGCACGGCCCCATGCGTACTGCGATGTCTGGCGATTCCGCGATGGAAAGATGGCCGAGCTGCGGGCTTTCGTCGTTCCCTCACCGTAGGGGCAGAGGGAAATCGGCCCTGATGGCGCGGCGCGCCATCGCAGCCTCACCCCTTCGACAACCTCCGCCGCTCCTTCACCGCCGAGGCCAGCCCCTCCAGCACAGGCACCGTCTGCGCGAAGCCGATGCATGCATCGGTGATCGAGACACCGTGCTTCAGCGCGACGCCCGGCTTCAGGTCCTGCCGCCCTTCTTCCAGGTGGCTCTCGATCATGATGCCGGTGATGCGGCTCTCGCCGCCCGCGATCTGCGTCGCCACGTCCTCGGCGACCACGATCTGCCGCTGGTGCTGCTTGCTGCTGTTGCCGTGCGAGACGTCGATCATCACCTGGGGCCGCAGGCCGCTTGCCGCCAGGGTGTCGCAGCAGGCCGCGACATCCGCGGCCGAGTAGTTGGGGGCCTTGCCGCCGCGCAGGATCACGTGGCAGTCGTCGTTGCCGCGGGTCTCGAAGATGGCGGCCATGCCCATCTTGGTCATGCCCATGAAGGCATGCGGCGCACGCGCCGCGAGGATGGCGTCGGCCGCGACCTTGATGCTGCCGTCGGTGCCGTTCTTGAAGCCGACCGGGCAGCTCAGGCCCGACGCCAGCTGCCGGTGGCTCTGGCTCTCGGTGGTACGTGCGCCGATGGCGCCCCAGGCGATCAGGTCGGCGATGAACTGCGGGCTCAGCAGGTCGAGGAACTCGGTGCCGGTCGGCAGGCCCAGGGTGGTCAGCTCGAGCAGCAGGCGGCGCGCGCGCTCCAGGCCTTCGTTGATCGCGAAGCTGCCGTCCAGGTGCGGGTCGTTGATGTAGCCCTTCCAGCCGACGGTGGTGCGCGGTTTCTCGAAGTAGGCGCGCATCACGATGAGCAGGTCGTCCTGCAGGGAGTCGGCCACCTTCTTCAGGCGCTGCGCGTACTCGATGGCCTGGTCGTGGTCATGGATGGAACAGGGGCCGACCACCACCACCAGCCGGTCGTCGCGGCCGTGCAGCACGTCGGCGATGGCGGCGCGGCTACCTTCGACCAGCGCCAGCGTGTTGTCGCGAACGGGCACGCGCTCCTGCAGCAGCGCCGGGGTGATGAGCGGACGGACGGCGCCGATGCGCACGTCGTCGATGCGGGTGGTGTCGAGGGTGCTGTCGCGGGAGCCGATTTCGGCGTCGTGGAGGGGGTCGTCGAGACGGGACATGGTCGTGGCTGTGTTCGGAATTGATGGCTGCCCCCGATTGTCCTATCGACGCCGCCCCGCGGCGCGGAGGCTCACTTTCCCACCGCGATGAGGCACCAGACGATGGCCGCCAGCTGAGCGATGTTGATCAGGATCGCGATGACGTGGGTCCTGCGGAACCCCGGTATCGCATCCATGTAGTTCGACTGGATCTGCGCCCCGAGCGCGTCCATCTTCGGAATGACTTTCCGGCGCAGGACGACCGAGATCGCCGCCAGCACGGCGGCACCGGCGGCGATCCACAGGCGGCCGGCAGTGGCGAAGCTGAGCGCGGTCGCCGAGGCGGTGACGAATGCCGCGACGTAGTAGATGTTGAAGAAGCCCCGCACGAAGCGGGCGTCGAGCGGCGTGTCGTGCTTCAGCACCAGGAGCGGGATGGAGCCCATGATGAAGTACGCCGTAGTGACGAGGAGTGCCACCGTGAAGAACAAGGCGGCGAACATGGCTGCAGACATCTTGACTTCCTCCAAGCGGTGGGAGAGCCCGGCAGCGGCCAATCCGGCAACCCCGGCAGGCAGGGCCGTTGTCCGCAGGCGGCGATGGTGCCACATCGGCAGGCGGGCTCATAGGTGGCGTCCGGCACGGGGCGTGGCGACAATGCGCGCAACCACGCCCGGCCTCCGCCCTGCCCCGCCATGATCTCCCCCGGCCTGCTCAAGCGAATGTGCGATGCCCGCCGGCGCCTCCAGTGCGAACTGGAGCCGCCGGCCAGCGTGGCGCACCTGGCGGCGGAAGCCCGCCTGTCGACCTCGCATTTCATCAGCCAGTTCAGCGCCCTCTTCGGCGAGACGCCGCTGCAATGCCGCACGCGAGCACGGCTGGAGCGCGCGCGGGAGATGCTCGTGTCCACCGACGAGCCGGCCACGCAGATCGGCCTTGCGCTGGGCTTCGCCAGCCAGGGGAGCTTCTCCCGCCTGTTCAGCAGGCACTTCGGCATGCCGCCCAGGAGATACAGGCGCACGGCGGAGCCGTTCGTGGCGCCCCTCGGATGCATCGCGCTCATGAACCAGGCCCATGCCCGCGACCTTGATTTCGGCGAAGTCGCGCGCGGCGATGTGGGGCAGGATGGCGGCCCCGCACTTCGCTGACGCCTTTCGTCCCACCACATCATGCGCATCAACCTCACGAGCATCTTCGTCGACGACCAGGACAAGGCCCTGGCCTTCTACACCCAGGTCCTGGGCTTCGTGAAAAGCCGGGAGCTGCCCGCCGGCAAGTACAGGTGGCTCACGGTCCGTTCGCCCGAAGGCGGCGAAACGGAACTGTCCCTCGAACCCGACGCGAACCCCGCCGCCCGCGCCTACCAGCAGGCGCTGATGAGTCAGGGTATACCCGCAACCGCCTTCCAGAGCGACGACATCGAGGCCGACGTCAAACGCCTGCGGGAGCACGGCGTGCGCTTCACGACCGACCCCATCGACCATGGGCAGGTCAGGCTCGCGATCTTCGCGGACACCTGCGGCAACCTGATCCAGATCTACCAGCTTCGAGGGTAGAACCCCGCCGAACCCCGCAAAGGGCCTGCAGGAGTGGCTCCGGACCTACCGGAATCAGTAGAAATTGCGTATTCGCGTCTGTTCGGGCGTTTGCCTGGGGGTGTGCTGGAGGACAATCTTTTGCATACATAGGCCAGACAACAAAACCCAGCGCCATGACACTCGACGAACTCTTTGCCAATGACGAGTCGCTTCCCACCGTACCGAGGGTGGTGTCCGATCTGATGGAGATGCTGCGGGACGACGAGGTGTCCTTCGCAGCCATCGCGCACCGGATCGAACTCGACCAGGTGCTCGCCGCCAAGGTGCTGCAGATGGTCAACTCGCCGCTCTTCGGGCTGCGGCGCAAGATTTCCTCGATACAGGGCGCGATCCTGATGCTGGGGCTCTCCGCCATCCGCTCGGTGGTCGTGAGCTCGGGCCTGGCGGGCGCCTTCCGAAAGGTGGACGGCGTCGGCCTCCCCGCCTTCTGGGCGCACAGCCTGCGCGTGGCCTCGGTCTCGAGGTACCTGGCCTCCAAGACGCGGCAGGTCGACCCCAACCTGGCCTTCACCGCGGGCAGCATGCACGCCATTGGCCACCTGATCATGGCGCAGGCGATGCCCGCCCGCGTCGCGGCGCTGAACGCAACCCACCCCTTCGAGGCACTGGGGCGCGCGCAGCTCGAGCTGGTCGAGTTCGGCTATCACTACGGCGACGTGAGCGCCTCCCTGGCGCAGCGCTGGGGCTTCGCCCCCGACCTGGTCGGCGCGCTCTCCAGCTTCGTGAGCCCGGCCAAGTCGGAACACCCCGATGTGCTCGGCGGCATCCTGCACCTGGCCGTGTGGCGCGTTGCGCTGGAGCGCCAGGGCGTGGACCTGGGCAACATCGGCGGCTTCTGGCCGAGCCAGTCGGCAATGGCGGTCGGCATCACCGAAGACATCGTCCAGGAAATGCCGGCGCCGCGCGAGCTTGCGGCCGATCTCGAATCGATGATCGCCTGACGGCGCTGCCGCCCGGCAGTCATCCAGGCCGCAGGCCGGCCACCTCGCGCAGCCTCTGGTGGGCTGCGCCTTCCCACAAGACGGGCTGCTGGTTCTTCGCACGCAGGTAGTGGTGCGTGAACACCGTCAGATAGGCCTCCAGCGTCTGCTCGGCGACATGCTCGCCCGCCAGGTTCATGCACATCGCGGCCACCTCGCTGGTGCAGAAGTGGTCGTCGCGGCCGGAGTTGCGCAGCTTGTACTGGGTGATCTGCTGCGGCTGCAGGCTGAGCACCGGCAGCCGGTCGAGGTATGGGCTCCTGCGGAACATCTTGCGCGCCTCGGCCCAGGTCGCGTCGAACAGGATGAAGAGCGGCCGCTTCCCGGCAGCGCTGCCCTCGGAGCCGGGCGACCGAACAGCCTCCACCACCCTCTCGGGCGCCGCGTACTGCCCCGGAAACACCACGTACGGCTGCCATTGCGGGTCGTTCAGCAGCGCCAGCAGCGCCGGATCGGTCTCGGTGCGGGCCCAGCCGAAGGCGAAGGTATCGGCCACCACGTCGGCGACCAGCCAACCAGTATTGGTGGGCTTGAGCGGCTCGATGTCCGCCATGAGCAGGCACACGCCCGCGCGCGTTGCGATCGACGGGCGCATGGCGCACATGCAATGGCTGGGCACCAGGCGACAGCCCGCGCAGCGCTCGCGCTTGAAGCCGCCACGGGCAAGAAAGGGCTTGGCGCTTCGTGCCAGGCGCGCGGCACGAAGAAGGGAAACGGCATGGGGCATGCGGGGATTCTCGGCGGTGTCGCCGCCGCTGCGATCAGGCGGCAGTTCCAGCTGCGTCGCGGTCGATGCCCGCCACCAGTTCTCGCAGCCATGCCCGGTGGCTGCTGAAGCCCCCGAGTTGCTCCTCGGCGGCCTCTCTCTGCGCCAGATGCCGCTCCAGGAAGCGGAAGCCGACCCGCGCCGCAGCTTCGCGCAGGGTTTCGTCGGGCAGCTCGCATTCGTAGAGGAAGTCGAATCGGGTTGCCCAGAACCCTTGCTCCGTGCCGGCGACGCGCTCGAACCCGGCAGGGTCTTCGATGCTGAACTCGATGAACTCCAGGCCGCCCGCCGTCTCCCGGAGGCCACAGACCCTGCTGCCGTGGTCCCACAGCGGAACCAGCGTCGGCCCCTCGGGCACGCCGGCACCGCGGTAGGCATAGAACGGCGGCCCCAGGCAGGAGCCGCGGAACGCCTCGTGGATGCACTGGCCGGCCGCCAGCTGCATCAGCGGGGCAGACAAGCCGAGCCGCTGCAGCTCGGGCATTCGCAGGTGTTCACCGATCACGGCCATGTTTGTCTCGATCCTTCTCGCACGTCGGCCCGGATCATGGCGCATGAGGGCCCTGGCGGCTCAGGGCGCGGGCGTCGGCGTGATCTTGCGGATCTTGTGGTTGAACTGGTCGGCCACGTAGACGTTGCCTGCGGCGTCCACCGCCACGCCGTAGGGAGTGTTGAACGACGCTGCCTTGCCCACGTCGTCCTTCGCCCCGGATCTGCCCGCGGTACCCGCCAGGGTCCTGACCATGCCGTCCGGCGTGATCCTGCGGATCACGTGGGTCGTGCTGTCGGCCACGTAGAGGCTGCCGCTGGAGTCGATCGCGATGCCCACCGGGAAGGAGAAGGTCGCGTCGTTGCCCTTCCCGTCGACGGAACCGCTGGTGCTCCGCTTGCCGAACGGCGTCGTGACCACGCCCTGCGGCGTGATCTTGCGGATCACGTGGCTGCCGAAGTCGGTCACGAGCATGTTGCCCGCGGCGTCCATCGCGATGCCGGCGGGCACGCTGAAGGTCGCACTGGTGCCGGTGCCGTCGGCTGTGCCCTGGGCGCCCGACCCTGCGAAGGTACTGACCTCGAGGTCGGGCGCGATCTTGCGGATCTTCTGACCCTGCGAGTCGCCGACGAAAAGGTTGCCCTGTGCGTCGAAGGCAACGCCCGAAGGCTGGTTGAAAGATGCGCCGGTGCCGTGCCCGTCGACCGAACTGAAGCTGCCGGACCCCGCCAGCGTGCTCACCGCCCCTGCCGGCGTGACCTTGCGAACCGTGTTGCCCATGAGCTCGGTCAGATAGATGTTGCCGTCGGCATCCAGGGCAAGGTCGAAAGGATCGGAGAGGGTTCCGCCAGCGCCGCTGCCCGCCACGGTCGTGACGGCGCCCGAGGGAGAAACCTTGCGGATCAGCTTGTACCGGGTATCGGTCACGTAGAGGTTGCCGGCTGCATCCACCCTCACGCCCCTGGGCCTGGCGAACTCGGCGGCGAGCCCGTCGCCGTCGAGCTTGCCCTCGGTGCCCGAGCCGGCCAGTGTCGAGACCGTCGCCTGAGCCTCCGCGCAGGTGACCGTCACGCCGGTGACCTCGGCGGCTGCATTGCCGCTGCCATTCCCCACGGTGCAGAACTGCCACAGCGGCTGTGTGCGCACGGTGACGGCATAGGCGCTGCCTTCCTTGGCGGGAGTCGCGAAGCTGAACCTGCCGTCCGCAGTGAGCGTCAGGTCATCGCCCGCGTTGTTCTGCAGCACGAGCTTGCCGCTGGTGATGCCGCTGAGGGTTCCGCCGATCGCATGCGTCGCGATGGGTGTCTCGGGCTGAGGCTGCGGTTGTACGACGGGCGCCAGCGGAACGAAGCCGCCTCCTCCGGAGCCGCCCCCGCAGGAAGCCAGGACCATGACGGCAGCGGCGATGGCGCAGAAGCGGGCAAGAGGAGTCGAACGGAGCGAGAACATCGGTTTCCTTTTCTTGTTCTTGGGCGCTGCGCCTGGCGGCGAAACGACGGTTTTCGACAGCCGTGGCTGGCTCCGGAAGAAAAATTCCAGAGGCAGCGATAGGTCTTGGTTGAAGCGCGAAGACCCCGGACGGAGCAAAAAACGCCCCCGCGAGAGCTGCCGAGAAGTCTGAAGATCCTTATCTTCGTTAACTATTTGTGTCCCAGCTATCACCGAAATTGGGGATATCTGGACGCAAGCACGCGCGGGGCCGGCGTCCTGAAACGCAGGCCCCTCGAGGGAAGAGAAAAGGAAGAAAAGGAAGGCCGGCCGTCGCCACTGCGGCCGGCATCGGCGCCGCCGGCTAGACCAGCCGCAGGTCCTTGGGCGCCACGCCGTCGAACACCTTCGCGAGCTGCGCCGGAGAAAGCCCGTACATCCGCTGGAACAGCCCGCCGAACACCGCCCGGTATTCATTGAGCACCGGATAGTCGCGGTTCTGGAACAGCGTGGCCTGCGTCAGCGCCTGCTGTTCGCCGACGATGCGCCCGCCTGCCTGTGCCGAGAGCCCGCCGCCCAGCACCCAGTAGACGGTGCCGTGGCCATGGTCGGTGCCGCGGTTGCCGTTCTCGCGGAAGGTGCGGCCGAACTCGCTGATGACGACCACCACGGTCTGGCGCCACGCGTCGTCGCCCATCTCCTGCGCGAAACCGGCCACGCCCCGGCCCAGCTCCTCGAAGCGGTTGGCGAGATAGCCGGTGGCGCCGCCCTGCCCCACGTGGGTGTCCCAGCCACCGACGTCGACGAAGCCGAGGTCGAAGCGGTCACGCATCAGCAGCGCCATGCGGCGCGCCACCAGCTCGAAGCCCTTGGCGGACATGGCGTTGCGGCTGGCGGCGTCCATCTCGGCCTGCACCGCGCGCATCACCTCGTCGCGCACCTGGAAGCCCTCAGCCACAGGCTGGGCCAGCGGGGTGTTGCGGTACATGGCCGTGATGACCTGGCTCTGCCGCGCGTCGATGCCCGAGCGCGCATTGCCCGCGAGCGCCATGTTGGCGGCCTTGGCGCTGCCACGCATCGAGATCGGCAACTGATCGGTGAAGGCGATGGGCGACACGTCGGTGACGGGCCCCGCGCCGAGCACGCCGGCCAGCCGGTTGAGGAAGCCCGAGCGGTAGTCGCGGCGCCTGTCGAGCGCCTGTCCGAGCTCGATGGAATCCTGCGTCTCGAAGTGGCTGCGCGTGAGGTCGTCGGTGCCGGCGAAGGCGATGAACGAAGCCTGCTTCTGCTGGAACATCGGCATCACGCTCTGCGCCAGCGCGGGGTGCAGGCCCCAGTCGCCGTCCAGCGGCAGCGCGCCGTTGGGCGAGCCGGGCCGCGCGATGGCGATGTTGGGGCGCGAGGCGTAGTAGAAGTCGCTGCTCGTGGGCACGAGCAGGTTGCTGCAGTCGTACGCGCCGCGCAGGAACACGACCAGCAGCTTGGCGCCTTCCGCGGAGGGCGCGGCCATCACCCTGGCGGCGGCGCCCGCGAACGGCACGGCGGCCGCGAGCTTCAGGAGTTCTCGACGTTGCATGACGGTGTCCTTTCTTTCTTCTTGCCTTGCTCCTTCCCCCTCTGGGGGAAGGTTGGGATGGGGGCATGCGGCGCTTGTTCAGCCTCAGCGCTTCATCGAACGCCGCTGTGCCCCCACCCCTGCCCTCCCCCAGCGGGGGAGGGAGAAAAACCCCAACCTCAGCGGCGCATCAGCTCGGGCGAAGCCAGCAGGAAGGTGTTCCACTCCTGCGGGTTCTTCGCCTGCGCCAGTGCCTCGCGCGTGTCCGTGCTCATGCTGCCCTGCATCGTGCGCACCGCGCGCGAATCGGCCAGCGGCGGAAACGCAGGCTTCTCCAGCGGCGCCTTGTCGTCCGCGCGGAACAGCACGGCACCGTTCGCGCCGATGGCCCGCGCGATCTCGAAGCGCGTGTTCATCTGCCCCGCGCTGGCCCAGGCGGCCTCGTTGAGCGGATAGCCGTCGGGCGTCTCGTGGCCGTAGAGCTGCTCGCCCATGCGGTTGATCCAGCCGAGCATCGGGTTCACGTTCGACACCACACGGTCGTCGTACGCGAGCCGCACGCCGGCGATCACGTAGTGCACCGGGTCGCGGAACTTGCGGCCCAGCGAGGCGGTGAACTCGGGCGACTCGAACAGCGCCTTCAGCGTGACGGCGATGTCGCCGTCGCTGCGCGTGAAGGCCGCAGCCATGCGGTCGACCAGCGCCTGCGGCGGATCGTCGGAGACGAAGTACACGGCCAGCTTGCGCGAGATGAATCGCGCGGTGGCCGGCGCGCGCGCGAGGCGGTCGAGCGCCTCGTCGGCTTCGGCCAGACCCTTACCCTGTATCGGCTGGCCCAGCAATGTCTTCGGCCCGTAGTCGTGCCGGTTCGGGTTGAACTCGAAGAGGCCCTTGCGCACGTAGTCGGCGCGCAGGTTCGGCCGCACGTTCGGCGGCGGTGCATCGAGCGGCTGGTAGCTCACGCCCACGCCGGTGAGCACGCGCGCCAGCTCCTGCACGTCGCCCTGCGTGTAGCCACCGCCCACGCCCAGCGTGTGCAGCTCCATCAGCTCGCGCGCGTAGTTCTCGTTGATGCGGTTGGCGGCGTTCTGCGCGTTGTCGAGGTAGCGCAGCATCGCGGGGTGATGCAGCGTGGCGCCGAGAAGGTCGCGGAACCTGCCGAGCGCGTGCGGGCGGATCGCGTTCTCCTCGTAGTCGCCCACCATCGCGCGGATGTTGTCCTTGCGCAGGTTGACGTTGAAGTGGTTCATCCAGAACCAGGTCATCTGCTCCTGCAGCTGGTTGGGCGAATAGAGCGCGCGCAGCACGAAGCGCTGCTGCGCCTCGCGCACCAGCCCGTTGAGCCGCTGCTGGTAGGCCTGCCGCGCGGCTTTCTTCTGGTCTTCGTCGGGCAGCGCGTCGGCCGCCTTGCGCTGCGCGTCGAGCTCGGTGACGAGCTGGTCGAGCGGCATGCGCGAGATCTCCATCGCGTCTATCTGCGCCTGCGCGGCCGCCGGCAGCGGCGCGGGTCGCGGGTTGAGCTGGTCGCGCATCCACAGCGACAGGCCGCGCTTCGCGAGCTGCGCATCGCTGCTCGCATTGGCGCCCCAGCTCACGCGATCGAGCCAGCGCAGCCGCGTGGCATCGTTCACCTGCGCCGAGGGCAGCGACACCGAGACCAGCGGCCGGCGATCTCCCTCGGTACTCGCGCAGGCCGCGAGCAGCGCCAGCGCGCATGCGCCCAGCGCCATCGACGCGCGCCGCGTGGAGAAAAACGGCAAGACGGTAGTGGCCGGCACGGCCCTCACTCCCTGCGCAGGTCGTGGCGGCGAACGTCGCCGATGGCATGCTGCGCGGTGGCGAGCGCAAGGTCGACATGCGCAAGGCCGCGCTGCTGGAACGGCCGCGAGCGCGGATCGTCCTCTTCGCGTGCGACGTCGGAGCGCACCTTGCGCAGCAGGTCGACCGCCGCATGCAGGCGGCCTTCGGGCGGCATCCATGCATCGGTGGGCTCGCGCCATTCGACGGGCTTGCCATCGAGCCATGCGGCGTGCTGCAGGTCGCCGATGGCGGCGTGAATCTCGTCGATCACCACCTGCTCGTCGCGCGAGACCTGCCCGTCCTCGGGACGGCGGTGCTCCACTTTCCAGGCCGCGGTGCGCAGGTCGGACAAGGCGTGGAGATAGAACGGGTGCCTTCCGTATTCGTCCGCCAGTGCCGGCAACGAAGCCGCGGCCATGAGGGCGAGAGCGGCAATTAGGCTTTTCTTATTCATCTTCGGGGCTCCAGTGATTGAGGACTGTAGGGACGCCTCCTCAACCACCGCAAGCCCATTCGCGTTGACGCTCTTTACCGTCGTAACGCTGCGCAAAGCTGGCGCCTGAGCACCGGCCAAGTCAGGCTGTGGCAAGGCCCGAAGGTGCAGCTCCGGCGATCTGGCGCAGGGCCCGCTCGAACACCTCGACGGGCTGGCCGCCCGAGATCAGGTGGCGGTCGTTGATGATGATCGCGGGCACCGAGTGGATGCCGGCGTCGGTGTACATGCGCTCGCGTTCGCGGGTTTCCTGCGCGAACTCCTCGCCGTCCAGGATCTGGCGTGCACGGGCCGGGTCGAGCCCCGCTTCGGTGGCGGCGCGCACCAGCACTTCGGGGTCGGAGGGATTCTGGCTGTCGGTGAAGTAGGCCTTCAGCAGCAGCTTCTTCAGCGCCGCCTGCTTCTGCGGGCTCTCGAGCTCGGCCCAATGCAGCAGCCGGTGTGCGTTGAAGGTGTTGTAGACGCGCGGACGGCCTTCGGGGCTGAACTCGAAGCCCACCGCCGCGCCGCGCTGGCGGATCATCTCGCGCGACTGCGCCTGCTGTTCGCGCGTGGAGCCGTACTTCTGGTTGAGGTGCTCGAAGGTGTCCTGGCCTTCGGGCGGCATCTGCGGGTTCAGCTCGAAGGGCTGGAAGTGCAGGTCCGCGGTGATCTCCGGTGCCACCTTCCCCAGTGCCGCCTCGAGCGAACTCAGGCCAATGGCGCACCAGGGACAGGACACATCGGAGACGAAGTCGATCTTGAGGCGGGAGGGGGAAGATGTGGAGGTCATGGCGCCATTCTTCCCGGCGCCACAACCCTTGGCAGGCGAAAGGTCTTCGTCCTGCGAATGGCCTCTCAGGCGGCAGCCTTGGCCAGGCGAGCTTCCTGCATCGTCTGCTCGCGCATGCGGTCGTACTCCTGCTTGTCGACCGGCACCGCGTTCGGGTCGCCCAGGTCACGCATGTGGATGCGGTAGGTCTCGCGGGCGCTCAGCGCGGCCAGGGCCGCCAGCACCGTCACCGCAAGGGTGATGGCCCCCACGGTGAACCACACGTTGGTCGAGCCGGGAGGCGCGACAGCGGCGAACAGAGCGGGCAGCAGCGCGGTGAAGGTGGTGCCGATGTTCTGCGAGATGGCCATGGCCGACACGCGGTTGCGGGTGCGGAACAGCTCCGGATAGAAGCTCGGGAAGGTCGCGTTGTAGCCCTGGTAGACCACGCCCCACATCAGCAGCGACATGCAGATGGCCAGCGGCACGTTGCGGATGCTGATGGCGTACAGGTACACGAACGACAGCAGGCCCGAGACCAGCGCGCCGAAGATGATCGGCGGGCGGCGGCCGATGCGGTCCGACAGGTTGCCCACGAACGGAATGACGATCACCGCGAGGATGTTGCCGAGCACGGGGATCCACAGGTACACGTCCTTCTGGAAGCCGATGCCGTAGGCGGCCTGCACGGCATACGCCGCGCCGAACACGGTGGCCACCACCGGAATGACGTTCATCAGCGCCATGCAGACCACGCGCAGCATGTCGGCCCAGCTGTCGGTGAAGGCCTGGATGATCGGCGCCTTGGCCGTTTCGCCCTTCTTGTCGACTTCGGCGAAGGCCGGCGTCTCGTCGACTTCGCGGCGGATGATGTAGCCCGCCACGATGACCAGGAAGCTCAGCAGGAACGGAATGCGCCAGCCCCACGAGTTGAACGCCTCTTCCGGCATGTAGTGCGCCAGCGGCAGGAACACGGCGGCCGCCAGGATCTGGCCGGCCTGCACGCCCTGCAGCGTGAAGCTCGCGAAGAAGCCGCGGCGTCCGAAGGGGGCGTGTTCGAGAATCATCGAGCTCGCGCCCGAGATCTCGCCGGCCACCGCGAAGCCCTGCACCAGGCGCAGCAGCACCAGCAGCACGGGAGCCAGCAGGCCGACCTGGTCGTAGGTCGGCAGCAGGCCGACGGCCACGGTGGAGAAGCCCATCAGGAACATGCACAGCACCAGCACCTGCTTGCGACCGTGCGTGTCGCCCCAGTGGCCGAGCACGAAGGCGCCGATGGGACGCGCGACATAGCCCACGCCATAGGTCGCGAGCGAGGCGACGATGGCCGTCGTCGGGTCGCCCTTCGGGAAGAAGATCTGCGGAAAGATCAGCGCCGCGGCGGTGGCGTAGATGAAGAAGTCGTAGTACTCCAGCGCCGAGCCGATCCAGCCGCTTGCCGCGGCCTTCTTCGACTGGTGCCTGCCTTGCGGCTCACGGGCTGTGTTGCTTGCCATGTGTTGTCTCCAGTGGTGACGAAAAAAATGAAATCGGCTCTCTGTCGGTCAATCAATAAGTCAATCTGTCGATCGGTCCTGCGCCTGCGAGGCCATGCGCGCCGGTGCGTTGAGGGCACCGTAGGCGTCGTAGCTGCCCACGCGCTGCGCGACCTCGAAGAACATTCCGCCCTCGAAACTCTCGGTATAGATGTGCAGGTAGTCGCCGGCCGGCGAACGGTCGAACAGCACGCCCGCCTCGCGCATGCGCGAAAGCAGCGAGGGCTCGATGTCGATGCGCGTGGCCAGGTCGTCGTAGTAGTTGTCCGAGATGGGCACGAAGCGCGTGCCGTTGGCGCGCAGCTTCGCGGCCGCCTCGAAGATGTCGGCGCAGCTCAGCGCGATGTGGTGCACCGCGCCGCCGCCGGTCACGCTCAGCGTGCGCGCGGTGCGGGTGCGCTGGCTCAGCGACACGTTGAGCACGAGGCGCAGGCTGCGGTCGGCGTTGGCGACGCCGCGGCTGCGGATCAGCCCGAACGGGTCGGCCAGCTCCAGGCTCTCGCCGGGCTCCAGGCCGAGCACGGCGCGCGTGAACAGCACCCAGGTGTCGAGCTGGTCGACAGCCAGGCCCAGCGCCACGTGGTCGATGCGCTGCAGGCCGGCTTCATTGGCGCCAGCGCCTTCGTCCTCGAGGATGAAGTCGGCCTCGTACAGGCCGTCGGCGCCCAGTGCCTCGGGCACGAAATGGATCAGGTTGCCGCCCGGCGCCACGATGGCCGGCACGCGCAGCTCGTTGGGGCCGACCGGGCTGTCGTGCCGCTGCGAGCGCATGGCGGTGGCGCGACCCACCGCGGCGAGCGGATCGTCGCAGCGCACGCCCAGCGCGCAGACCGAAGTGCCGTGCGCCTCGAAGCGCTCGCGCGCGAAGGAATCGGGCTGCGCGTTGACGATCAGGTTGATCTCGCCCTGGCGGTACAGCGTCACGGCCTTGGAGCGGTGCCTGCCGATGCGGCGGAAGCCCAACTGCCCGAGCAGCGTGGCCAGCGTCGCGGCCGAAGCCTCGTCGGCTGCGAACTCGATGAACGACAGGCCCGAGAGCGCGGGCACCGGCGGCGGGTTGAAGAGCTCGACGCGCTGCGGCTGCATGCGGCCGGTGGCGGACAGGCGTTGGCGCGCCTCGCTCTCGAGGTACAGCAGCGAGCGCATCGCGTCCACGGCGGTACGGCGGTTCGGCGTCTCGCGGAAGATGTCATTGAAGATCTCCAGCGACAGCGGCCCGGTGTAGCCCGCGCGCAGCACCTGCTCGAAGAAGCCGACCACGTCGAAGTCGCCCTGCCCCGGGAACGAACGGTGGTGGCGTGCCCACTGCAGCACGTCCATCGACAGCAGCGGTGCGTCGGCCATCTGCAGGAAGAAGATCTTGTCGCCCGGAATGGCGGCGATGCCCGCCGGATCGTCCTTCAGCGACAGCGTGTGGAAGCTGTCGAGGATCAAGCCCAGGTGCGGGTGGTTCGCCTGCTTCACGATCTCCCAGGCCTGGCCGTACAGCGAGGTGTGGCGGCCCCAGGCCAGTGCCTCGAAGCCCACTCGCAGATTGCGGCGCGCGGCGCGCTCGGCCAGTTCGTGCAGTTGTGCGGCGGCCAACGACGGATCGTTGATGGCCAGCGGCGAGGTGTTGGAGCAGCACAGCACCATCGGCGCGCCCATGGCCTCCATCAGGTCGAACTTGCGCTCGGCGCGCTCCAGGCTGCGGCGGAACTGCGGCTCGGGCATGCCCTCGAAGTCGCGGAACGGCTGGTACAGGTCGATGCTCAGGCCCAGGTCGCCCGCGATGCGGCGCAGCTCGGCGGCCGTGCCCTTGAAGTTGATGAAGTCGGCCTCGAACAGCTCGATGCCATCGAAGCCGGCGGCGGCGACGGCTTCGAGCTTCTGGCGGAGCGTTCCGCTGAGCGAGACGGTGGCAATGGAGCGATGCATGGGGGTGGACTTTAGGAACACCCGGACCGCTCCACAATCAATTCAGCGGCCTTTTGATCGATGATCGATCACATACGTCCATCATTCGCACGAAATACGGGATACACCTAGGCCGGCCGCCCCGCTCGCGCCCCTCAAAGGCTGCGCCAGAAATCGATCAGCAGCTGTGTGAACTCCACCGGCCGTTCGACCGCGCTGAGGTGCGCCGCGTCGATGGTGGCCAGGCGCGAGCCCGGAATGGCGCCCACCATGGCCTCGGACATGGCCATGGGCGTGGCCTCGTCCTGCAGCCCGCCGATCACCAGCGTGGGCACCGCAACGCGGCGATTGCTCTCGCGGAAATCGATGGCCGCGACGGCGTTGCAACTCTCGATGTAGCCCTGCGCGTCGGTGCGCACCAGCACGTCGTGCAGCGTCTTCGCAGCGACTGCGCCTTCGGGTGTGCCCACGTAGGCCGGCGTGAGCCAGCGCGACACGGCGCCGGGGGCGATGGCGGCCACGCCCCTGGCGGCGACCGTCTCGACGCGCGTGCGCCAAGTCGACTGGTCGGGGTAGTAGGCGGCCGAATTGGCGATCACCATCGTCCTCAGCAGCTCGGGGTGTCTCACAGCCAGCGCCTGCCCCGTCATGCCGCCCATCGAGAGGCCGACGAAGTGCACGGGCTCTCCGCCCGCCTCGCGCCGGATGAACTCTGCCGCGTCTTGCGCCAGCGTCTCGATGCGCAGCGCGCCGGGCACCACTTCCGAAGCGCCGTGGTTGCGGTGGTCGTAGCGCAGCACTGTGTGGGCACGCGAGAGCTGCGCGGCCACGCCGTCCCACATGCTCAGGTCGCAGCCCAGCGCATGGCTGAGCACGACGATCGGGCCATCGCCCTCGCGAACGACATTCAAACGGGTCATGGTGTGGTTTCCTTTCTCGGGTGTTGCAGACGCGGCAGCCAGAGGAATGCGATGGCCACCAGCATGCTGCCGGCCAGCAGCATCGGCACGACCATCGGCCAGGCGCCGTTGGAAAAATCGGCGTCGACGAAACGCGCGGCCAGTTGCCCCGCGCAGAACGCGACCATCATCATGCCGAAGCCGGACCACGACACGGCCCGGCCCGCCAGGTGCGGCAGGTCGCCCACCGCGCCCGCCTGCCCGCAGGGCTGGTGGATGCCGTGGCCCAGGCAGTAGACCGCGTGGCCGAACAGCAGCGGCACGGCGCTCAGCGGCATGAGCCAGCAGCCCAGCGCCTGGATGGTGGCTCCGGCGAGGCTCAGCGACGCGCCCAGCTTCACCGTGCGCACGGGCCCGTAGCGCCGCAGCAGGCTGCGGCACATGGTCGTGCTGAAGATGTAGACCAGCGAGCCGCCGGCCGGGATCCAGCCGTACCAAGCGGGCGACCAGCCCAGATAGCCGATGTAGACCATCGGCGAGAGCAGCAGGAAGCAGAACAGCCCGCCGTAGGTGGTGGCGGCCACCGAGGCCCAGGCACGGAACGAGCGGCTGGCGAACACGGCGCGCGTGCTGCCGCGCGGCGCGGACGACTCGCCCTCGCCCACCGGCCGGCGCGTTTCGCCGAACGAGCGCCAGCAGAGCACGAACAGCACCGCGGCATAGACGGCCATCGCAGCCATCACCCAGCGCCAGCCCGCGCCCTGCACCAGCCACGCGCCGAGCAGCGGCGCCATCAGCCCGACGATGCCGAGGCCCGTGAGGCCGCGCGCCATCACGTGCGGACCTTCGTGCGCGGGATAGAGGTCGCGCACCGCGGCGCGCGCGCACACCAGGATGGCCGCCATCGAGAAGCCCTGCAGCGTGCGCCACCCGGCAAGCAGCGCCACGCTGTCGGCGAACGCGCCGCCCAGCGCCGCGACGGTGTAGCAGCCCAGCCCTGCCAGCAACACCGGTCGCCGCCCAAAGCGATCAGCCAGCGGGCCGCACAGCAGCTGCGCAAAGCCGAAGGCCAGCACGAACAGCGTGAGGCTGGTGCTGGCCGAGCCGAGCTCCTTCGCAATGGCGGGAAGCGCGGGGAGATAACTGTCGGTGGCCACCGGCTGCGCCGCCAGCAGCAGCGGCAACAGCAAAGTGAAAGTGATGCCGAAGCGGCCTTTCCGGTCTTTGCCGGGAGTGACCGGCGCGGTCACTGGGGCGCCGCAGGCAGCAGGCCCTTCTCGCGCAGGATGCCCGTCGCGATGCCGAAGGCGTGGTTGGCCACCGGCACGCCGCAGTAGATGGCGGCCATCATGATCACTTCCTTGATGTCGTCCGGCGTGAGGCGCGACTCGGGCGGCGCGTCGAGCGCGGCGCGCACGTGCATCGCGAACTCCTCGTAGGCGTGGATGCCCAGCATCATCGACAGCACCATGTAGCGGCGCGTCTTGTCGCCCAGCGCGGGGCGGCCCCAGATGTCGTTCCAGGCGTGGCGCGTGATGAGTTCCTGGAACTCGGCGTTGAAGCCGTTGCGGTTGGCGAGCGACTTGTCGACCCAGGCGTCGCCGAGCACGCGGCGGCGGTTGACGAGGCCGGCTTCATAGACGCCGGGCTGGACGGGCGGGTTTTCGGGGGTGGTCATCGGGAGAGTTCCTTGTCTGTATCGAGCCGGGCCTGCAGCGCCTTCACTTCGGCGAGCGCGGTCTGTCCGGCGTTGTGCGCGAGCGCGGGGTCGAACCATTCGTCCGCCGCGTCGCGCGGGAGTTCGGCGCGCAGCCGGTCGATGTTGGCGCGCATGCGCGCGGCGTCGACCTGCAGGCCGGGCAAGGCGGCAGCCATCGCGCGCACGCTGCCGTGCGCCGACATCAGCAGTTGCGGCCATTCGGCCAGCTCGGCCTGCCAGGCGCCGAGGGCGCGCTCGTGCTGCTGCGGCATGGCGCCGAGCAAGGCGGCCACGCGCTGCGGCGCGCGGTGCGCGGCGGCGATGGCGACCATCGAGGCCACCGGATTGCGCTTGTGCGGCATAGCCGACGAGCCGCCACGGCCCGGCTCGCTGGGCTCGGTGACTTCGCTGACCTCGTACTGCCCGAGCAGCGAGATGTCGACCGCGATCTTGCCCAGGCTGCCGGTAATGAGGCCCAGCTCGCAGCCGAGCGCGACCCATTCGTCGCGCTGCGTGTGCCAGGTCGCGCCGGGGTCGCCCAGGCCGAGTTCCTTGGCCATGCGCTTGCGCACCGCCGCGCCCTGCCCCTTCATCTGCGCCAGCGTGCCGATGGCGCCGCCGAGCTGCAGCTGCAGCGCATGCTTCGCGGCGTCGCGCAGGCGGATGCGGCTGCGCACCAGCGGCGCGGCCCAGCCGGCGCACTTGAAGCCGAAGCTGGTGACCGAGGCCGGCTGCATCAGCGTGCGCGCGAGCATCGGCGTCTCGGCGTGCGTCACGGCCAGGCGCAGCAGCGCGTCGGCGGCCTTGGCCAGGTCGGTCTCGACGAGCGCGACCGCCTCGCGCGTGACCAGCGCCATCGCGCTGTCGATCACGTCCTGGCTGGTGCTGCCGAAATGCACGAAGGGCGCGGCCTCGGCATTGAAGAGGCCGACCGCCTCGCGCAGCGCCTTCACCAGCGGGATCGCGACGCTGCCCGCGCGGCCGCTCTCGCGCACGATCTTGGCGACATCGAACAGCTCGACCTTGCAGCTGCTCACGATCGAATGCGCGGCGCTCTCGGGAATCAGCCCTTCGGCGGCTTGCGCGCGCGCCAGTGCTGCCTCGAAGCGCAGCATGGCGTCGACGAAGGCGCGGTCGCTGAAGGCGCCTAGCGTTTCGGAAGTGGAAAGGAAGCCTTCGAAAATACTCATCGCACGAGCCTTCCTTTCTTCAGTATTTCAGCTGCGCCACGGCGCGCAGCTCTTCGGGCGAGGCGGTGCCGAAGCCGAAGAACTCCAGGTATGCCGGAATCATCTCGAACAGCATGTCGGTGCCCACCTGCACCTGGCAGCCCTTGGCCTTGGCGGCCTGCAGCAGCGGCGTGTACTCGGTCTTCATCACGACCTCGCCGACGAAGGTGGACGGGTCGATGCGGTCCACGTCGAAGGGCAGCGGATCGCCCTCCTTCATGCCCAGCGGCGTGGCGTTGACGACCACGTCGTAGCCGGCCGGGTCCTTCGAGCCCGTGGCCACCTTCATCTGCGGATAGTGCTCGCGCAGCCGCGCAGCCAGCGCGCCGGCCGAGGCCTCGCTCATGTCGAACAGCATCAGCTCCGCGGCGCCGGCAGCGGCGATCGACGCGGCGATGGCCGAGCCCACGCCGCCCGTGCCCGACACCAGCACGCGCGTGCCCTTGAAGAGCCGCCCCTTGCGCTCCACGCCGCGCACGAAGCCGGCGCCGTCGAACTGGTCGCCCAGCAGCGTGCCGTCGGGGCGCTTGAGGACTGCGTTGCAGGCGCCGGCCACGCGCGCGGTGGGCGTCACCTCGTCGACCAGCGACATCGTCGTCACCTTGTGCGGCATCGTCACGAGCGCGCCGCGGATGTTGCTGAACTTGAAGATCTGCGGCAGCGACGCCGCGTAGTCCTCGGGTTTCACGCCCATGGGCACCACGACGGCGTCGATGCCCTGCTTGTCGAACCAGGGGTTGTAGATCATCGGAGCCTTGAAGGTCTCCGTGGGGTAGCCGATGTGGGCGATGAGCGTGGACTTGCCGGAAATCATGTGGGTCGTTTCGGGGTTGAAGCGTGGCTCAGGCCACGCTTGGTGAGTGATAGCGCAGGGGTTGCGCGATCTCGGCGTGCATCGCCGGCGGATAGATGATTTCGCGCAGGAAGCCGGCGTCGGCCTGCATCGCCTCCGCCGCGTCCATGTGGCCGAAATAGCGGAAGTAGTGCGGCATCTGCTGGATGAGCATCTCGAAGCCAGCCTGCGCATTGAGCCCGCGCGCACGGGCCGCGCGCACCAGCGGCGTCGGCTGGTTGCGCAGCAGGATGTCGAAGAGCGCCGCGTGGCCGTCCATGCGCGCCACGTCGACGGGCAGCGCGTCGTCGTCGCTCAGCCCCAGCTGGGTGGCGTTGACGACGAGGTCGTAGCCCTCGGGTGCATTGCTGTCGGCCACGACCACGTTCGCGTCGAAGAAGGCGTCGAGCTTGGCGGCCACGCCCGCCGCCTTGCCGGCGGCCTTGTCGTACATGGCGATGTGCGCCGCGCCGTTCACCGTGCCGCCCTCGGCCAGGGCGACGCCGATGGCTGCGGCGCTCACGCCCGCGCCGAGGATCAGCACGCGCTTGCCGCGGAAGGGAATGTTGTAGTGGTCGAGCGCGCCGATCAGGCCCTCGCCGTCGAAGAGGTCGCCCTCGAGCTGGTCGCCTTCGGTGCGTCGCACCACGTTGACCGAACCCGCCACGCGGCCGAAGAGGCCGCATCCTTCGAGCAGGTCGACCACCAGCGGCTTGTGCGGCGGCGCGATCACCATGCCGCGCACGTTGCGCGCGAGAAATGCCGACTTGAAGAACACCGCGAAGTCGCGCACCGGCACCTGCATGGGCAGCAGCACCGCGTCGATGCCGAAGCGCTCGAAGGCCGCGTTGAACATGCGCGGGAGCCGCACGTTGCGAACCGGGTCGCCGGGGATCAGGTAAGCCTGGGTGCTGCCGCTGATGGAATGGCTCATGTGCATGCTTCCGTTCGTCAATCGCTCTTTTCGAGGCCGGATGGCGAGCTTTATAGTCTCTTCGGCCAATCCCTGCAGCCTTTGGGGCATCAAATCGTGCGATCATCGATCTTTAAAATGCATTGATCGATCAATTCGAGGGTTTTCACCTGCACCGAATGCAAACCCGGCCCCTTTCCGCGAAGGCACACTTCCGCCCATGAGCAAGGACAGCAAGGACGACCCGGCGCCGCCTCCCGGCCTGGACAAGCGCGACTGGATCGCCGGCCTCGAGCGCGGCGTGAGCATCATCGAAGCCTTCGACGACGCCAACCCGCGCCTCACCGCCAGCCAGGCCGGCCAGCGCACGAACATGACCCGCACCGCCGCGCGGCGCTACCTGCTGACCCTGCAGCACATGGGCTACGTGGCCAGCGACGGCAAGCTGTTCTGGCTCACGCCGCGCGTGCTGCGACTGGGCCAGTCGTACCTGGAATCGGCGCGCCTGCCGCGCGTGGTGCAGCCCTTCCTGCAGCGGGTGGCGGCCGGCACCAACGAGATCGCGTACCTCAGCGTGATGGACGGCGACGAGGTCGTCTACATCGCACGCAACGGCCCCAACCGCAGCATGAGCACCGGCTACGTGCTCGGCGCACGCGTGCCGGCGCAGGTCACCGCCTCGGGCATGCTGATGCTGGCCCTGCGCAGCGATGCCGAGCTGGACGGATGGCTGACGACGAAGCAGCTCACCGTGTTCACATCGCACACCATCGCGAGCATGGAGCGCATGAAGCTCGAGCTCGCGCGCATCCGGGCGCAGGGCTGGGCACTGTCGGAACAGCAGCTCGACCTGAACTCGCGCGGCATCGCGGTGCCGCTGCGCGATCGGCACGGCACGCTGGTGGGCGCGCTGAACATCACGATGCCGATGGGGCACGAGAGTTCGGAAGACGCGGTGGCGCGGGTGCTGCCGGTGCTGCGGGAGACGGCGCAGGCGATGCGCAACCTGATCTGAGAGTCGCCGTGACCGCCGACACGCCCGGGCCATCGAGCCAGACCGCGCTGCCCGACTGGGCCGCGCAGTCGAAACCCGTGGAGGACGTGCGCATCGACATCGCATTCATCATCGAGCCCTCGTTCTATTACGGCCCGTCCTCGAACATCACAGCGGGGCAATGGGAGAGGCTGCGCGAGCCGCTGTACCAGCCGGCCATCCCGGGCGCGGCGCAGGGCTTCGTGCTGTCGGCCGACTGCATCGGCCACGAGGACGAACTCTGCAGCCACTACCGCGACGTGCTGGCCAAGGCCACGCGCCATGGAAAGGACCCGGCCAGGGGCCCTCACTTCTGGAACAGGCCGGTAGTCCATGCGCCCGGCCGCTTCCTGCTGAGCTTTCCGTGGCACGACCGCTTCAGCGAGGGCCGGGCCTTCATCGAGTCGCTCACCGCGGGCACGCCCGGCGAGGTCTTCTCCGACTACGAGCAGGGCTGGTTCCTCGACCTGCGACTGCACGACGGCACCCTGTACCTGCGCGACGACGACCCCGACGAAGGCGAGACCTTCCACAACCTGTGCTTCGCCTACGAGCCGGTGCGCGCCCAGGTCGAGAGCGTGCTGGCGCGCGTGGAAACCCTGATCGCCCGGCTCGCGCGCGAATTCGGCCGGGATTACTGGACGAACGGCAACTGACAGGATTCCGACAGCATCCGCCGGGCAGGATGCGCGCTTTCAATCCAAAAAGCGCTGGAGACAATCCATGTCCGACCTCTTTTCCCCCGACGACGCCCGCCTGAACCGCCGCGGCCTCCTGCAAGCTGGCGGCGCCCTGGCTCTCGGCGGCCTGCTGCCCTCAATGGCCTCCGCGCAGGACACCTGGCCGAACAAGTCGATCCGCTTCGTCGTGCCCTTCGCGCCCGGCGGCAGCTCGGAGATCGTCGCGCGCTCGACCGCCGCCGAGCTCTCGCGCACCCTGGGCCAGAGCGTGTTCGTCGACAACAAGCCGGGCGCGGCCGGCAACATCGCGATGGGCGAGGTGGCGCGTGCCACCGATCAGCACACGATCATCCTGGGCCACATCGGCACGCTGGCCGTCAACCCGTACATCTTCGCCAAGCTGCCCTACGACGCGAACAAGGACTTCAAGCCCGTGAGCCTGCTGGCCAAGGTGCCCAGCCTGTACGTGGTGCACCCCGACGTGCCGGCAAAGAACCTCAAGGAGTTCATCGCCTACGCCAAGTCGAAGCCTGGCAAGCTCAGCTACGGCTCGGCGGGCAACGGCAGCGCGGGCCACCTGGCCTTCGAGTACCTGAAGATGACGGCCGACGTGTTCATGCTGCACGTGCCGTACCGCGGCACCGGCCCGATGGTGACCGACCTGCTCTCGGGCCGGCTCGACGCCTCGGCTATCGGGGCGGCGGCGGTCCTCCAGTTCATCAAGGCGGGCAAGGTGCGCTGCATCGCGACCGGCTCGGCCAAGCGCCTGCCGCAGCTGCCCGACGTGCCGACCGTGGCCGAGCAGGGCTTCCCGGGCTTCGAGATGACGCAGTGGTACGGCATGCTCGCCCCGGCCAGCATCACGCCGCAGCAGCTCGCCAAGCTCTCGGCCGAGACGATGAAGGCGGTGAAGTCGCCCGACTCGATGCAGCGGCTGACCAACGACGCTGCCGAGGCCATCGGCGGCACGCCGGAGCAGTTCGCGCAATTCATCGCGTCCGAGCAAACCCGCTGGCAGAAGGTCATCGCAAGGGCAAACATCAAGCCCGACTAATTGGCAAACCCCCAGGCTTCGCGCACTTCGTGTCGCTACGCCAACCCCCTTGCAGGGGGCAACACCTGCGGCCCGGCAAAGCCGGTTCCGCGGTGTTTCGCAAAAAAGACCCAGGGCCACTAGGATCGACTGATGCGCATCCTTCTTGCCGAAGACGAACACACCCTGGGCACCTGGCTGTGCAAGGCGCTGGAGCACGCGGGCATCCAGGTCGAATGGGTGGACGACGGCCGCCTGGCCGACCGGGCGCTGCAGCAGCGCGACCATGACGCGCTGGTGCTCGACCTGGGCCTGCCCGGGCTCGACGGTCATACGGTGCTGCAGCGGCTGCGCGAACGCGACCAGCGGCTGCCGGCGCTGATCCTCACGGCGCGCGACTCGCTCAACGAGCGCGTGGCCTCGCTCAATGCGGGCGCCGACGACTTCCTCGCCAAGCCCTTCGCGCTGGCCGAACTCGAGGCGCGGCTGCATGCGCTGGTGCGGCGCGCGCGTGGCGTGGAGCATCCGCGCCAGGCCTGCGGCCCGCTGGTGTACGACGGCGCGCGCAGGCATTTCACGCTCAACGGCGAGGCGCTGGCGCTCTCGCCGCGCGAGCTGGCCGTGCTGCGCGTGCTGGTGCAGCGCAGCGGAGAGCCGCTGTCGAAGCAGCAGATCCTCGACCGGGTGTTCTCCGACGACGAGGAAGTGCACCCCGAGGCGGTGGAGGTCTTCGTCTACCGGCTGCGCAAGCGGCTGGATGGCAGCGGCGTACGCATCGTCACGCTGCGCGGGCTGGGCTATGTGCTGGAAGCAGACTGAATGAGCGTGGTGGCCGACGTGGCGCACCGCCTGCGGCGCGCGAGCCTGTGGCAACGGCTGGCGCTGCTGCTCTTCCCCGCCCTGCTGGTCGTGACCTGCATCGAACTGTGGATGACGCGGCACGACGCGCTGGCCGCGGCCAATGCGGCCTACGACCGCTCGCTGCTGGGCGCGCTGAAGTCCATCGACGCCAACATCTCGACCGCCTCTGGCGGCCTCTCGGTCGAGCTGCCGTACACGATGTTCGAGTTCTTCGAGCTGACGGCGAGCGGCCAAGTGTTCTTCCGTGTCTCCACGTCCGACGGGCTGGTCGAGCTCGGCAGCGCCGACCTGCCCACCCCGCCAGCCGAGTTGAAGATGGGCGTGCCGGCCTTCTACGACGCCACTTACTTCGGCGAGGCGGTGCGCCTCGCGGCCTACCGTCGCGACCTCGACCGCGCGCCCGCCGGCAGCACCGGGCGCAGCGTGCTGATCCAGGTCGGCGAAAGCACACGCTCCAGGCAGGAGTTCAGCGCGCGCTTCGTGCGCAGCGCGGCGCTGCGCGACGGGCTGGTGCTGGCGATGCTGCTGTGCGGCACCGCGATTGCGCTCGCGGCGGCGCTGCGTCCGCTCTCGCGGCTGGCGCGCGAGGTGAGCGCGCGCACGAGCGACGACCTCACGCGCATCGCGGAGACCGACCTCCCCGCCGAGGTGCGCCCGCTGGTGGCGGCCGTCAACCAGCAGATGTCGCGCACGCAGGATCTGGTGGCCCAGCAGCGCCAGTTTCTCGACGACGCTTCGCACCAACTGCGCACCCACCTGACCACGCTGCAGATGCAGGCCGACTACGCGCGGCGCGAGGAAGACCCGGCGCAGGTGCGCGTGGCACTCGACGCGCTCGGCACCGAGATCGGCCGCGCCACGCGCAGCGCGCAGCAGCTGCTGGCGCTGGGCCGCAGCGACACGGTGTCGGTGGAGCCCGCCGAGTTCGATCTGGCGGCGCTGCTGCGCGAAGTGGCCGTCGACCTGCTGCCGCTGGCGCGCGCAAAACGCATTGATCTGGGCATCCATTCGCCCTCCCCCGAATTTCCAGCAGTGGCCGATCGCGGGCTGATGCGCGAGGCACTGGGCAACCTGGTGACCAACGCGATCACCTACACGCCGGCCGAAGGCACCATCACGCTGTTTGCCGCGGGCGACGCAGCGGGCTGGAGCCTGAATGTGGAAGACAGCGGACCCGGCATCGGCGAAGAGGAGCGCGCCGCGCTGGGCCAGCGCTTCCGTCGCGGCGCACGCGCGGGCAAGGGCGGCTTCGGGCTCGGGCTGGCCATTGCGCGCTCCATCGCGCAGCGGCACCAGGGCGAGTTGCGGCTCGAGGCGCGCGAAGCCGGGCCGGGGCTGCATGCGATCATCTGGTGGCCACGTACTCCCGCCCCGGCTGCCACCTGACAAGTCCGCCGCCATGCCTCACTCCTCCAATCGACGCCATGCACTGCGTGTGCTGTGCGCGCTGCTTGCGCCGTCGCTCGGCATGCGCGCGCTGGCTGCGGGCGATCCTTCCGAGGAGCCCGCCGACTGCGTGATCCCCGCCAAGGCCGGCGGCGGTTTCGCGCTGACCTGTGCGCTCGCGCGCGACGCGCTGCAGGCCGTGCGGCCCGCCCGTCCGCCGCTTGCCCAACGCTACCTGCCGGGCGGCATCGGCGCCGTGGCCTTCGACCGCATCGCCACCGGCAAGCTCGGCGGGCCGGGCACGCTGGTGGCGTTCTCGAGCGGCTCGCTGCTCAACCTGGCACAGGGCCGCTTCGGTCCGCATTCGCCCTCGGCCGTGCGCTGGATCGCCACGCTGGGAACCGACTACGGCGTGATCGCCGTGCACCGCGACTCGCCCTTCAAGCGCCTGCAGGACCTCGTCGCCGCGCTGCGGCAGGACCCGTCGCGCATCGCCTTCGGAGCGGGCGGCACGGTCGGCAGCCAGGACTGGGTGAAGGCCGCGCTGCTGGTGCGCGCCGCGGGTCGCGACCACAAGGCGATGCGTTTCGTGTCCTTCGAAGGCGGCGGGGACGCCCTGAGCGCCCTGCAGGGCAGGCACGTCGATGCATTCCCCGGCGACGCGGCGGAGGCGATGCAGGCCATTGCGGGCGGCGCCGCCGTGCGGCTGCTCGCGGTGCTGTCGGAAAACCGCCTGGGCGGCGCGCTCACCGGCGTGCCGACCGCGCGCGAGCAAGGCGTGGACCTCGTGTGGCCGACCGTGCGGGGCCTGTACCTGAGCGCGGACGTGCCCGACGCCGCCGCGCAGGCGTGGGCCAGGGCCTTCCGCGAGGCGAGCGCGGCACCCGGCTACGCCGCGCTGCGCGAGCAGCACGGCCTCTACCCTTTCGCGCTCACAGGCGCCGCGCTCGACGACTACGTACAGGCACAGATCAAGTCCTACCGCCGGCTGGCGGACGAACTGGGCCTGCGGCGCTGGCCCTCCTGAGGAATGCAGGCAAGATCGCGTTCATGACCGAAGACGCCATCACCCAACACATCATCGACATGCTGGCCGGCGGCCATTTCCAGATCGCCGACGACAACACCTTCTTCTTCCACGACGGGGACGACAAGTTCCCTTTCGCCACCATCGTGACGAAGGACAACGAGTTCGACAACGCCTCGAAGCTGGACCGCGCTGGCGTGTTCCGGCTGAACGTCGGCATGGGCAAGGAGCGCTTTCGGGCACTGTTCGGCGAGGAGCCGACTGCCGTCGACCACAGCGCGCTCGACACGCTGATGCCGCATCCGGTGTACGGGAAGATGTACTGGGTCAGCGTGATCAACCCGAGCGCGAAGACCTTCGAGACGGTGAAGCCGCTGATCGCCGAGGCGCTGAGCCTCGCGCGATCGCGGAAGACCGGCCAGGCAGGCTAGGCAGCCTTCAGGAACACGTCGTGGTCCGGCGCGAAGTTGGCGTGCAGCGGCAGCATCGCGCCGCCCAGCGCACAGGCCTGTGCGCCGGCCTTGCCGCCGTGCAGCTGCGGCTGCCACAGGCCTTCCCAGTTGCAGTGGTCGAGCGCGTCGCGGGTCTGGTCGAGCAGCGCCTGCAGCAGCGGGCGCGACATGGAGCCGTCGACCACCACGTCGGACAGGTCGAGCATGGCGGTACCGCAGACGATGGCATGCGCCAGCGCCTGCGATGCGCTCGCCAGCCAGGCCAGCGTGGCGCCCGCAAAAGGCGGCTGCAGCGCGCGGTCGTCGTAGGCGGCCATCGGGTCGAGGCCTTCGCCGCTCAGGCGCTGCTCCAACTCCCACAGCGACGCCTGCGCAACCAGCTGGGGCGGTAGCGCGCCGCGGCTGCCCGGCGGCTGCATCGGCAACGACGCCAGCGCACCCGCGTTGCCATGCGCGCCGGTGTGCAGATGCGAGTTGATGACCAGCCCGCCGCCCACGAAGGTGTCGACGAAGATGTACAGGAAGCTCTTGAGGTCGTGCCCCCGCCCGCCGACCAGCTCGGCGACGCAGGCGGCCACGGTGTCGCGCGCGAAGCTCACCGGCACGTCGGTGCGCGCCCGCACCTCGGCAGCCAGGTCCATCTGGTTCCACAGGTCGGACTGCGCCTTCGACAGCCCCAGCGTGCGGTGCCAGCCGCCGAGCAGGAACGGCGCGGCCAGCCCCACGCCCACGTTGCGCGAGGCCAGCGGCCCCAGCCCGTCGCGCAGGCGATGAATGTGCTGCGCGATGGCGGGCAGCAGCTCTTCCGCGTCGGGAAAGTCGTAGCCGATGGCGTGGCGCTCGCGCACCTGCGCGGTGAAATCGATCAGCAGCCACTCGGCGCCGCGCCGCCCCACCTTGATGCCGATGGCGAAGGCGCCGTCGGGGTTCAGCGCCAGCGGCACCGAAGGTTGGCCGATGCGGCCGCGCACGCGGCTCTGCTTGACGATGAGCCCGTCCTCCTCCAGCCGCGCGGTGATGAGCCCGATGGTCTGCGCGCTCAGCCCGGTCAGCCGGGCCAGCTCGGCCTTGGGCAGGCTGCCGTGAACGCGCAGTGCCTGCAGCACCGTGCGTTCGTTGAACTGGCGCATGCCGACCTGGTTGGAGCCGCGGGGCCGCAGCAGGTCGGGCGTGCGCGCAGCGGGTGCGTGCGCATCAGGCATGCGCCTCCGCAGGCAGTTGGTCGGCAGGCATCGCGCCAGTCATCACTGCGACCGTGTCGCTCATGCTGATCTTCTTCGGGTCGAGCACGGCCGCTCGCCGGCCGAGGCGCGCCACGTGGATGCGGTCGGCCACCTCGAACACGTGCGGCATGTTGTGGCTGATGAGCACCACGGGCAAGCCGCGATCGCGCACGCGGCGGATCAGCTCCAGCACCATGTTGCCCTCCTTCACGCCGAGCGCGGCGGTGGGCTCGTCCATGATGACCACGTGCCGCGCGAAGGCCGCGCTGCGCGCCACGGCCACGCATTGGCGCTGGCCGCCGGAAAGCGTTTCGACCGCCTGCGTCATCGACTGGATGCCGACCTTCAGGTCGGCCATGCGGGCCGTGCTTTCCTGCAGCATCTTCTTCTTGTCGAGCATGCGCAGCACGTTGCCCATGAAGCCGGGGCGGCGCAGCTCGCGGCCGAGGAACAGGTTCTCGTAGATGGTCATGGCGGGCGCCACGGCCAGGTCTTGATAGACCGTCTCGATGCCGGCGCGGCGCGCCTCCAGCGGATTGCGGAAATGCACCGGCTCGCCGTCGAGCAGGATCTGCCCTTCGTCGGGCACGATCGCGCCCGACAGCGCCTTGATGAGCGATGACTTGCCCGCACCGTTGTCGCCGATCACCGCGAGGATTTCTCCTTCGCGCAGTTCGAAGTCGACGCCGGCGAGCGCGGTGACCTGGCCGTAGCGCTTCACCAGGCCCTTGGCCTGCATGACGATCTTGCGGGGGTTTGCAGCGGAGGTCATCAGCGGGCTCCCCGGCGCGAGAGTTGGTCGGCCGTGACGGCCAGGATCACGAGCACGCCCGTCACCAGCACCTGGTAGATCGACGACACGCCCATCAGCGTAAGACCGTTGCGGAACACGCCCACGATCAGCACGCCGATCAGCGAACCCAGCACGATGCCGCGCCCGCCGAAGAGGCTGGTGCCGCCGAGCACCACGGCCGTGATGGCGTCGAGGTTCTCGGTCTGGCCAGCGTTCGGGTCGCCCACGCCGGTGCGCGCCACCGACAGCAGCGAGGCAATGCCATAGAGCACGCCCGCCATCACGTACACGCCCAGCAGCACGCGCTGGGTCGGGATGCCGACCAGCCGCGTGGCCTCGGCGTTGTTGCCCACGGCGTAGACGTGCCGCCCCGCCGCCGTCTCGCGCAGCACGAACCACGCGAGAAAGTAGAGCGCCACCATCAGCACCGAACCCCAGGCCACCTCGGCGCCGCCGATGGCGAAGGTGGCGCCCAGGCCCGTGAGGCCGCCGGGCAGGTCGGTGATGGTCTGCGACGACGAGTACAGCTGCGTGATCGCGAAGGCGATGTTCAGCGTGCCCAGCGTCACGATGAAGGGCGGCAGCTTGATGCGGGTGACCAGCAGGCCGTTGAGCAGGCCGAACAGCGTCGTCACGCCGATGCCGCAGAGGATGGCCACCGGCGCCGGCAGGCCGAGCTCGGTGGCGAACTTGCTCATGATGATGCCGCCCAGCGCCATCACCATGCCGCACGACAGGTCGATGCCCGCCGTGAGGATCACCAGCGTCTGGCCGATGGCGATCACGCCGACCACCATCACCTGCTGCAGGATCAGCGACAGGTTTCCGCCCGTGAGAAAGCGGTCGGACTGGGTCGCAAAGAAGATGCATGCGCCGAGCAGGGCCAGCCACGGCCCCAGGGCGCCCCACGGAATGTGGTGCGTCGCGGATTTCGCCATCGAGATACTCCTCCCCGGAGGGCTGTCAGTTGATTACTTCTTGCCCCAGCAAAGCTCGGTGCCGGTCTTCGTGTCCTTGCTGTCGACGCCGGCCACGCTCTTGCCGGCGATCAGCGTCACGCCGGTGTCGACATAGCCCGAGGCCTTCTTGCCCGTCTTCGCGAACTCGACGCCCGCGGCCACGCCCATTGCGGCCATCTTCAGCGGGTACTGCTGCGAGGTCGCGGCGATGATGCCGGCGGCCGTGTCCTTGATGCCCTGGCAGCCGCCGTCGACCGAGACGATCATCACGCCCTTCTCCTTGCCGGCGCGCTTCAGCGCGTTGTACGCACCGGCCGCGGCGGGCTCGTTGATGGTGTAGACCAGGTTCACGTCGGGTGCCTTCTGCAGGCAGTTTTCCATCACCGTCTGCGCCTTGGCCTGGTCGCCGAAGCTGTCGGCCATGCAGACGATCTCGGGCGCCTTCGACAGCTCGTTCGACTTCGCGTCGTTGGCCGGCAGCCCGAAGCCCTTCATGAAGCCGTTGTGGCGCTGCGCGCCCACCGGGTGCCCCGGCAGCAGGTCGAGCGCGACGATCTTCGCCGGCTTGCCCGCCATCGCGGCCTTGGCGTACTCGCCGATCAGCACGCCGGCCGTGTAGTTGTTGGTGGCGAAGAGCGCATCGGTCGCGTCCGGCGGATCGGCCGGGCTGTCGAGCGCAATCACCATCACGCCCTTGTCGCGCGCCTTCTTGATCGCGGGAACGATGGCCTTGGCGTCGCTCGGCGTGATGAGGATGGTCTTGGCACCGGCCGCGATCATGTTTTCCATCGCCGTGATCTGGCCCGCGTTGTCGCCGTCGGCCTTGCCCGCGCCGGAAAGCAGCTTCGCGCCCTGCTTCTTGGCTTCTTCCTGCGCGCCTTCCTTCATCTTGACGAAGAAGGGGTTGGTTTCGGTCTTGGTGACGAGGCCGATGACGGGCTGGTCGGCGGCGAAGGCGGAGGACGAAGCGGTGAGTGCGGCGAGCGACAGTGCTGCCAGGGCGAGGACGGAGCGAGGGCTGGTGTGCATGGGTTGTCTCCTTGGGCGGGCGGTTTGCGCCTGCGGTTTTGGATCCGGATCGCGTGGTGGAAAGCGGGCATCCGGGCGCAAGGGGACTATCGAGCAGCCGAGGGACTAAATCAAGGTGATTTAGTTATCGAAAACCCGAAGATGAAGAAGGGGCTACCGAGGCGCTTGCATCAGCGAGAAGACGAAAGGGCCTCATGGAGACCTTCAGTCAAACAGTTTCGAGGCTGCCCCGTGAGCGTTGTACAGCCGGAAGCCGGCGCGTCGTAGTTGAAGGCAACGGGTGATGTCCCATTGGTCGATCACCCCGGTCATGCGGAGGTCGCCCGATGCGAAGGACGGTTCGTCGACCGCCCGCGCTTGATCATGTTGCCGCGCTTGCTGTGGCCCCGTTCTCAAAATGCATGTGCTCTTGCGCTGCACTCGAAAAATTCCCGATGAAGTCCGGCGTCAAATCTCTTTCCGACTTCACTTTGAAATTCCCGCTTTCAATCGACCACTCATAGACCGAAACACCCACAGGGTACTTGGTCAAAGTGCCGGTCAATCTGTAATTTTTTATCCAATCCAGCGCGTCCGCCTTGGCTGTAAAAATGGCCGAAGGAAATCTCGCTTTTGGCCCGTTAAAAACCCAGACTTCCTTTATTTCACCCATCAAGAACAACTTCTATATTTAACAAGAATAAACGTAAATCATTTGCCCGCGTCAAGAAAAAATTTCAAACGCGACGGGTCAATCAGATCCAACACTTCGCACGCAGCTTCGGCATGCTCTCCATTCAACTCCCGATAGAAAATCCATAACCCTTCGAGAACGCGAAGTCGAACTCGCCGCTGCATTTCCTTGTATTCCTCGTTGGAAACCTCCGCACTGGACGCGGCAACAATCTGGAATATGAGCTCAAGCGTGTCAATTTTGACATGCTTAGGGCGAGCATTCAAAAGCGAGGCAATAAGCACCTGAAGCGTCGGCTCAGCAGCACTAAAGAGACGCCCTTGAACAACAACATGATTTTCAATTTCCCAATAGTATTTTTCCGCCTCTTCTATTGAAGAACTCAACAAAGCCTCCAAGGCGAGCGGGATGGAATCGGCTCGCCCTTGGGCCTCTTCATATTTGCTCCAGTCAATTCTGGAACATTCAATCAAGGCGAAATCCATCATTTTTCCCTCAAAGCTAAACTGACGAGAAGCATCATCTGTGCACGCAGTTGAATCCGCCTGCTAGATCTCCGCCCTGCCTAGTACTTCGCCGGCCGCGCAGTGCCCCCTCACTGCGGCGCGCAGATGATCGCTGGTAGAACGCCATCTTCCGGTCATGACCGCGGCACCACCCTCTGCCCGTCGTTCCTCAGCGGATCCTGCCCGACGTCGTAGGCATCGACGTTATCGCGCGTGCTTAGCAATTTCATCCACCAGAAAAGTTCAAGCTGGAATTAGCCTCATCAGATTTCAATCTCGACACAAATCCCAAATCCGAGGTATCTAGCACGTCAGCAAATCTAGACTTCCCACCCAATGCCCACACTCCACTTACCTGATAGTGCTCACCCACGAAATAACGAATATTCTGCCGCAAAACTTCATTACTCAAACTTTCGTAGACGTCTTTAATAACCTTCAAAACCCTGGACGCATTCTCAAAAGAAAGAAGGTCAATATTGCCGTAAAAACCATGTGCAGGAAGTGAACTCCCCCATCGCACCATGATATCTACACAAGCATCCATGACATCATCGACATTAATATTCGATTGAGCTGATTTATGCCTTACACATGACTCAAGATAGCTACAGATGGAAGCCTCCGGCAATACATCCTCATCATCAAAACGCCGCTCCACCTCTTGTCTTAGTTTCAAATTTTTAGCAAGAATCACAGAGGCATCTATGCCTGAGATGTTTTGAGGTCGCACCCACACAAACGGCCCAACGCCCTCATCCCTCACAATTAACTCCTCAATGGAAATTGAAATCGACAAGGTAGAGATAAAAAAACCGTATTCACTTTTCATTTCATGGAGTCTTCATAGGAGTTTTCAAGGCATTTTGCAGACGCATGACATATGGATCGGCAAGGTCGTGCAATTTCTTCTTATCGCAATCCGACATATCATAAGAATTATCCACACTCTTGAGTTCTTTTTTTAAACGCCCCAATATATCGCTTCCTTTTTGGGTATGCCATTTCCCTCCGGTCGGTAGCCCAGTTGTTCTTTCATTCAATATTGCGCCCGATACACCGCCGGGGATTTGAGGGTTGGAGTTGATGTGCCCTGCATCAGCATAGTCATGCTGCGCAATGAGTGCTTCGATCCGAGCGCGTTTATCCGCATAGATTGCGGCGCCATTGATCGGACACTGGGGCTTTCTTGCGCTCAGCCCCAAAGGATCGACCCACTCCGTCGGGTTGAGGCTATATGCATGAGTGTTGGTTCCTCCCAGCAAGCCCATCGGATCTCGAGAAAGAAACCGGCCTAGGCGTGGCTCGTAATACCGATACCGGTTGTAGTGCAGCCCGGTTTCCTCATCCCAGTACTGCCCCTGAAACCGGATCGGATTCCTGAACCCCGCCCTTCTCCCCGCCTCGCTGATCGCCTCCCGCGCCTCTCCCCACGCCTTGTACTGCGCCGACCAGGCCACACTGCCTCCGTGGTCCGTCAGCTCCTGCGGCGTACCCAGGTGATCGCACTGGTAGAACGCCATCTCCTTCCTGTCGAACGCTCGAGGCACATGCCTCTGCTCGCCATTCCACAGCGGATCCTGCTCGATGTCGTAGACGCCTCCGTTGGCCTCCATCAACGCCTTCGCATCCGTCGTCTCGCTCAGCGCCATCGCGCTCGCACGACGCACCTGCACCAGCGGCACGAACGAGTTCGCCTCGTGGATGTAGTGCACGCTCCAGCCGTGCTCGCCTCCTTCTTCGATCGCTGACCGGCTCTGCGTGCTCTCGAACGCGAGCACGTCGCCGTCCCAGCCGAAGAGCGTCGTCGTCTCGCCCGAGCTCTTCGACAGTCGGCGCCCCAGTGCGTCGTAGCTGAAGGTGGTGGTGATGCCGCTCTGGTCGGTCGCTGCCGTCATGCGGTTGAAGCTGTCCCATGCAAAGACGGTGCGCCAGCCGTTGCGCATCCGTTCCGTCATGTTGCCGCGCTCGTCGTAGCGGTAGCTGGTGCCGGCGTAGTTCTTCAACAGGTTGTCCAGCAACTTGCTGGCCGGGTGCCTGAGTGCGTCGTTGGTCGCCGGAGGGTCGACGATGTTGCCTGCGGGGTCGAATGCGAAGGTCTCGCGCCCCAAGCGGCTGTTGGCTTCGAGCAGACGGCCCACCGGGTCATACCGGTAGCTCAGGTTGCCGCGCCGACTGTCGCCGATGCCCACCAGTTGACCCGCCTTGTCGTAGCTGTAGCTGCGCCGGATGCCGGCGATCGATTCGATCACGCCGGGCTTGGTGCGCGAGATCTGCTGTTCGAGCAGCCGACCCGCCGGGTCGTACTTCTGTCGCTGGCTCAGTCCGTTGCCCTGCTCGCGCGCAATCTCGCGGTGAAGGTCGTCTCGCTCGAAGTCGAGGATGTTCTGGCCATCGACCATCAAGCCGTGCACGTGGCCGGAGCCATACGTCAGCCACTGGGTGACGTGCCCGTCGGGGCGCACGGTGGCAATGCGCTGGTTGAGTTCGTCGTAGCGGTGCTGCCAGACTGCAGTGCGCTTGCGCTCCACGTAGTGGTGATGTTCGCGCGTCAGGTTGCCGGCTGGGTCGTAGAACCACTGCAGGCGCGCGTCGCTGTTGGTCGCTTCGAGCAGGCGGCCGTTGCGGTCGTAGGCGAAGCGCTCGGACTGCTCGCCGGCACGGCGTTCGCTCAAGCGGCCCAGCGGGTCGAATTCGAGTTCGGTGCGATGGCCTGCCTCGACCACTTCAGCGAGGATGCCGGTGGTTTCTTCATGGACGTACTGCGTGGCCTTGCGATCGAAGCCGTTCTCCTCCAGCAGGCGGCCCACGGGGTCGTAGCGGAAGTCGTAGCGGCTGCCGTTCTCGTTGTGCAGCTCGGTCAGGCGGCCCAGCAGGTCCCAGTAGTACTTGAGCGAGCGGCCCGCGGCGTCGGTACGGCCGGCGATCAGGCCGGCGCGCGTGTAGCTGTAGCGCGTGGCACGCCCGAGTGCGTCGGTGTGTTTGAGCAACCTGCCTTCGGCGTCGTGCTCGAAATGCTCGATCGTCTGGTCGGGCTGCACGATTTCCTCGAGCTGGCCGGCGGTGTAGCGGTATCCGGTTGCGTTGCCGGCGGCATCGGTGGCCTTGGTCAGCCGACCCCGGTCGTCGTACTCCCAGCGGCTGGTCTTGGCGGAGCAGTCGGTGTAGCTGAGCAGTTGCCCCGATGCGGAGTAGGCCAGCGCCTTCACACCCCCCTTCGCATCGGTGATGCGCACGGGCCTGCCGGCCTTGTCGTAGGCGTACTCGGTCTTGTGGCCCAGCGGATCGATCTCTTCCGTGAGATGGCCTTGGGCGTCGTAGTCGCGCTTCCACACGCCACCTTCCGCGTCGCGGATGCCCGTGAGCCGGTGCAACCTGTCGTACTCGAAGTGCACGCGGCTGCCGTCCGCACGCGTGTGCGTCTGCAGGTTGCCGTCGGCATCGTAGGTGTAGTCGTCTGTCGTGCCGTCTGTGTGCACGTGGCGCGTGACGTTCTTCGCGTCATCGCGGAAGAACCACTCCTGCAGCTTGTCGGGATGGATGATCCGGTAGGTGTAGCCCTCGATGTCGTAGTAGTGCCAGGTCTCGCCGCCCAATGCATCGGTCACGTAGGTCAAGCGGATGTTCCTGTCCCACTCCAGCTTCAGTGCGAAACTGCCGTCGTCGGACCACTCGCGCACGGCCTTGGCATCTGCTCCCGTCCCGTCGTACTCGAGGTTCATGCCCCGGCCGGTGCGGTCGGTGTAGCGGGTCACGAGGTGGTGGCTGTAGGTGTAGCTCCAGCTCGCGCCGTCTTCGTCCTGCGCGGCGACGAGATCGCGCTGCGCGTCGTGCGTGTAGGCGGCCAACTGGCGCACGACCTGGCCGTCCTTGAGCTCCCACAGCGACTGGATGAGCCCTGTCTGCGCATCGGGCTTCGTGCCCACGTGCGCCATGACGGCTTCGCCATGCTTGCTGATGATGTCGCTGAGCACGCGCTCGCCCGTTGCCGCAACGACGTGGTCGTAGCGCAGGCCGATGGACATGCCGTCCTTCGCCTGCTGCGTCACGAGCCGGAAGTGAGGCTGCTTGCTGTCGACGTACTCGTAGATCTCGCGCCACTCGCTTTGCTCGCCCGCAGGCAGCGGCTTGCCGAAGTCCAGCACCAGCAGGCTCTCGCTCAGGCGCGAGAGGCTGACTTCCTCGATGCGGTCGAACCAGGTCTGGCCCACCTCCAGCAGCGGGTAGGCATGGCTGCGGCCGTCGGCGGCGTGATGGACCAGGCTCGCCTTGCCCTGGCGAGCGCCACGCACAGGCGTGGCCACGTCCACGCGCATGCCGTACGGGGTGATCCAGCGCGCACCAAGGCTGCCTCGGTCGAAGGCATCGAGGTCACTGGC
>NZ_FOBJ01000007.1:318679-364612 GCF_900109805.1 Variovorax sp. YR750
GGCCCCCGCCTGCGGCGGCACGATCGCCGCCCTCTTGCCCTTCTTCTTCAACAACGCATCCCGCAGCTTGTGCAGCAGCCACATGATGCTCGCCTGCGCCTCCTTGTCCGCCAGCTTCGACAGCTGCCCCCTCAGCAGCCGCTTGAAGTCCAGCATCTGCGTGATCACGCCATTGACCTTGCCGGCAACACCATCGGGCAGCTGGCTCGCCGCCGCCTTCGCCACGTAGTTCGCCGACTGCTTCGAATACCGCACCGCCGCACCCCACATCCGGCTCCACGTGCTCTGCGTCTTCGGGTCGTGCACCTTCGTTTCCGCCGCCGCGGGCGTGCCCACCGTGAACAGGTCCTTCTGCCCCAGCACCCGGCGCAGGATGTCCACCAGGTTGTCGATGATCTTGTCCGCAAGATCCGCGCAGCTCTTGAGAATGCCGTCGAGCTTCTCGATCGCCCCCTCGATGAACTTGTCCAGCTCACCCATGATGGTGGCGTTCAGGTGCCCCACCAGCGTCGTCACGATCGCCTCGCCCAGGTTCGACGCCGCCGTCTTCAGCTCCTGCTTCACCAGGTGCAGCGTGGGCCGCAGGCTCATGCGCGCCGCCGCCATGCTTGGCGGTATCGGAATCAGCCCGATCAGGTTGATGCCCAGGCTCACCCAGTTCAGGAACGCATCGACCCCGTCCTTGGCCTTCTTCTCCACGATGTTGATGATGTCCAGGAACACATCCACCAGCGCCATGATGTTCCCGACGATCGGGATGCTGCCCAGCACCATCGTCAGGCGCTCCAGCGTCACGTACCCTCCGCTGAACGAGCGCAGCCAGTCGTCCACCGCCTTGCTTGCCGCGGCAACGTCTTCCTTCACGATCGTGTTCAGCGGCGCTACCGCCGTCTGCGGTTCTCTCTCCGCCGCCTGCGGCTTCGCGCCTGCTTCCTGTTCTGCCATCTTTTTCTTGTTCTCTTAGAGCTTGTGCTTCGGATTGATGAAGTGAGTGCGGCGCGCCGCGAGCGGGTCAGCCCATGAAGCCAGGCGTTCGGCCTGTGGCCACGGGATTGGCGGCAGCAGTTGCAATGCCCTGCTTCATGCCACCGGAAGCCACGCCGCTCATCACGCCGGTGATCGGCACGCCCATCGGCCCGAGCTTGGCCCCCGCTGCCTGGATCGCCATGCCGGTCGCGGCCTGGCTCGCCTGGCCCAGCAGCGCCTTGGCGCCGCCCTGCTGGATGGCCTGCGCCGCACCCACTGCCTGCTGCGCGATGCCGGCCGCCTGCGTGACCTGGCCCAGTGCGCTCGCAGCCTTGCTGCCCATGCCCGCGACGCCGGCGAGCGCTCCTGCCGCACCGCCGGCCGCGCCAGTCATGCCGGTCATGCCTGCGAAGCCGCTGGCCAGACCCGAGAACCCGGATACGCCGCCTCCGGCGCCTTCGGCGGCCCCGCCTGTCGCGGCCTTCGCCTTCCAGTCCTCGGGCGTGCCGTAATAGCTGCCTTCGTCCCACGGGTCGCGCGGGTCCTTGCCGAACGTGACCTTCGCGGTGCCGATGGGCAGGCCCGACACGGTCGCGAAACCGTTGCGGTCGAAGGTGCCCGCGTGCGTGCCGCCTTGTGAATCGACCACGGTGAAGTCACCTTGCGCCACGCCCTGGCGCTTTTCTCCGGTCGGCTTGATGTACTGGTGGTACAGGTCGAGCTGTCCCTTCGGCACCTGCGGCGGATTGGGCAGCGCGGGCTTGCCTTCGTTGGCGGGCCCGACGAGGCTGTGCACCGACGCGTGCTCGCGCCAGGTGCCGGAAGTGCCGTGCTCGATCCCGCCGGAGCTCCAGCGGCTGTAGCTCGAGCCGCCGTTGATCACCACTTCTTCCTTCGCGTGGATGGTGATCTTGTTGGCCGTCTGCGTGATGTTGAGCTTGGCCAGCACGTTCACGCTGTCCTTCAGCGCCTTGATGTCGATGTCGGCACCGGCCGCCACGAGCCGCATGCCGGCCTTGGAGGCGAACATGCGGATCGCGTTCTGCACGCTTACAAGCAGGCTCTTGCCTGCGCTCAGGCTCGTGTGGCCGCCGCTGGTGAGCGCGCTGTGCTCGTTGCTCACGATGTGCGTCGAGCCCTGCGCCACGGTCTGCAGCCCCTTGGCGCTGGCCAGGGTCATGTGCGCCTCCTGGAACTCGGGGAACTCGCCCTGCTCGCGGTTGCCGCCCTGCCCCTTGATGGCGTCGTTCTGCTCCTTGAGGCTCGTGGTGACTTCGTCCTGGTCGCCGGCGTCGTGGGCCTGTGCGCCTTGCGCCACGCCGCTCAAGCCCTCGTGCAGATCGCGCGCCTGCGTCAGGCGGCCCACCGTCTCGCTCATGTCGGTGGAATGCGCCTGGGCATTCGGGCGCGCCTCGGTGGTGACCAGCAGGCCCTTGCCCGAGCGGACGACTCCATGCCCGTCGGTGCGCAGCTCGAACCCCTGCCCCCGCGGCTCCTTGCGCCCGGCCGTGTCCTCGATGCGCCCGATGTGCCCCACGCTCAGCTGGCTGGCCTGGTGGTCGCTTCGCAGCTGCGCCTGGATCTTGCCCTGAGTGTCGTCCAGCACAAGGTGGTTGCCGCGACCGCCTCCGAGCTCGCGGCTCCTGATGCCCGACAGGTGCTTCTGTCCGGGCAGCTCCCATGACGGCATGGTGTCGGCGTTGTGCACGCAGCCCGTGACGATCGGGTAGTCGGGGTCGCCGTTGAGGAAGTCGACGATCACCTCCATGCCGATGCGCGGCACGCTGGTCATGCCGAAGGTGGCACCCGCCCAAGCGGTGGACACGCGCACCCAGCAGCTGGAGTGCTCGTTTTCCTGGCCGAGGCGGTCCCAGTGGAACTGCACCTTGATGCGCCCGTACTTGTCGGTCCAGATCTCCTCGCCCGAGGGGCCCACCACCATGGCGGTCTGCGGCCCGCGCGTACGCGGCTTGGACGTGGTGCGCAGCGGCCGCCACGCGTAGCTGGTGGGCTGCGCCTCGAAGGCGAAGCGCTGCACGGAGCCCTCGGTGCCTTCCACGCCCTCGCTGGCCTGCAGGTTCTCCTGCAGGTGGTAGCTCACGCCCACGAGCAGGTATTGCTGGTTCTGGTCGGCCTTGGGGTGGCCGGTGAGGCGCAGGGTGTGGCCGGTGGCCAGTTCGCGCAGGTTGGAGCGGCCGGTGATGCGGTTGCGCTGGCTGAGCTGCTCCTCGTTGCGGATGCGCGCATAGGCCTCGCCGTCGCCGTGCTGCACGAAGCCGCCGGGCCAGTCGTAGTTCTCGTAGGCGTCGTGGTCGTGCCCGGGCGGCATCTGCCTCAGGTGCGACAGCTCGGCCTTGGGCTTCTCGAAGTCGTAGTCGTCGTTGTAATGGTGGCCCGAGCGCACTTCCTCGGCGATCTCCCACGCGTAGATGCGCTCGCGCTGGCCCATGCCGGACTTCTCCAGCGGGTGGTAGCGCACCTCCTCGCCTCCGGGCAGCGGGCCGTGCGAGTTGGCGATGTCGTCGGCGAACACGAGCACGTGCTGCGACGCTTCGTGCCTGAAGTGGTAGTAGATGCCCTCGAGCTCGCACAGGCGCGAGACGAAGTCGAAGTCGCTCTCGTGGTACTGCACGCAGTAGTCCCACACCCGGTAGTCGCCGCGCGTGAGCTTCTTCTCGATGGGGTGGCCGTAGCGCCCGAGCACTTCCATCACGATGTCGGGCACGCTCTTGCCCTGGAAGATGCGGAAGTCGCTGCGCCGCGTGGCCAGCCACAGCCAGGGGCGAAGCCGCATCCGGTAGAAGGAATGGCGCGCATCTTCCTGCTGCAGCCCGAAGCGCGTGACGATGCCGCCCAGGTAGCGCACACCGCCTTCGGTCTCCACCGACACGGTGGAGGCCTTGCCCAGCAGGGTCTTGGGGTCCACGTTGTTGCTGTTGCCCAGCAACTCGACGTCGAAGGCGTACAGCTGGCTCAGCGCCTCGCGGCCTACCAGCTGGCGGAACTGCAGCGAATCTCCCGCTGGCGTCTGGATCGTGACTCGCCGCGTCATTGCGATGCCACGGCCGATTTATACGACCAATTACCTAAAAAGAATTTCAACAATACGAATATTGTTTTAAGAATGAGTTTCACACCCACCTCCCAGCACACAATTTCACAATTATTTTAAATGTTGATTTATCGTAAGAGCCAATGCGAAAAATAGACGGCTCTTCGAATCAGCATAAAGTCTGCGCGTTGCAGCCACCAGCATACGAAGGCATCAGGATGGGGGTTGCGTGAATTACGCCCGCGTCAATTGCCGGGCAAATAAAGTTGCCTCCGTCCGGCAGGTCTGTTCCGGAAAAAGGATCGGCCCGTGATTCACGATCTGGTTGCAATTCTCAAAAGCCAGCCGGAGATCGCGCTATTCCTGGTGCTCGCCATCGGCTACGCAATCGGCCAGATTCGCTTCGGTCCGATCCAGCTCGGAGGCATCTGCGGCACGTTGATCGCGGCCCTCGTCGTCGGGCAACTCGGCATCCATCTCGACGACAGCGTGAAGAACGTGTTCTTCATGCTTTTCATCTTCGCGCTCGGCTACGCGGGCGGCCCGCAGTTCTTCGCGAACCTCGATGCCAAGGGGCTGCGGCTGGGGCTGCTTTGTCTCGTCGAAGTGGTGGCTGTGCTGGCGCTCGTGCTCGGCGCCACCCTCTTCCTCTCGCTCGACCAGGGCACCGCCGCGGGCCTGATGGCCGGCGCGGCCACCGAATCGGCGGTGGTGGGCACCGCGACCGACGCCATCTCCAAGCTCGCGCTGCCGCTTGCCGACATCCGGCAGCTGCAGGCCAACGTGGTCACGGCCTACTCCATCACCTACGTCTTCGGGCTGATCGCGATCGTGGTGGCCACCAGCCAGGTCTTTCCGCTGCTGCTGCGCGTGGACCTGCGCGCCGAAGCCGACCGGCTCTGGAAGACGATGGGCGGCGGGGGTGACGAGCCCGACGCGGCTTCCGCCACGCCCGAGATGATCGGGCGCGTGTTCCTCGTCACCGTGGGCCGCGGCCGCACGGTGGGCGAACTGACAGCCATCTTCAAGGGGCACGCCAGCATCGAGCAAGTCATGCGACGCGGCCAGAGCCTGACCGTGGAGCCCACGCTCAGGCTGCAGGCCTTCGACCAGGTGCTCGCCATCGGACGCCGCAGCGTGCTGGTGAACGTGGCCGAACTGCTGGGCCGCGAGTTCGCCAACACCACGGCCTTCGACGCGGTGGTCGAGACCACCGGGGTGGTGGTCGACCGGCGCGAATGGTTCGGTCGCGAGCTGTACGAACTCGGCGCGCCGCTTCCGCCGGGCGTGCAGATCGTCGGCGTCGAGCGCGACGGCAACGCCATGCCCCTGCTGCACGACCTGAAGCTGCAGCGCGGCGACGTGCTAAAGCTCTACGGCCCGGTGCTCGACGTGGCGCGGGCGGTACCTCTCATCGGCGACCGCGTCGTCGAATCCACCCGCAGCAACATCAGCTACGCGGCCATGGGCATCCTGCTGGGCGTGTTCATCGGCGGCTTCAGCGTCAAGCTCGGCGGCATCCCGTTCTCGCTGGGCACCGGCGGCGGCGCGCTGCTCACGGGGCTGATCTTCGGCTGGTACCAGTCGAAGAACCCGCATCGCCTCAGCGTGCCGCCGGAAGCCCTGGCGCTGATGAAGGACCTGGGCCTGGCCACCTTCATCGCCTGCGTCGGCCTCGCCTCGGGACCGCAGGCGCTGGCGCTCGTCAAGAAATTCGGCATCGCGCTGCCGCTGGTCGGCGTGGCGGTCGCGGTGGTACCGGCCAGCATCTCGCTCTTCGTGGGCCATCGGCTGCTCAAGCTCGAGGCGCCCGTGCTGCTGGGCGCCATCGCGGGCCAGCAGTGCAGCACGCCGGCGCTCAGCGCCGTGCAGAACGCGGCCGGCAACGCCACGCCGCTGCTGGGCTACACGATCACCTATGCAATTTCGAACGTGGTGCTGCCGCTGATGGGTCCGCTCATCGTGGCACTGGCCGGGCTGGTCGCGCACGCGGCGAAATGAGCCTGAAGCACATCGGCAAACCGAAAGGACCCTGACCCATGGAATGGCTGCACGAAATATTCAAGAAGTCGCCCGAGATGGCGCTCTTTCTCTCGCTGGCCGTCGGCTACTGGATCGGCAAGATCAAGTTCGGCAAGTTCCAGCTCGGCGGCGTGGCCGGCTCGCTGCTGGTCGCGGTGGTGGTGAGCCAGGTCGGCGTGCAGGTCGACAACGGCGTGAAGGCGGTGCTCTTCGCCCTCTTCATCTACGCGGTGGGCTTCGAGAGCGGGCCGCAGTTCTTCAGCTCGCTCGGCAGGCAGTCGGTGAAGGAGATCATCCTGGCCGCGGTGATGGCGGCCACCGGCCTCGCGACGGTGATCGTCATGGCCAGGCTGTGCGGGCTGGACAAGGGCCTCGCGGCCGGCGTGGCGGCGGGCGGCCTCACGCAGTCGGCCATCATCGGCACGGCCGGCGACGCGATCGCCAAGCTGGGGCTGGAGGCGGCGGAAACCGCGCGGCTGCAGGCCAACGTGGCCATCGGCTATGCGGTGACCTACGTGTTCGGCTCCTTCGGCGCGATCATCGTGTGCGTCAACATCCTGCCGAAGTTCATGGGCCGCACCATCCGCGACGACGCCATCGCGGCCGAGACCGCGATGCAGGCCGGCGTGAAGGTGCTGGGCCCCGACCAGGAAGAAGCTGCGCCCTCGCTGGTCGGCCGCATCTATGAGCTCGTGGCCGATCCGAAGCGCACCATCGCCGACATCGAGAACGCCAACCCGGCAACCACCATCACCATCGAGCGCGTGAAGCGCGACGGCAAGTTCGTCGAAGTGAGCCCCGAGCTCGTGCTGCACCAGGGCGACATCGTGCTCGCCGTGGGCCGTCGCGACGCGGTGGTGGCCAGCGCGCCGCTGCTGGGCAAGGAGGTCTACGGGGTCGACGGCATGGAGCTCACCATGCACAAGCGCGAGATCGTGCTGACCAACAAGGACTTCGACCGCAAGACGGTGGACGAGATCCGCAAGGCCACGGCCGGCGGCGTGCGGCACGGCATCTTCGTGGTGCAGTTGAGCCGCATGGGCAAGGTGCTGCCGATGAAGCCCGACACCGTGGTGCAGACCGGCGACATGGTGTCGATCTTCGGCGCCGAGCAGGACGTGAAGCGCGTGGCCGCCATCGTCGGCGACGTGATCGTCCCGAGTGCGAAGACCGACTTCGTCTACCTCGGGGCCGGCCTGGTCGTGGGCCTGCTGATCGGCCTGCTGAGCGTGAAGCTCGGCAACATCCCGCTCACGCTGGGTTCGGGCGGCGGCGCCCTGCTCTCGGGGCTGCTCTTCGGCTGGTACCGCGCCAAGCGCCAGACCTTCGGCGCGCTGCCGCCGAGCGCGGTGCAGTTGCTGAAGGACCTGGGCCTGGCCGGCTTCGTCGTGGTGGTCGGCCTGTCCTCGGGCCTGCAGGCGGTGCAGACCATCAAGCAGCTGGGCCTGACCATCTTCGGCGTAGGCGTGGTCGTCACCATCGTGCCGATGCTGCTGACGATGCTGTTCGGCCGCTATGTGCTGCGCTACGGCAACACGGCCGTCTTCGCCGGTGCGCTGAGCGGCTCCCGCAGCGCCAACCCGGCTTTCGGCGAAGTGCTCGACAAGGCCGAGAACTCGATTCCCACCGTGCCCTTCGCGATCACCTATGCGCTGGCCAACGTGTTCCTCACGCTGCTCGGCCCGCTGATCGTGGCGCTCGTGTAGACGCGGCACGCACGGCTGCCTCGTTCCTTCTTATTTTTTCGTCCATTCAAACAGGAGCACTCCATGGACTTCAGCGACGTGAAAAAACTCGGTGGCCTGAGCCCCTTCGAACTCAAGGATGCACTGATCCAGGTGGCCCGCCAGAGCGACCGGCTGATGCTCAACGCGGGCCGCGGCAATCCGAACTTCCTGGCGACCACGCCGCGCCACGGCTTCTTCCAGTTCGGCCTCTTCGCGATGACCGAGAGCGAGCGCTCCTACATCTACATGGACGGCGTGGGCGGCTTCCCGCAGCGCGAGGGCATCGAGGCGCGCTTCGAGATCTTCACCAAGTCGCACGAGGGCCAGCCGGGCGTGCGCTTCATCGAGGCCGCCGTGTCGTACGTGCGCGACCAGCTGGGTCTTTCGGCCGGCGACTTCATCTACGAGATGTGCGAGGCCATCCTCGGCTGCAACTACCCGGTGCCCGACCGCATGCTGCGCCTGAGCGAGATCATCGTGGGCAAGTACATCCACAAGGAGATGATCGGCACGCATCCCTTCGTGGGAACCTTCGACATGTACGCGGTGGAAGGCGGCACCGCCGCCATGACCTACCTGTTCAACAGCCTGCGCGAGAACCACCTGCTGCAGGCCGGCGACACCATCGCGCTGGGCATGCCGATCTTCACGCCGTACATCGAGATCCCGCACCTCAACGACTACCGGCTGATCGAGGCGCTGATCGACGCGCCTTCGGAGAACAACTGGCAGTTCACGAAGAAGGAGCTGCAGAAGCTGCTCGACCCGAAGGTCAAGGCCTTCTTCCTGTGCAACCCGAGCAACCCGCCGTCGGTGAAGCTGAGCGACGAGGTGCTGGCCGCCATCGCCGACATCGTGAAGCAGCGGCCCGACCTCATCATCCTCACCGACGACGTGTACGGCACCTTCGCGGACGACTTCCGCTCGCTGTTCGCGATCTGCCCGCACAACACGATCCTGGTGTATTCGTTCTCCAAGTATTTCGGCGCGACCGGCTGGCGCATGGGCGTGGTGGCCACGCACGAGGACAACATCATCGACCGCAAGATCGCGCAGCTTTCAGAAGCAAGGCTGAAGGAGCTCGATGCGCGCTACAGCTCGATCACCACCGAGCCGCGCAAGCTGAAGTTCATCGACCGGCTGGTGGCCGACAGCCGCACCGTGGCGCTGAACCACACGGCCGGACTCTCGACGCCGGTGCAGGCGCAGATGGTGATGTTCTCGCTGTTCTGCCTGATGGACGAGCCTGAGGCGTACAAGAAATCGATGAAGCACATCGTCTCGCGCCGCAAGGAAGCGCTGTACCGCGAACTCGGCCTGCCGCTGCAGGCCGATCCGAACTCGGTGAGCTACTACCACCTGCTCGACCTGCAGGACATCGCCACGCAGATGCACGGCGAGCGCTTCGGCAAATGGATCGTGACCAGGCTGCAGCCGAACGAAGCCCTCTTCCGCATCGCGGAGGAGACCAGCATCGTGCTGCTGCCGGGACGAGGCTTCGGCGGCAAGCATGCGTCGGGGCGCGTGTCGCTGGCGAACCTCAACGAGTACGACTACGCGAACATCGGGAGGTCGTTGCGGAAGCTGGCTTCGGAGTACTTTGCGATCTTCGAGAAGGAGAACGGCAAGGGTGCGGCGAAGGCAGTGAAGACAGCGAAGGCGGGAAAGACCGGCAAGAGGAAGTAGGAACCAGGCAAGCCGGCCTTCCCGCCTCACGGGCAGCGGGAAGGCCGAAGGATCACGCGGGCTTGCGTGCCGTGAGCCACTGCGCCGGGGTCAGAGCTGCTGCCACGACGCGCACTTCGCCGATGTTGCCAAAGAAGCCGTCGGCGCGAGCGCCGTCCCACGAGCCGCCGCCCACGACCCACGGCGAGGTGGCCGAGAGCGTGGCCAGGCCCGGGATGGCAGCCGCATTGCGCAGCACCGGCGCGCCTTCGACGTACATCGTGGTGTCGTGCGACACCGGGTCGTTCACGATGGCGACGTGCACCCAGCGATCGGCGATGACCTCACCCGACCAGTTAGCCTTGGGCGCGCGGGTTCCGGCCGGGCTCGGAGTCACTTCCCATTGCACTTCGCGCAGGCTCGAAATGGCGAACAGCATCGGGGGCGATTCCGGGTCGCCGCCCGAGTAGCCGGCCAGATCACCGCGCTTGCCGTCGCGCGTCATGATGTTCATCCACGCCTGGTTTGCGCTGGTCCAGCCCTTGTCGATCTTGATGAAGGCCTCGATGGTGTAGCCGTTCTCCAGCGTCTGTGCATTGATCGGCGCAGCAGCCTCGGTGAGGAAGTAGCTCAGGCGCGGCGTGTTCTTGTTGGTGTTCAGGAAACGCACGGAGCCCGGTGCGGCCGAGAGGTAGTGGCGGTCGTCGGTCCAGACGACGTCGCCGTCGGTGGCCCCCACCACGCCGCCCTGATTGAGCGCATCGCGGTGCAGCGGGTTGTTGCCCGTGACGTCCGCGATGACCGTGCCCGGCAGCACCGGCTGGTTGATCGTGCCACCGAAGAAGCGCCAGTGCGCCAGCGTGTTCGCCACCTTGGGGTAGTCGTCCGAGTTCGTGGCCGGCCGCTGCACGAGCGTTGCGGGCTCCTTGTAGTTGGCCAGGATCATCGCGCGGGCCTTGTCCACCAGCGAACCGTCGATGGTGGCGCTGCCGGTGCCGAAGCTCTTGTTGAAGCCGGAGAAGCGCTGGGCGAAGTCCATGTCGATGGTGAAGGCCTCGTTCGGCGTGGTGAGCACGGCCTGGTCGAAGCTGTTGAGCGTGGCCGCCGGCTTCTGCGGCACCCACGGCGAGAACGACAGCACCTTGATCTTCTTGTTCGTCAGGTCGAACTCGTACAGGCGCATCAGGCCGTTGCCGCCCTGGTAGGCCATCTGGTAGTCGACCACCATCTCCTCGACCTTGCGGCCGAAGTCGTTGATCTTCGTGAGATGCGCTGCGCCATGGTGATGGCCGTTGAGCGTCATGAAGATCTGGTCGTTGTCGCGGATCAGCTTGTCCCACAGCATCTTGCCGTAGTCGGTTTCGAGCGGGCTCGTGCCGTCGGGAGCGATGTTGAGCAGCTGGTGGTTCACCAGGATCACCGGCAGCGTCGGGTTCTTCGCGATCACCTGGCGAGCCCAGGCGATGCCCGCATCGGAAATGCGCCACGACAGCGACAGCACCATGAATTTCTGGCCCTGCGCTTCGAACACGTGGTACTCGTGGAAGCCGCTGGTGTCGCGTGCGCCGAAGGTGGCCTGCTTCTTCGCACGCTCGGTGCCGAACCACTGGATGTAGGGTTCATTCGCTGGAGTGCGATTGGCATCGGTGCCGCCCACGGGGTCGACGCTGAAGTCGACGTCGCTCAGCACGTCGTGGTTGCCGGCCAGCACGCTGTAGGGCAGCTTCGCGTCCTCGAGGATCTTCATGGCGGCATCGGCCACCTTCCATTGATCGGGCTTGCCGACCTGGTCGACCACGTCGCCGAGGTGGATGGTGAACGGGATGTTCAGCCCCTTGGCGTTGTCGGCGATCCACTTCGTCTGCGCGGCGAAGGGCGCGCTGCCGAAGCGCTTGTTGTACTGGTCGCTCTCGGCCGCCGTGGCGTAGCGAGCGTAGAACTGGGTGTCGGGCATCACGGCGATCGAGAAGCTCGAGATCTTGGCGGCGGCTGCCGGCGGAGCGGGCGTTGCTGCCGGTGCGGGCGCAGGCGCCGGGGCTGGAAGCGGGAGAACAGGCGTACCGCCGCCACCACCGCCGCCGCATGCCGCGAGCAAGGCACCGCTGCCGCCGACCGTCAGAAGCGAGGCGCCGAGCTTGAGCACCTGGCGGCGCGGTGCCGTGTTGTTGCTGCTGTTGTTGTCGTTGTTCTGTTCGGCAGCGTTCGATTGGGCAGGCGAAGAGATGCGCGGCGTATTCGCGCCGCGCGATTCGTCGGAAACGGACATGAGAAATTAGGAGAAAAGGTTACGGAGCGCGCAGCGTAAAAATCCGCGGTGACGTGGGCATGTAAGGCCCATGACACTTTGTCGGGAGGTCGGTTCAGACCCTTGCCGCGCGCTCCATCCGATCCAATTTCACCACCCGCCACGCACACAGGGTGCCGAGCACTGCCAACAAGGTGGCAGCTGTAAACATCGTGCGATAGCCGAAGGCCTGCGCTACAGCGCCGCCAAGCAAAACGCCCAACACACCACCGAAGCCGTAGCCGATAACGGTAAACAGCGCCTGCCCTCGCCCGCGCAGATGACCGGGAAAACGGCGCGACACCACCGCGATGCAGGTCGTGTGATGCGCCGCGAAGCTCAGCGCATGCAGCCATTGCGCAACGATGAGCGCCGCGATCCAGCCACCCAGCCCCGCCGTCAGCCCCAGCCGCGCGACGCCGGCGATGCTGCACACCAGCATCCAGCGCGGCATCGTCATCAGGCCGATAAGCCGCCCTTGCAGGAAGAACCACACGATCTCCGCCACCACCGACAGCGCCCACAGCAGGCCGATGGTGCTCTTGCCGTAGCCGATCGAATCGAGATACAGCGAGAAGAAGGCGTACACCGAGAAGTGCGACATCACCTGGAAGAACAGCGCCGCGAAGAACCACCGCACGGCCGGATTGCGCAGCACCGGCCCGATGGGCTCCTTGACCGCGTCATGCGCGGCGGGCGGCTCGCGCAGGTCGGGCAGCTTCATGGTCGCGATGAGCACGATGGCCAGCGTGCCCGCGGCCCATGCCGGGAAGTGCTTCATGCCGAAGCGCTCGAACCACTCGCCCGCGACGAACACCGTGAGCAGGAAGCCCGCGGAGCCGCACAGCCGGATGCGCCCGTAGCGGCCCCAGTCGCCCGCCACCAGCTGGGCCATTGCCGCCTCGGTGAGCGACATCATCGAGCTGGTGTGGGTGAACATCACGAGCAGCACCAGCGCGAGCCACCATGCGCCGCCGTTCCACCACAGCCCGAAGGAACTTGCCAGCGCCACCGCCGCGCTGAAGCGCAGCAGCTTGACGCGCTGTCCCGTGTGATCGCTGAGCGCTCCCCACGCATAGGGCGCGAACACGCGCGTGATCGACTGCACCGACGCCAGCAGGCTGATGGTGAAGATCGGCAGCCCCAGGTCCTTGAGCCAGAGCGGCAGGTAGGGGTTGAAGAAACCGATGTGCGCGAAATAGCTGGCCGACAGGCCAGCGAACGCCAGCAGGTGGCCGCGCCTTGCGGCGGCCACTGGTGGCGGCTCGGACACTAGAGGAAGGACGCCTGCGGCGACGCGGCTTCTGTCTTGCTGCCCAGGGGTCCTTGGGGCACATCGCCGCACTGGGCGCGGTTGCGCAGCACGTGCTCGATCACCACCAGCGCCAGCATGGCTTCGGCGATGGGCGTCGCGCGGATGCCCACGCACGGGTCGTGACGGCCCTTTGTGACGACCTCGACGGGGTTGTTGTTGACGTCGATGGACTGGCGCGGGCTGATGATCGAGCTGGTGGGCTTGATCGCGATGGTCACTTCGAGGTCCTGCCCCGAGCTGATGCCGCCGAGGACGCCGCCCGCATTGTTGGTGACGAAGCCGGTGGGCGTGATCGAGTCGCCGTGCGTGGTGCCGCGCTGGGTGACGCTGTCGAAGCCGGCGCCGATCTCCACCGCCTTCACTGCGTTGATGCCCATCATGGCGTAGGCGATCTCGGCATCGAGCTTGTCGAAGAGCGGTTCGCCCAGGCCCACGGGCACGTTCGTCGCGGTGACGCGCAGGCGCGCGCCGCACGAATCGCCGGCCTTGCGCAGGCGGTCCATGTAGTCTTCCAGCGCGCTCACGTCGGCGATGGGGGCGAAGAAGGGGTTGTTGGGCACATGGTCCCAGCTCTCGAAAGGAATGGCGATCTCGCCGATCTGCGTCATGCAGCCGCGGAAGACCATGCCGTACTTCTCGGCCAGCCATTTCTTGGCGACCGCGCCGGCCGCGACCATGGGCGCGGTCAGCCGCGCCGAGGAGCGCCCGCCGCCGCGCGGATCGCGGATGCCGTATTTCTTCCAGTAGGTGAAGTCGGCGTGGCCGGGGCGGAACTGCTGGGCGATCTGCCCATAGTCCTTGCTGCGCTGGTCGGTGTTCTGGATCAGCAGGGCGATGGGGGTGCCGGTGGTCTTGCCTTCGTACACGCCCGAGAGGATCTGCACCGCGTCGGGCTCGTTGCGTTGGGTGACATGGCGGCTGGTGCCGGGGCGGCGACGGTCCAGGTCGCCCTGAATGTCGGCCTCGCTGAGTTCCATGCCCGGGGGGCAGCCGTCGATGACGCAGCCGATGGCCGGGCCATGCGACTCGCCGAAATTGGTGACCGCGAAGAGATTTCCGAAGGTGTTGCCGCTCATGACGGGGATTATCCCAACAAAGCGGCCGCCCCTCAGTCGGTCGTGTTTTCGAGGCGCTTGGACAGCGCCGCCACCTGCAGCTCGATGGAGAACAGCCGCTCGTTCAGCACCGCCGTCTGGAGCCGGATCGCCTCGATGATGGCCCTGGTCTGCGGATCGGTCGTGTTGTCGCAGAGTTCGGCCAGGTCATGCAGCTTCTTGCGCAGTTCGTTGCTCATGGAAGGCTCCGGTGGTCGCGTCGTGGAAGCCCCAGTATGGGGTTTCGTCAACGCTCCGGCAATGCGGCGGCACCCGGGGTCTCCGGCGGCTGCGTCTCGCCGGCACCGCCCGCGCCGCGCAGCCGGATCGCCACCAGCCCCGCCACGAACAGCAGCACCGCCGCGCAGACCCCTGCGGTGAGCCGCATGCCGCGCAGCAAGGCATCGCGGCCGGCGTCGACCAGTTCGGCGCCCGCGCTCCCGCCGAGCTGGCCGGCGAGCGCGACTGCGCCGCCCAGCGTGCTGCGGGCGGCCTCCACCTCGGGCAGGCCCGCCAGCCCGGCCGGCACCGCATCGGCCATGGCGTTGCGGTAGATGGCCGCGCCGATGGCGCCGAGGATCGCGATGCCCAGCGCACCGCCGAATTCCGAACTGGTCTCGGAGATCGCCGAGGCCACGCCCGCCCGCTCCGGCGGCGCGCTGCCCACCACCAGGTCGGTCGCCAGCGTGAACACCGGCGCCAGTCCCAGCGAGGAGACGACCCCGCTGCACACCATCCAGGCCAGCCCGTCCTGCGCGGGCAGCACGGCCAGCATGCCGAAGCCCACTGCCGCCACGGCCAGCCCGCCGCCCATCACGAAGGCCGGGCGCATGCGCCGCGCCAGCGCCGGCACGACCATGGAACCGACGATGAAGGCCCCCGCCCCGGGCATGCTCCACAGCCCGGCATGCAGCGGCGACAGGCCGAGCACCAGCTGCAGGTACTGGGCGTTGTAGAGGAAGATGCCGAACATCACGAAGCAGGCCAGCATGTAGGCGCCGAGCGAGACGCTGAAGGCCGGCAGGCCGAACAGGCGCAGGTCGATCATCGGGTCGGGCAGCCGCTTCTGCCGGCGTACGAACAGCCAGCCCAGGGCCAGCCCCAGCAGGATCGACAGCGCAGGCACCACGTGCGGCCCGTGCTCCGCGATCTGCTTCACGCCGTAGATCACCGGAAGCACCGCGCCCAGCGAGAGCGCCACGCTGGCCAGATCGAGCCGGGCCGCGTCGGGGTCGCGGTATTCGGGCAGCAGCAGCGGCCCGAGCACCAGCAGCAGCACCATCACCGGCACGCCGATCAGGAACACCGAGCCCCACGGAAAGAACTGCAGCAGCACGCCGCCCAGCACCGGGCCTATGACGGCGCCGGCCGAATAGCTGGAGATCCACACGCCGATGGCGATGGTGCGCTGTCCCGGATCGAGAAACATGTTGCGGATCAGCGAGAGCGTGGACGGCGCGAGCGTCGCGCCCGCCACGCCGAGCAGGGCGCGCGTGGCGATGAGCATGTTGGCGCTGGTCGAGAACGCAGCGAGCACCGAGGCGACGCCGAATGCCGCCGCGCCGATCAGCAGCAGGCGGCGCCGGCCGATGCGGTCGCCCAGCGTGCCCATGGTGACCAGCAGGCCGGCCACGAAGAAGCCGTAGATGTCGACGATCCACAGCAGCTGCGAGGCCGTCGGCTTGAGTTCTTCGCTGATCGACGGGATCGCGAGGTTCAGTACCGTGAGGTCCATCGAATAGAGCATGCAGGGCAGCGCTATGACGGCCAGGCCGGTCCATTCGCGCATCGTGGCGCGAGCCGGGGGTGGAGCGTTCTTCATTCGTTCAGGCAGAGGCAGCGCCCAGCCATCTCTCCAGCTTGACGAGCGCGCCGGTCCAGCCATGGGCGTGGCCGTCGCGCGCGGCTTCGTCGAAGAACTGCTCGTGCAGAAGCACCAGTTCGCAGCCCTCGGCATCGGGCTCGATGCTCAGGGTGACCCGCGATTCGCGCTCCGGCGTGCTGCGCCAGGCCCAACTGAAGACCAGCCTGCGCTCGGGCACGACTTCGAGGTACGTGCCGCTCACGTCGTGCGTCTCGCCGTCATCGGCCAGCATGGCCACGCGAAAACGGCCGCCCACGCGCAGGTCGACTTCGGCGATCGGCACCGAGACGATTTCCTCGGGCCCGAACCAGAGCTTCAGCGCTTGCGGGTCGGTCCACGCGCGCCAGACCTTGTCGGGCGAGACGCTGAAGTGCCGCCTGAGGGTGAGCGAGGGGCGCCCGGTGCCGCGGGCGGAAGGGTTTTCCATTCGGTCTCCTCCTGGTGATAGAGAAAGCGCGCCAGTGCATCGAGGCGCCCGGTCCAGAACTTCTCGTACCGCGACAACCACACGGCGGCCTCCTGCATGGGCCGGGGCGACAGCTCGCAGCGCACGATGCGGCCCTCCTTCGTGCGGGAGATGAGGCCTGCGTCCTCCAGCACGCGCAGGTGCTTCATGAAGCCGGTAAGGGACATGTCGTGCGGCTCGGCCAGCTCGGTCACGCTGAGGCTGCGTTCTCCCAGGGCTTCGAGCACGGCGCGCCGCGTGGAATCGGAGAGCGCGGCGAAGACTGCGTCGAGGACAGTGGCGTCGGGTTGTGCTTCTGACTGAACCATGTGGTTGAGTATCTGGAAGGCCCGGCGACTCGTCAAGGCATGTTTCCCGCCATGCGACGATTCGGGATCCGTCACGATCAGACAGAGGAAGCACCGATGCCCCAACTGCGCCAGCCATATCCCCCGATCGAGCCCTACGAAAGCGGCATGCTCGACGTGGGCGACGGCCACCAGATCTACTACGAGCGCTGCGGCACGCCCGGCGCCAAGCCGGCCGTGTTCCTGCACGGCGGCCCCGGCGGCGGCATCTCGCCGGAGCACCGCCGGCTGTTCGATCCCGCGCTCTACGACCTCACGTTGTTCGACCAGCGCGGCTGCGGCCGCTCGCTGCCGCATGCCGGTCTGGAAGCCAACACGACCTGGCACCTGGTCGCCGACATCGAGCGCCTGCGCGAGCGCGCAGGCGTCGACAAATGGCTGGTGTTCGGCGGCTCGTGGGGCTCCACGCTCGCCCTCGCCTACGCCCAGAAGCACCCCGAGCGCGTGAGCGAACTGGTGCTGCGCGGCATCTACACCGTGACCCGTTCGGAGTTGCAGTGGTACTACCAGTTCGGCGTGTCGGAGATGTTCCCCGACAAGTGGGAGAAGTTCCAGGCCCCCATTCCCGAGGCCGAGCGCGGCGACATGATCGCCGCCTACCGCAAGCGGCTCACCGGCGACGACCCGGTGGCGCGCATCGAGGCGGCTCGCGCCTGGAGCGTGTGGGAGGCCGAGACCATCACCCTGCTGCCCAGCCCGGCGATCGCCGAGGCCCATGCCGAAGACCATTTCGCACTGGCCTTCGCGCGACTGGAAAACCACTACTTCGTGCACGACGCCTGGCTCGAAGAAGGCCAGCTGCTGCGCGACGCGCACCGGCTGCACGGCATTCCTGGCGTGATCGTGCACGGCCGCTACGACATGCCCTGCCCCGCCCGCTACGCCTGGGCGCTGCACAAGGCCTGGCCCGAGGCGGAGTTCCACCTGATCGAGGGAGCGGGGCATGCCTACTCGGAGCCCGGCATCCTCGACCGGCTGCTGCGCGCGACCGACGGCTTCGCGAGCCGCTGAACCACGGCCCTTCGCTCGCGCGCGAGGTGCCGCGGAGGGCCCGGCCCGGGAACGCTTTATGCGTGCTGCACCGCAACACCAACCACCTGCGAAGGAGCGCCCCATGCTGGACCGTACCGCCACCCAGTTCTCCCATGTGAAGCCCGGCGACACAGAGTTCGTATCGGGTGGTTTGCGTGACTTTTTTCTCTACCGCGACCTGGGCGTCGCCGAAGCCACCAACGGCAAGGTGATCGCGCATCTGGTCAAGGCCAACATGGCACCGGAAACGGGCACCGGCTGGCACCGCCATGAGGCGGACTTCCAGATCGTGATCATGGTCAAGGGCTGGGCTCGCTTCATGTACGAGGACAAGGAAACCCTGGTCGAGGCCGGCGACGTGGTGCACCAGCGCCCGGGCATCCGGCACTTTCTGTTCGACTACTCGCCCGACATGGAGTACCTGGAGATCGTCTCGCCGGCGGACTTCAAGAGCGTCGACGTGGAGCCGGTGTGCGAGGTGCCGGCGCCTACGCCCTGGAAGTGACTCAGCGGATCGCGAAGCCCGCCATAGTGCTGCGCTCGGTATCGAGATGCAGCACACGGCCCTTATCGTCGAAGAGCAGCCAGCCGTTCGGTACGGCACGCGCCCGTACCGCTGCCTCCGGGGGCCAGGACACCGATGCCCCGACAGCCCCGCCTCGCAGCTGACGGAAAAGCACATCTCGCGTCGCATCGAACAGGCGCAGCACGATCCAGTCGCTGTCGATCCAGGACTGCAACTCGCCAGGATCCGTGGTCAGGAAGCGGACTTGCCCACCCATTCCGTTCAAGCCCAACCAGCTCAGTTCGAACAGCCCGTCCTCCTGCGACTCGCCACGCAGGATCAAACTCCCCAACTGCGGATGCAGTAGCCGGCGCGACATCGAACTGGGCGAAACCGCGAGCGGTTCGCGGCTCAGCAGGCGACGTTGCGGGCACTGGTAGCGCCACAAGCTCGGCCCCAGGACATCGTCCTCGACGATGAATTGCTCCACGTTCCGCGTAGCCGACAGATCCGTCACCACGCCTGGCAGGTCGCTCGCCTGCCAGAGCACGTCTTGCAGGGATCTGCCCGTGTCGATGACCTGAACGCGTCTCCCACGCGCCACCGTCCAGCCAATTCCATCGAATTCACCGGCGAAATGTTCGATATCGCTCAAATCCAGGTCGCTGACCTGTCGCTGCACGAGGTCGATCCGGCTCACGCGCCATAGCCCGTCGCGGGACGCCAGCGCGAGCGCGAGCTGACCGCTATGCGCCACGACCAGCCGATAAGCCGGTACGGCAAAACGCGCCAGCACGCGTCCCGCGCCGTCAGTCATCAGCGCGCCAGCCTCGCCGATCGCTACGAGGTAACGACCTTCGTCCAGCAGCACGGCATCGAGCACCTCGTGCGCTCCCGCGGCAGGTGCCTCGAATCTCAACGCGGGCGATTGCCTGGCAAGCGGCTTGGCCTCGATGCCCGGCAACTCGCCTCCCGGAAGATCAGCCTGCAGAAGCGTGTCCGCATTCAACCGCATCAGCGACTGCAGCGCCTTCTTGTCCAGCCGCCCCAGGCCCTGAGACTGATCGGCAAGCAACGCGGGCATCAACACAGCCACCAACCCACGCGAGGCACTGGTGTGCTCCGATGCCGCGTTCAGCGCGACAGCCAGCGCCGCGCGTTCGCCGTACAGCAGCGGATCGTCGCGCAACGATTGAAGCCGTGCCGCACAGGCTTGCAGGGTGTCGGGCAGCAGCAGAGCGCGCTGGACCAGGGCGCGAGCCGCCAGCTTTCCCCCTGCAGCCTCCGCTGCCAATAGCCAGGTCGCAGCCTGCTCGCGCAGCGCTGCTACCGGCCATACGGCGTCGACCGCCTTCAGCCACTCTCCCTGCTGTGCCAGCGCCTGTCCCCACTCGTCGCGCAGGCGGTTGGCCGCGTCGGGCCAGCGTTCCTGCATCTGCACGACAGCGCTGCCGAATGCGTTGTCGCGCCGAGCCACGGCCAGCGCGCGGCGCCAGTCGCCAGCCAGGCACAGCAGTCGAACGATGACTGCCGGCGGCCAGTCCCAGGCCAGCGCGAGCTCGGCGGCCTGCGAATGGCGCTGGTGCTTCTCGAGGTAATCGAGCGCCTCCTGGCGCGCCTGCAGCAACTCGGCCAGCACGAACACTGCCTCGTCGATGCGACCTTCGCGATCCAGCTTCTCGTAGGTCTTGCGATAGAGCTGGCGCAGGTGAGTCTCGAACTCGTTGCCGAAGTTGATGCTGGTCGTCTGCCCCAGCGCCCCGCTCAGCGAAAGGTCGCCGCGCGGTCCCAGCGGGCCGAAGGCCTGTCCAAGCGACTGCGTGCCGCCGCCAAGCGGAATTGCATGGCGCAGCGCCTGCTCGAGATCGCCGTCGTCGAACATCTTGAGCATTCGGTTCAGGTAGGCGGCCTGCTGGCGGCCCAGCAGGCGGGACAGTCGCGACGTGATCGCAAGACGAGTCATCCACTCGCGCCAGCGCGAAAGGCCAGGCTGCGCGGCGCCGCGTTGCTTGAGCGGCTTCGATGGCGGTGCCACCGGACGCGGCGTCGGCACGGACCTGCTGCGCCCCCCGCTCCCAGCGCCCCCCCTCATGCCGCGCGCGTTGATGCGGCTCATCCACCAGATCAGCAACGCTACCAGTCCGAGCACAATCAACGACATCCACAGCGAAGACGCGTCGACTTGCGAGCTCGCCACATGGGTTCTGACGGGCGCCTCCGATGATCGTGTAGCCGACGAGCCTTCCAACCCGTAGAACAGCGCACGCGCGAAAAACAACGCCGCAGCGATGCCGGCCAGCCACGCCACCGCGCGCATCGAGATCCCTGCTCCATCGTCGCGATGATGGCTGCCGCCGGAGCTCAGGCTCTGCTCCGCATCAACCTGCCTCAAGACCTTCTCCCTCTGCGCACGTTCGGCCATTGCCTTGAGGAACTCGGCCTGCGCCGCACTGGCCGGTGGCACGGCGTCGCCGAGCACTTCGCGCAACGTGCGCCCGTCGGCATCGAGCACGACGGGTTCGGGCAAGGTTTCGCGGCAATCGAAAGTGTCGAGCAGGACCGGACCGGGAGTCAGCCAAAGCGACGGATCGAGCGGTTCTGCATCCGCGAGCCGCAGAACCTGCACCTCACCGCCATGCACCAGCCAGACATCGGCCGACGGCAAGCCGGCGCGCTCGGCGGGGTCCAGTTCGGCGGAACAGAGCGCCTGCCCTTCCCTGCGCAGCGGCCAGCCGGTCGCAGAGTCGCAATCGAGTGAAATCGGGAAAGCGAAGCGCAGCAGATCGCCCTCGACGAAACGAAACGCCTGAGCGCCGACATGCCAGGCATCGACGATGCGGCGGGAGCGCACGCCCTCGTCGAACCAGCCTGAAGGAAACCAGAGTCCGGCCACCGACTGTCGTCCCCTGAGCAACGGATGGCGCACTTGCGCGGCGGGCATTGAAGGTATCTCAGGCAGGCGTGGCATCGCTGCTCGCTCCTTCGCCATGCAGCACCGCGCGCAGCGACCGCTGGGGTACCGCGTAGACGATGATCTTCTTGTGCACGGTCAGCATGACGGCCAGTCCAGTACCGGGGCACACGCTGATCCGCTCGATGCGTTCGGGCGCCTTGTAGATGGTTTCGATACCGTCCTGCGCGTGCAGATCCAGCCCGTCGAGCGACGGGGACAGGCTCAGCAGCGCATAGCGACCGCGCGTGCTGTCGTCGATCAACGCTTCGGCGCGCGATGCACGCACCTCGAAGGTCTTCCATTTCTGGGGATATCGGCCATGCTGGCCGCCGGCGGACGCCGGATCGGGCTGATGGATGCGCCAGACCTCGTGAGGCCTGGCCACAACGCGCAGCGCCACGCCGCCCACGCCGTTGCGCCACTGCCAGGCGTTTGCAAAGAGCACCCGTGTTTCGTCGGCTCGAGTGCCGATCACCTGGATCGGTGCCGGCCCGCCTGACGCGCCCAGACGTTGAAGCACCAATCGGTTGTCATGAACGGCCAAATAAACCACGCCGAGCTCGGACCATTGCAGCATGCCGACAACCTTGCTCTCGACCAGGGTCGGCGCTCCGGACTCGGGGTTTGGCCTGACACCCGGCTGCACATTCCAGATCACGAGCTTGCCGTCGCGGTCGATCATGCAGACGCGCTGGTGCTCCCTGTCGTGCAGCCACGCGGAAGACAGCCAGACCGCCAACCCCGGTGGTGCGCGGAACTCCTGGGTGTCGGGGGCGACGAAGTTCCCGAGCCCGGGCACCTGCCAGAAGTACATCGAACGCTCGTAGCTCAGAAGGGCCCCCGCGCGCTTGCCCAGAAGCAAGACCGCCAATGGCACGAGCATCTGGCCCCAGTATTGGTACTTGGGCTTGGCCGCCTTGCGCTGCCCGGCTGGCGGCACCGCGAACACCAGCATGCCCGGCTCGTCGAGCAGTTGCACCGCGACGTGCGTACCGGACGGCGAAATGACCGGCGGCCGCTGCAACGAAATGCGCCCGCGATGGTGCCGATGCAAGATGGTCGATGCCCTCTGCGTGAATTCACCACGCAGAAGCGGAACACCTACCTTCGCCGACGGCAAAGGCAGTTGCGCGCGACGCGGCCCCCCGCTATCGCTCAGCGAAACATCCAGCACGTCGCCGAGCACGGCCCGCTGCAGGCATACACGATGGCTGGTCCAGCGCTCGTCCGCGGGCTGCTCCGCGGGCGCCGCACCGACAAGCCAGCTCTCTCCCGGCGCCTGGTCCAGTCCGGCCAGTACTTCGCGCCAAGCGCTTTCATGCGCGGGAGTAGCTACATCAAAGTCGCGCGCCCTGAGCAACGAACGCAGCTGTTTCGCGTCGTGCGAGCCGTCCAGTCCGCCCGGCAACTGCAGCACGCCCCACTGGAACACGCCACCGATCTGCGCCGCGCGCCTTGCAAGCAGTATCCAGAGTGCAAGCTGCCCGAGCCGTGGGGCACCGAACTGCCGCGGCCCAGCGTCGAAGATGGCGACAATGCTCTTTTCCGCCTCGCGTGCCCGGGGACGCGGCGCCAGGAACAGGTGCTCGCTGGAAGCCGCGCGACGCAGAAACTCGTCGGGCAGCTCGTCAGCCAGCAGCCACTCGGTGGCGAGCAGGCGCTCATAGGGGCCGCGACGGCGCAGGTCGTCGAGTCCTTCAGGCTCGGGCGCGCCACCACGCGTACGGCCTCGGAAACGGCCCAACAGCGGCTGCATGCGCTGCACCAGGGCGCCCAGTTCGGCCGCCATCTCCGGTGCGAACCAGTCGAGCCAGGGACTCCACGGCTTCAGCGCATCGGGGAGCTCGGTGATCGTGTTCATGCGCGCCCACCGCTCCAGTGCGCACCTATGCGCGCGAGCAGCGCGGGCGACAGCGGCAGCAGCCTGTCGAGTGGAAGAACGAACGCCGGCCGGGACCACAGCAACAGGGGCTGGCGCTTCGGATGCTCGCGCTGCAGGCTCCGCGCAATCAGGTCCAGGGCAAGACCGGGCTCTTCGATCGTGGGCAGCCACAAGCCGGGCGCATCGGTGGCCGGCCCTGCATAGGCAATGCCATCGACCCAAGGCAGTGCATCGGTCTCGCCCGTGACCACCAGCAACTCAGGCCCAGCCATTGCGGACAGGCCGGCCTGCTGTTCGGGCACGAGTTGCAAGAGTCGCGCATGCAGCGCACCCGCGGCTGTGCCCCAAGCCACGGCCGCACGCGCGGGCAGCGGCTCGGCACGTGGACGCCAACGCCATTCGAGCGGCACCACGGCGCTCATGCAGTGGCAGCCAGGCGGTCGACAAGCTGGGCACGCAATTCGGTCAGGGTCTCGGGCAACAGTTCGCTGCTGAAGTTGGCGTCGATCTCGCGCAACACACCCTCGGCTTGCGAGCGTACCGACGAAGGCTCCGCAGCAAGGCAGGCTCGCGCGGTCTCAGCCAACCGCACGGCGCGGGACAGCGGCTGCAGCGTGGCCTCTTCCACTGCGCTCAGCAAATGAGGATGCGTGGCATTGGCGAATGCGTCCCGCAGCACATCGCGCGCGCTCTGCTGTGCTTCGTGCGTCGGCAGCACATACAACAGAGGCCAAAGATCTGCCTCGGTAGTTTCAAGCCGGCCGGCCAGGACGGCGGCAGCGGCCAGCAAGCGCTGCGACTTGACAATGCGCCGGTCCGACAGCTGCACGCCCGCCTGGCGCAGCTTGCGGATGGCATTGGCCAGCGCCGGCTGCACGCCGCCCAGATCGACTTGCCTGAGCTGGTGGCACAGAACATCGAGGTCGGCCAGCGCACCGCCGGTGGCCACAGGTGCATGGTCCGACTTCCAGCCGCCGCTCAGCATGGCTTCGAGCTGGTGGTCTGGCAACGGCTCGATGAACACGTGCAGCAGGAAACGGTCGCCGAATGCCGCCAGACCTTCGTCGTCGGGCAGCGCATTGGCTGCTCCGACGCACACGCGCAGCGGGCAGTGCAGCTGGGTATGACCGCGGCGGAATCGGCGCTCGTTGAGCACCCCAAGCAGCGTATTGAGGATGGCGGTGGAACCCAGGAACACCTCGTCGAGAAAGGCCACATCGGCCTCGGGCAGCATGCCGCTCACGTCCGTCTCGACCGTGCCGGCGCGCAGCTTGTTCAGATCAACCGGGCCGAACAGCTCCGACGGTTCGGTGAAGCGCCCAAGCAGGTATTCGAAGTACCGGCCGCCCAGGCTCTGGGCCACCCGCCGCACCACCGCGCTCTTTGCCGTGCCGGGCGGCCCGACCACGAGCAGATGCTCCTGGGCCACAGCGGACAGAACGATCAGCTCTGCCAGCTGCTCTCGACCGATGAGGCCTGTAGTGGCGGCTCTGATCGCCTGGCGCACGTGTTCTGCGGAAGTCTGGAGCGAAGTGGAGGTCGTCGTCATCGAAATAAGTTGCTTGCAGTGCCATCAACGGCCTGACAGTGTGCCGCAGCGCCGTTACAAAAAAGGACAAATAGAGGGAGTGGGCGTCGATTTCAGGCAACCAACGCGGCAAGTTGCGCAATTCTTGGCGAGAGACAGCTCACGGCAACCTGTCCCCCACCTGACCTGGAACGTAAAGACTGCGAGCTGTCTCCCCGGCCAAACACCCGGCCGAGGAAAGCTACAAACAAGAGTCATTCGCAGCCAGAATCCCGGCCCGTGCTGCTTTTGTTTGCAGCCCCGAAGGCTCCACGATGACCCGTTCCACCCGCCCGATGCGCCGCCGCACGCCCATCGCACTTGCCCTGATCGGGCTGTGCGCTTCGTCCCTCCCCGCGGCATTCGCCCAGCAACAGCCAGAACAAACGCAGCCCGCTGCATCCTCCCAGGCCCCCGGCACTTCCGTCCCCTCCACGCTGCGCGAAGTGCAGGTGCAGGGCACGCAGGACAAGACCGGCTTCGGCGCCAACGCGTCCTCGCTCAACCGCCTGCCGGCCGACCTGCGCGACGCGCCGCAGTCCATCACGGTGATCAACCAGGCCGTGATGCAGTCGCAGGGCGCGACCTCGCTCGCGAGCGCGCTGCGCAACGTGCCGGGCCTGACCATCGGCGGAGCCGAGGGTGGGCAGATCGGCACCAACATCAACCTCAACGGCTTCTCGGCGCGCACCGACGTCTACCTCGACGGCGCCCGCGACCGCGCGCAGTACTACCGCGACACCTTCGCGCTCGAATCGGTCGAGGTGCTGATGGGCCCGTCGTCGATGCTGTTCGGGCGCGGCTCCACCGGCGGCGTGGTCAACCAGGTCACGAAGAAGCCTTCGCTCACGCCCGCGGGCGAGGTCTCGGTGTCGGCGAGCACCACCGGGCTCGTTCGCTCGACCATCGACATCAACCGCCCGATGTCCGAAACCTCGGCCTTCCGCATCGCGGCCATGGGCCAGCAGGGCGACGCCAGCACGCGCGAGCAGACGAAGCTGAAGGACTTCGGCCTCGACGCCTCGCTGAAGTTCGGCATCAACACGCCCACGCAGGTCACGCTCTCGGCGCTGGTGCAGCACAACCGCGACCAGCCCGACTACGGCCTGCCGCCGCTCAACGGCCACCCGGTGAAGGTCGACCGCGACACGGCCTACGGCTTCAGCGACGACCGCACGATCTCCGACATCCAGGCCTTCAGCGCGGTGGTGCAGCACAAACTCACGCCCGACACCTCGATCCGCAACCAGACGCAATACAACGACGTGACGACCGACGCGCGCGAGACCGCGCCGCAGAGCATCGGCACGCTGTCGGCCAAGGGCGTGTTCACGCCGTTTTCCACCGGCACCACGACCGTGCCGGCGGCCGCGTTCTCGTCGCTGCCATTGAGCAGCCTGTGGGTGCGGCAGCAGAGCCACGACCGCACGATCCGCGACAAGTCGCTGTTCAACCTGACCGAGCTCAGCACGAAGTTCACTACCGGCTCCATCAAGCACACGCTGCTCGCAGGATTGGAACTGGGCCACGATACCTACAGCAACCAGGCCTACTACCGCAACGGCACCTGCGCGGGCGTGGCGCTGAACCCGGCCGGCGGCACCAGCGGCTATGCCACCTGCTCTCCGCTGCTCGCGCCCTACCAGGGCGACACGCCGGCCACCGCGCCCTCGCTGCCCGGCAACCTGGCTACCGCGCACGCGACCACCGTGGCGGGCTACGTGAACGACACCATCGAGCTGAGCCCGCAGTGGAAGCTGGTGGCCGGCGTGCGGCAGGACCACTACAGCGCACGCATCTACAACACCATTCCGACAGCGACCACGCTCGCCACCGAGAGCCAGACCGTCGACTTCACCAGCGTGCGCGCCGGCGCGATCTGGCAGCCCACGGCCGAGCAGTCGTACTACGTGTCGTACAGCACCTCGTTCAACCCTTCGCTCGAACAGCTCGTGGCCACCACGGGCGCCACGCAGCCGCTGCCGCCGCAGAAGAACAAGGCCTACGAGCTCGGCGGCAAGTGGGACTTCAACGACGGCAACCTCTCGCTGACGGCCGCGGCCTTCCAGATCACGCAGACCAACGCGCGCTCGCAGAACAGCGACGGCACCTACAGCGCGACGGGCACGGTGCGCGTGAACGGCGCGCGCGCCGGCGTCGCGGGCCGCGTCACCGACAAGCTGCAGCTCTTCGGCGCCTACACGCACCTGGACGCGACCATCGTCGACGGCATCGCGCCGGGCACGCTCGGCAAGGTGCCCGCCAACACGCCGAAGGACGCGGCCAGCCTGTGGGCCACCTACGCGATCACGCCCGAGTGGGAGATCGGCGGCGGCACCACCTACAGCGCGAAGCGCTTCGCCAACAACACCGATCTCGTGCAGGTCGGCGGCTACGTGCGGCTCGATGCGATGCTGGCTTACCATCAGCCGAAGTACGACATCCGGCTGAACCTGTTCAACCTGGCCAACCGCCATTACTACGACGCGCTGATTCCCTCGGACGGCGGCCGTGCGGTGCCGGGCTCGGGCCGATCCGCGACGCTGTCGTTCGTCTACCGGCTCTGACCGGGCTTCGGAAGCCTTCGAGAAAGACACGCCATGCTGGTCTGCATTCCCGGCATCCTCGACCGCGAGGCGCTCGCGGCGATCCGCACGCGCCTCGAAGCGGCGGGCGACGCCTGGGTGGACGGCCGCATCACCGCCGGCCACCAGGGCGCGCCGGTCAAGTTCAACCAGCAGATCGACGAAGGCTCGCAGGTCGCGTTCGAATGCCAGTCCATCGTGGCGAGCGCACTCGAGCGGCATCCGACCTTCATCAGCGCGGCACTGCCCAACCTGCTGTATCCGCCGATGTTCAACCGCTACGGCGAAGGCATGCGCTTCGGCCTGCACGTGGATGGCGGCGTGCGCATCGACCCACGCACCGGCCGCAAGCTGCGCACCGATCTCTCGGCCACGATCTTCCTGTCGGAAGCCGACAGCTACGACGGCGGCGAGCTGCAGATGGAAGACACCCACGGCATGCAGACGGTGAAGCTCTCGGCCGGCGACATGGTGCTCTACCCCGCCACCAGTCTGCACCAGGTGACGCCCATCACGCGCGGCGTGCGGCTCGCGTGCTTCTTCTGGGTGCAGAGCCTGGTGCGCGACGCCGGCGACCGCGCGCTGCTCTTCGACATGGACAACGCCATCCAGCGCCTCAACCAGAGCGGCGCCGACGAATCGGCCCGCCGCACGCTCACGGGCACGTATCACAACCTTCTGCGGAAGTGGAGCGACACCTGAGTTCTTTAAACTCCCTCGGCTCACCAGACTGATAACAACCGAGGAGAGAGAACTTGCGTATTCAAACCGCCCGCCTGACGGCCGGCGTGCTGCTCGCGTGCGCCGCTTTCGTGGCGCAAACCAGCCAAGCCGCATCGCCGAGCACCACCCCGTCAACCCCTTCCGCCCAAGCCTCGACGGCCAGCTCGCTCGAAGCCGAACAGGACGCCGCATTCAAGGCCGCCAAGGCCGTGTAAAAGGTCGGCCCCGTCGACATCACCCTGCGCGACCAAGCCCAGCTGCACCTGCCCGCCGGCTACGTGTGGGTGCCGACGCCCGCCGCCGCGCAGCTCATGCGCAGCATGGGCAACCGCACCGACGACACCTTCATCGGCGCGATCTTTCCCGCCGACGACGCCGACTGGATGGCCGTGGTGAAGTTCGTGAAGGAGGGCTACATCAAGGACGACGACGCGAAGGACTGGAACGCCGACGACCTGCTCAAGAGCCTGAGGGAAGGAACCGAGGCCGCGAACGAGGAACGCGCCAAGCGCGGCATCCCGTCCATCGAGGTGACGGGCTGGGCGCAGAAGCCGCAGTACGACGCCTCCTCGCACCGCCTGGTGTGGTCGGCACTGTCGAAGCGCAAGGGCGCCACCGACGGCAACCAGGGCGTCAACTACAACACCTACGCGCTGGGCCGCGAGGGCTACCTGAGCCTGAACCTCATCACCAACGCGAAGGACCTCGACAAGTACAAGCCCGACGCGAGCAAGCTGCTCGGCGCGATCCAGTACGACGACGGCAAGAAGTACGCCGACTTCAACTCGTCCACCGACAAGGTCGCCGCCTATGGCCTCGCAGCGCTGGTGGCCGGCGCGGCGGTGAAGAAGCTGGGCCTGTTCGCGATCATCGCGGCCTTCCTGGCCAAGTTCGCGAAGCTGGCGGTGGTGGCCGGCGGCGCGGCGCTGTGGGGCATCGCGAAGCTGTTCAAGCGCAACAGCTGAACCCGGCTGCGCCTTCAGGCTCCGGTAAAGCGCGGAGCGCGCTTCGCCATGAAGGCGGCCACTCCCTCGCGCGCATCCGCGCTACCGGCGCGCTCGCGCAGCAGCTTGTGTTCCAGCGCCAGGTGCTCCGCGAAAGGCCGGCCGGGTGCGCCGGCGCACAGGGTCTTGATCGCCGCGAACGAACCGCTCGCACCTTGAGCGAGCCGCGTGGCGAGTGCTTCGGCGGCGCCTGCGAGCTCGGCGTCCGGATGGAGCTCGTCGACTGCACCCCACGCCAGGCAGCGCCGGCTGTCGATGGCGTCGCTGAGCATCAGCAGTTGCTGCGCACGCACCGGCCCCACCCGACGCGCGAGAAAGTACGAAGCACCGGCATCCGGCGACAGTCCAATGGCCGCGTAACCCGTTCGCAGCTTCATCGATTCGGCCGCGAGCACGAAGTCGCCGCACAGCGCGAGGCCTACGCCCGCGCCACCTACCGCGCCGTTCACAGCAACGACCAACGGGGCTGGATTGTTCGACAGGCGCAGCAATGCCGGATGCAGACCGTTCAGCATCTCGTTGACCAGCTCGGGCAGCGACTCGCCGGCCGCCACGAACTCATCGATGGCGCCACCGGCGCAGAACACCTTGCCCTCGCCGGTCAACAGGATGGCACGCGGCCTCTGTTCCAGCACTTCATCGATGGCCTGCACCAGGGCGCGACCACTTGCGACGCCAAGGGCATTCGCGCGCTCGGGCCGCTTCAGCACGATGCGGCCGACATCCGCCTCCACGCCCCAGGCGATGCCTTCGCTGATGTTCATGCTCAGATCCCCGTGAGGCCGCCGGTGCACATCAGCGTCTGGCCGCTCACGTAGTCCGACTCCGGCGCGCACAGCAGGTACACCGCGCCGGCCGCCTCCTCGGGCGTGCCGCCGCGTCCCAGCGGAATCGACTGCTCCATCATCGCCAGCAGGCCCGGGTTGATGCCCACCTTGATCTCTCTCCCCTCGATGTTCGCGGTGGATGCCTCGGCGGTGCTCGCGGTCAGCCGTGTCTGGATGAAGCCGAAGGCCACGCAGTTGACGGTGACGTTCATGCGGCCCCACTCCTTGGCCAGCGTCTGCGTGAGGCCGACGATGCCGGCCTTGCCCGCCGAGTAGTTCGCCTGCCCCGCATTGCCGAAGAGGCCCGCCACCGACGAGATGTTGACCACCTTGCGCACCACGCGCCGGCCCGCCTCGGTCTCGGCCTTCGACAGCGCGCGGATCACCGGCTGCGCCGCTCGCAGGATGCGGAACGGCGCGGTCAGGTGCACGTCGATCATGGCGTACCACTGCTCGTCGGTCATCTTCTGCACCACGCTGTCCCAGGTGTAGCCGGCGTTGTTGACGACGATGTCCAGGCCCTTGAATTCGCTCACCGCCGTGCCGACGAAGCGCTCGGCGAAGTCGGGCGCGGCCACGCTGCCCGTGCAGGCCACGGCCTGGCCACCGGCCGCACGGATTTCCTGCACCGTTTCTTCCGCCGGCCCGGCGTCAAGGTCGTTGACGACGATGCGCGCGCCCTCCGAAGCCAGCTTGAGCGCAATGGCCCGGCCGATGCCGCGGCCCGAACCGGTGATGAGGGCGACCTTGCCGTCGAGCTTGAGTGTCATGTCTCTGTTCTTTCATTGTCGATGTGATTCAGCGCAGCGCGACCAGCGCCTCGCCGGCGATGCGCGTCTGCCCGTATTGATTGGTGCTGTGCACTTCCACGCGCACGCAGCGCTCGCCTTCGTGCTCGAGCTTCTCGATCACGCGCCCGCCGCAGCGCACCGCGTGGCCCAGGTGCGTGATGCCCTGGAAGCGCACGTCGAAGCGGCGCAGCTGCGACTGCGGCGCCCACTGCGTGAGCAGCCGGCCCAGCCAGGCCATGCCCAGCATGCCCTGCGCGAACACGTCGGGCATGCCGGACTTGCGAGCGAAGTCGGTGTCGATGTGGATGGGGTTGTGGTCGCCCGAAGCGCCCGCAAACAGCGCGAGCGTGGTGCGGTTCACGGGCGACAGCTGCAGCGCGGGCAGCTCGTCGCCGATCTTCACGGCGTTGTAGGTCGGTGCGTTCATCGGTGCGGGTTCCTTCGTCAATGGCGGCAGACGATCACCGCGCGCAGCTCGGCGACCAGCTCGTCGCGCTGGTTGGTGGCGCGCGATGTCTTCACGACGAACTCGAGCGCGCCGTTCTTCTTGTCGTAGATGTCCGTGATGGTGGAGCGCACCGTCACGATGTCGCCCACGCAGGCCGGCTTGTGGTAACTGAAGCCCTGCTCGCCGTGCAGCAGCTTCGACAGCGGAATGCCAAGGTCGGCCAGCAGCCGGTCGGAGGCGCCCGAATCCAGCTCGGCCGCGAACAGGAACGTCGGCGGCGCGGGCAGGTCGGGGTAGCCGGCATCGCGCGCGGCGGCGGCATCGGTGTAGACGGGATCTGTCTCGCCGATTGCCTTGGCGAAGAACTGCAGCCGGCTGCGCTCGATGGGCAGCACCGATGCGGGCAGCTCGTGGCCGATCCACTTCTTGTCGATCATCTGCCGGCCTTTCTCAGACGCGTTCGTAGAGCGTCACCACGCAGGCTCCGCCCAGCCCGAGGTTGTGCTGCAGCGCGAGCCGCGCGCCCTCCACCTGCCGCTTGTCGGCCGTGCCGCGAAGCTGCTGGACCAGCTCCGTGCACTGGGCCAGCCCTGTGGCACCGAGCGGATGCCCCTTCGACAGCAGACCACCCGACGGATTGGTGACGACCTTGCCGCCGTAGGTGTTGTCGCCGTCCACCACGAACTTCTCCGCACCGCCCACCGGGCACAGGCCCAGCGCCTCGTAGCTGATGAGCTCGTTGTGCGCGAAGCAGTCGTGCAGCTCGACCACGTCCACGTCCTGCGGGCCGACGCCGGCCGCGTCGTACACCTTCTGCGCGGCCTCCTGCGCCATGCTGAAGCCGACCACCTCGCGCATGTCGCGGCTCTCGAAGGTGATGGGACGGTCGGTGGTCATGGCCTGCGCCTTGATGCGCACGCTGCGGTCGAGCCCGTGACGCTCGGCGAAGCGCGGCGAGCACACGATGGCCGCCGCCGCACCACAGGTGGGCGGGCAGGCCATCAGCCGCGTCATCACACCGGGCCACATGACGGGCGCGGCCATCACTTCCTCTTCGGTGACGACGGTGCGGAACAGCGCCACCGGGTTGTTCGACGCATGCCGGCTGGCCTTGGCGCGGATCTTCGCGAAGGTCGACATCTGCGTGCCGTACTGCTGCATGTGCGCCAACCCGGCGCCGCCGAAGTAGCGCAGCGCGAGCGGCACCTGCTCGTTGCCGACCAGCTCGTCGGTGATGTTCTCGAAGTGGTCGAAGGGGCTGGGCCGGTCGTTGAACACCGCGCCGAGCGCGCCGGGGCTCATGTGCTCGAAGCCCAGCGCCAGCACGCAGTCGGCCGCGCCGCTGGCCACGGCCTGGCGCGCGAGGAAGAGCGCGGTCGAGCCGGTGGAGCAGTTGTTGTTGACGTTGACGACCGGAATGCCGGTCATGCCCACCTCGTACAACGCGCGCTGGCCGGCGGTGGAGTCGCCGTACACGTAGCCCACGTAGGCCTGCTGCACCAGCTCGTAGCCGATGCCGGCGTCCTTCAGCGCGGCGTTGGTGGCATGCGCGGCCATCTGCGGATAGGGCTGGTTCGCGCCCGGCTTGGTGAACGGGATCATGCCGACCCCGACCACGTGAACGTCTTGACTCATGAAAGGCTCCTTGGAAGTTCGAAGAAAAGATTGAACGGGCTCAGGCCACGCTTCGCTGCCGGCCCTGCCAGAAGGGCTCTCGCAGCCGGGTCTTCAGCACCTTGCCGGCACCCGAGAGCGGCAGCGCATCGACGATGGCCACGCTGCGCGGGCACTTGTAGCCCGCGATCAGCGTCTTGCAATGGGCAATCAGCGCCTCGGCCTGCACGCCCTGCCCCGGCTTGAGCACCAGCACGGCATGCACCGCCTCGCCCCACTCGTCGCTCGGGATGCCGATGACCGCGCATGCGGCCACCGCGGGATGCTGGTTGATGGCGTTCTCTACCTCGGCCGAATAGACGTTTTCGCCGCCGCTGATGATCATGTCCTTCATGCGATCGACCACGAAGATGAAGCCGTCGTCGTCCATGTAGGCGCCGTCGCCGGTATGCATCCAGCCGTCGCGCAGTGCGGCGGCCGTCTGCTCGGGCTTGTTCCAGTAGCCCTGCATCACGTTGGGGCCGCGCACCGCCACCTCGCCGACGGTGCCGCGCGGCACTTCGTTGTCGTCCGCGTCGACCACGCGCACTTCCATGCACACGGCGGCACGGCCGGCCGAGCGCAGCTTGCCGCGCTTGCGGCCCTCCGCGGTGTGCAGTTCGGCGGGCAGGAGCGTGGCGATGGGCGACAGCTCCGTCATGCCATAGGCCTGCACGAAGCCCACGCCCGGGAAAGCCTCCATCGCGCGGTTGAGCACCGCCTCGGAAATCGGCGATGCGCCGTAGGTGATGTTCTTCAGGCTGCCCAGGTCGCGCGGCTCCCGCATCGCGGGGTGGTCCACCAGCATCTGGATCATGGTGGGCACCAGCAGCAGGCTGGTCACGCGGTCGCGCTGGATCGCGTCGAGCACGCCCTCGGGGGTGAACATCGGAATGATGGTGTGGGTGTTGCCCGTGAACCAGTGCGGCGTGGCCAGGCCCATGTCGGCCAGGTGGAACATCGGCGCGGCATGCAGGTAGCAACCATCGGCAGGCGCCAGCCCTTCGGCCTGCGCCGCGAGCGCCGAACTGCAGATGTTGGTGTGGCTCAGCATCACGCCCTTGGGGAAGCCGGTGGTGCCGCCGGTGTAGAAGATCCCGGCCAGGTCCTCGCCTCGTCGCACGGCGTCGGGCACCGGGGCCGCAGCGTCGATCAAGCCCTCGTAGCTGTGCATGCCGGAGGGCACCGGGCCGTCGCCGCAGTAGACGACTTCGCGCAGGCTCTTCGACTGGCCTCGCATCTGCTCGACCACGGGCCGGAAGGTCTCGTCGACCAGCAGGATGCCGGAGCCGGAGTCTTCCAGCGAATACAGGATCTCGGCGGCCGACCAGCGGATGTTGCAGGGGTTGAGCACGCCGCCGCCCCAGGGCACGGCCATCTGGTACTCCAGATAGCGGTCGGAGTTGAGCGACAGCATGGCAACGCGGTCGCCCGCCTGCATGCCCAGCCGCTGCAGCGCGCCGGCCAGGCGCGCCACGCGTTCGGCGAAGTCTCGGAAAGTCCGGGCGCGGCCGGCGAAGCGCACGGCAATGGCGTCGGGGCGCTGCTGCACGGCCCGGTGAAGGCCCTGGGTCAGGTACATGGGTTTGTCTCCGTCTCGTTCTTGTGCAGACGCATGGTAGAAATCCAGCCGCCGCCCGGCGATTGCACTTCGCTTCGATCGCATGGCAGAAAAGGTCAATCGACAGAGACATGCTGCAGCCGCCCGTCACCATCCCGATCGCCTTCGTCCTCGGCATGCTGTCGGGCATCCGCGCCCGACCGGGCGAGGCGCTGGTCGACGTCGGCAAGGCGCTGGAAGACGCGGGCATCGCCCCGGCGCTGCTCGACGAAGCCGGCGCCCGCGTCACGGCCGAGCAGTACGTGGCCCTCTTCGCGCTGCTGATGGAACGCATGGACGACGAGGCGCTGGGCTTCCTCACGCGACGCCTGCGCTGCGGCAGCTTCGCGCTGATGACGCGCTCCACGCTGGGCGCGCGCACCTTCGAGGTGGCGTTGCGCCGCGTGGCCCGCACCTTCAGCCTGCTGCAGGACGATCTCTCGCTGGTGCTGCTGCGCGAAGGCCCTCTCGCCGGCTTCGGGCTGCAGCTGAACATCCAGCCCGAGAAGCACCAGAACTTCCTGCACGAGCTGATGCTGCGGGTGTACTGGCGGCTGTTCGCATGGCTGCACGGCGGCCGGCTGGTGGCCCGGCGCTTCGACTTCGGCTTCGAGCCGCCGCCCTATGCCGACGGCTACGCCAAGGTGTTCCCGGGCCCGCTGCAGTTCGACCAGCCGCTGTCGGCCGTGTGGTTCGATGCCAGCGCGCTCGACACGCCGATGCACCGCGACGCGCAGGAGATGAGCACCTTCCTCGCGGCCTCGCCCGCCAACGTGATCCTGCCCCGGCTGGCCGAGCAGGCGGTGAGCGCCCGGGTGCGCGCGGTGCTGCAGCAGCACCGCCCGGCATGGGCCGACCTCGCGACCACGGCGGGCGTGCTGCACATGTCGGTCAGCACGCTGCAGCGGCACCTGGCGACCGAGGGCACCTCGTTCCAGGCACTGAAAGACCAGTTGCGGCGCGACCTCGCCATCGTGCGGCTCAACACCAGCACCGTGCCACTCGCGGCGCTGGCCGAGGAACTGGGCTTCGCGGACAGCGCGGCCTTCCAGCGGGCCTTCAAGGCCTGGACCGGCGGTGCGCCGGGCTCGTACCGGCGACGCCAGCAGCCGGATTGAGTTTTCAGGACTTTCCGGAATTACAGCCATCCGCGCGACAATCCGGCGCATGGCTAACTCTTCCGATCTCCCGCCCCTCAACCGCCAGTTCGTCGCCCATTTCGGGGAGATGGGCAGCAAGTGGGGCATCAACCGCACGGTCGGCCAGATCTACGCGCTGATCTTCCTTTCGGAGCGCGCCCTCAACGCCGACGAGATCGCCGAGCTGCTCGAGTTCTCGCGCTCCAACGTCAGCATGGGCCTGAAGGAACTGCAGGCCTGGCGGCTGGTGCACCTGCGGCACCACCCGGGCGACCGGCGCGAATACTTCGAGGCGCCTTCCGACGTGTGGGAAATCTTCCGAGTGCTGGCAGAGGAGCGCCGCCGCCGCGAGATCGAACCCACGCTCTCGATGCTGCGCAACGCCCTGCTCGAATCGCCCACGAGCGACGCCGAGCGCCACGCACAGGAACGCATGCGCGAGATGCACGACCTGATCGACCGGCTGATGAAATGGTTCGACGACGTGCAGCGGCTCGCGCCCGAGACCGCCATGAAGCTCATGGGCATGGGCGCGACCGTGACGAAGGTGCTGACGCTCAAGGACCGCATCACGGGCGGCACGGCGTCGAAGAAGAAGGCGGCCGAGTAAGTCGGCAGCCCTCTTCCGAGCGGCTACAGCCGCTCCTGCCCCGATGACGGCTCGGGCGTCCCGAGCTTGGCCTTGCGAACGGCCTCGTCGTCCATGAGCTCGTACCACATGGCGTTGAGCACTGCGAATGCGGCCGCCAGCGGCAGGCCGAGGATCCAGGCGAAATACCACATCTTCGATTCCTCCTTTGGTTTGTCAGTAGGCGTGGCCGCTCTCGTCGCGGATGGCCTGTTCGTCGACCTTGCCCCACAGCACCTTGTAGACCCAGCTCGTGTAGGCCACGATCAGCGGGATGAAGACGGCCGTGACGACCAGCATGATGAACAGCGTGAGGTGGCTCGAGGACGAGTCCCACACCGTGAGGCTGGCGCGCGGATCGATGGACGACGGCAGGATGAACGGGAACATCGAGGCGCCCACGCTGAGGATGATTCCGGCGATGCCGAGCGCAGCCGTCAGCAGCGCGAACACCGGGCGGCGCAGCGCTAGCCCGAGCAGCGCACTGAGCGCACCGACGAAGCCGGCCGCCGGAGCCGCCAGCGTCCATGGGTGCGTCGCGTAGTTGGCGGTCCACGCGCCGGCGTGCAACTCCACCGTCTTCAGCATCGGGTTCGACGGCCCCGTCGCATCGATCACGCTGCTGATGCGGAACCCGCCGATGCTCGTTGCAAGCAGCACGCCTGCCAGCGCATAGAGCGCCACGGTGAGCACGGCGGCGACCATGCCGTAGGTGCGCGCACGCTCGGCCACCGGCCCGGCGGTCTTCAGCAGCAGCCACGCGGCGCCGTGCATCACCAGCATCGCCACCGACACCAGTCCGCAGAGGATGGCGAACGGATTCAGCAGGCCGAAGAAGCTGCCGTCGTAGAAGATGTGCATGTCGGCGTTGAAGCGGAACGGCACGCCCTGCAGCACGTTGCCCACGGCCACACCGCAGATCAGCGCGGGCACGAAGCCGCTGAAGAACAGCACCCAGTCCCAGCGCGCACGCCACTTCGGCGACTCGCGCTTGCTGCGGAACTTGAAGGCCACGGGCCGCAGGATCAGCGCCGTGAGAATCACGAACATCGCCAGGTAGAAGCCCGAGAACGACACGGCGTAAAGCTGCGGCCAGGCCGCGAAGATCGCGCCGCCGCCCAGGATCAGCCAGACCTGGTTGCCCTCCCACACCGGGCCGACGCTGTTGATGACGACGCGGCGCTCCACGTCGTTGCGCGCGGCGAACGGCAGCAGCATGCCGCTGCCCAGGTCGAAGCCGTCGGTCACGGCGAAGCCCACCAGCAGCACGCCGATCAGCAGCCACCAGATGAAGCGCAGGGTGTCGTAGTCGAGAAGTGTGTGGAGAATCATGCTGCGCTCCCGGTGGAAGGCGAAGGAATGGCCGCGCCCGCGTGGGCCGGCGGAACGTGCGAGAGCGTGTCGCCCTCGTCGGGCGCGTGCTCGGCCTGGGGCCCCTTGCGGATGGCCTTGAGCATCAGCTTCATCTCGATGACCAGCAGCACGGTGTAGATCGCGATGAAGCCCGCGAGCGTGAGCAGCAGCGTCTTCACGCCGAGGTTGGACACGGCCACCGCGGTCGGCAGCACGCCTTCGATCACCCACGGCTGGCGGCCGAACTCCGCCACCAGCCACCCCGATTCGATGGCGATCCACGGCAGCGGGATCGCGAACACGGCGAGCTTCAGCAGCCAGCGGTGGCTGTCGAGCTTGCGGCGCGCGGAGAGCACGAAGAAGGTGCCGGTCAGGAGGATCAGCAGCACGCCGATGCCCACCATCACGCGGAACAGCCAGAAGAGCGGTGCCACCTGCGGCACGGTGTCCCACGCGGCCTTGGCGATCTGCTCGTCGGTGGCCTTGCGCGGATCGTCGACGTAGCGCTTGAGCAGCAGCGCGTAGCCCATGTTGATGCCGTTGTCCTCGAAGTCGCCGCGCACGCCCTGCGTCACCTTGTCGGGGCCGCCGGCCTCGCGGATCTTCTGCAGCGCGTCGTAGGCCTTCAGGCCTTCGCGGATGCGGGCCTCGGCGCGCTTCACGAGTTCGTCGATGCCCGGCATCACGGTGTTGAGCGAACGCGTGCCGATCAGGCCCATCACTGCCGGGATGTGGATGGCGTAGTGCGTCTCGCGCGCCTCCTGGTCGGGGAAGCCGACGACGGTGAAGGCGGCGGGCGCGGGCTGCGTCTCCCACATGGCTTCGATGGCGGCGAGCTTCATCTTCTGGTGTTCGCCTGAGAGATAGCCGCTCTCGTCGCCGAGCACTGCCACCGAGAGCGCGGCGGCCAGGCCGAACGAAGCCGCGACCGTCATCGAGCGCTTGGCGAGCTCGAGGTGACGGCCCTTGAGCACGTACCACGCAGACACGCCGAGCACGAACACCGCAGCGCACACATAGCCCGCCGACACGGTGTGGACGAACTTGGCTTGCGCCACGGGGTTGGTCAGCACCGCGGCGAAGTCGGTCACTTCCATGCGCATGGTCTGCGGATTGAAGGCCGCGCCCACGGGGTTCTGCATCCAGCCGTTGGCGATGAGGATCCACAGCGCCGAGAAGTTGGAGCCGATGGCCACCGCCCAGGTGGAGATCAGGTGGCCCACCTTGGAGAGCTTGTCCCAGCCGAAGAAGAACAGCCCGACGAAGGTGGCTTCCATGAAGAAGGCCATGAGCCCCTCGATGGCCAGCGGTGCGCCGAAGATGTCGCCGACGTAATGGCTGTAGTAGCTCCAGTTCATGCCGAACTGGAACTCCATCACGATGCCGGTGGCGACGCCCATCGCGAAGTTGATGCCGAAGAGCACGCCCCAGAATTTCGTCATGTCGCGCCAGATCACGCGGCCGGTCATGACGTAGACCGTCTCCATGATGGCGATGATGATCGAGAGTCCGAGCGTCAACGGCACGAACAGGAAGTGATACAGCGCCGTGACGGCGAACTGCAGGCGCGATAACGCGACGATGTCTAAGTCCATGATGGGTTCTTCCTTTTCCTTGTGTTCCCTGTTTGCTGGCTGCTGGCTTTCCTGGTTCAGTCGGGTCGCAGGCCGCGCAGCGCGGCGTCGAAGGCATCGCTGCCGCGCCGCAGGTCGGCGACGATGCGGCCTTCGCGCATGCACACGAGGCGGTCGGCGAGCGCGGCTTCGCGGCGCAGATGGGTGGCGATCAGCAGCGTGCGCGATCCGGCGTGTCGGGCGAGGCGATGCAGCACGTCGTGCGCGACGGCGGCGTCGAGGGCCTCGGTGGGTTCGTCCAGCAGCCAGAGCGGCACGGGGCGCAGCAGCAGGCGGGCCAGCGCGAGGCGGCGCGACTGGCCGCCCGAGAGGCCGAGGCCTCCTTCGCCTAGCCGGGTGTCGAGGCCTGAGGCGAGTGCTTTCACGTCGCCGTCGAGCCCCGCGGCGTGCAGCGCGGCGCGCAGTTGCTCGTCGGTCGCGCCGGGGGCAGCAAGGCGAAGGTTGTCGCGCAGGCTGTCCTGGAAGAGTTCGGTGCGCTGGGTGAGCAGGCAGGCGGGCTGCGAGCGCACCCTGCCGGAGCGCGGCGTGATCTCGCCGGCAATGGCGGCAAGCAGCGTCGACTTGCCCGCGCCGCTCGCGCCGATCAGCGCAACGCGCTCGCCTTCGTTCAGGGTCAGCGACAGATCGCGCAGGACTGGCGTGCGGCTGCCGTCGTGGATCACGGTGATGCCGTCGAGTTGCAGCGCGGTTGCCGCATCGGATGCATCCGTCGTCGCGACGTGCTCGTCGGCGGTCGGCGCCATCCGTGGAGCGAGGCGCCGTACCGCCAGCCATGAGCGGCCCGCGTCGAGCGCACCGCGGCGCAGGGCAGCGAAGGGCTCCGTCGCCGTGAGCGCCACCAGCAGCGCCAGCGCTGCCGCCGGAGCACCGATGACGCCCTCGCCCGCCAGCCAGCCGACGGCCAGCAGCACGCCGACGAGGGTCAGGGTGCCCGCGCTGCCGTAGGTGAAGCCGGCAGCGGCTTCGAGCTTGTTCAGCGCGAGATCGGCCTTGGCGAGATGCATGTCGGCGGTCATCAGCGCCTCGCGCTGTGCGTCGATTCGGCCGGCCATCACCAGGTCGGTCTGGCCCGCGACCAGATCGACCGCGCGTGCCCGCAGCGCTTCGACGGCATGCGCGCGCCGTACCGCGGGCCGGCGTGCGCGCCGCGCGACGACGAATGCGATACCCCAGCCGGCGATCACGAGCCAGAGCATCAGCACGAGGCCCATGCCAACGTGCATGAAGCCGAGCACCGTGCCGGCAAGCAACGCCGCGCCCAGTGCAGCGGCGGCCGGCACGAGCAGGCGGAGGTAGAGCGACTCCAGCGCGTCGATGTCGGAAGTCAGGCGGAACAGCAGGCGTGCCGGGCGCTTCAGCAGCGCACGCGCGGCCTCGGCCCTCGCCCAGCCCCGGAACAGGCGCACGCGCAGCGCGGCGAGCACGGAGAAGGTCGCGTCGTGAGTCACCAGCCGCTCGCCGTAGCGCGAAGCCGTGCGGCCGAGCGCGAGCAGGCGGATGCCGGCGGACGGCATGAACACGTCGAAAGTGAAGGCGGTTGCGGCATGCAGGCCGGCCAGCGCGGTCGCCGTGATGAACCAGCCGGAGAGGCCCAGCAGCGCCATTCCCGCCAGCACCGTGATGGCGGCGAGCAGGCCGCCAAGCAGCAGCGGGCGCGGTTGCTCGGCGAGGAATGGGCGCAGGACGAGGCGCAGGTCGCGCCAGTTCGTGGCGGCGCGTGGGGCTCGTGTCCTGCTCATGCGGCCTTCTCCATCGCGTCGGTGCGGCCGAGGCTCACGGTGCGGTCCATGCGCGAGGCAAGGACGGGGTCATGCGTCGCGACGATGAGGGTCTTGCCATGTGCGAGCTTCACGAGCGCGTCTGCGACCCGCTCGGCGGTTTCGGTGTCGAGGTGAGCTGTGGGTTCGTCCACCAGCAGCAGGTCGGCTTGCGGATGCACCGCGATGCGTGCAAGCGCGAGGCGCACGGCTTCTCCGCCGGACAGCCCGCCTCCCCCTTCGCCTAGCGACGTGGAAGGATGTGCCTGGGCCACGGCCTCGAGCGATGCGAAGTGCACTGCCTCGTTGACCTGCGGGGTGTTCACGCCCGCGCGTCCCAGCGCCACGTTGGATTCGACCGAACCCGCGAAGACATGCGGAGCCTGCCCCATCCATCCCATGCGCTGGCGCAGTGCCGCCACCGTATGTTCGGTGAGCGCCACGCCGCCGATGGAGATCTCGCCGCGCGTCGCGGGCACCAGGCCCGCGAGCAGGGACAGCAAGGCGGTCTTGCCGCTGCCGCTCGGGCCCATCAGCGCGATGTGCTCACCGGGGGCGATGCGAAGCTCTCCGCCGTCGAACACTTCATGCTGCTCGCCGGGCCAGGAGAAATGAAGGTTGTAAATGGCGACTGCCGGCGGGCCGCCGTGGACGCCCGTCGCGGCGCGCGTCAGCGAGGCGCCTGCGCCGGGCAGGGGCAATTCGTTGCACTGCAGGCGGTCGAGTGCTTCCAGTGCGGCTTCGCCAGCGGCCCGGTCGTGCCAGACCGCGGACAGCTCGCGCAGCGGCTCGAAGAAAGCCGGTGCCAGCAGCAGCACGAACAGGCCCTCGCCCAGGCTCAGCGTGCGCCCCCAGGCACCGAAGCCGATCGAGCCCAGCAGGTGGAAGCCGACGTAGACGGCGACAAGCGCCACGCCGAGTGCCGAGAAGAGCTCCAGCACGGCAGAAGAGAGAAAGGCGATGCGCAGCACGGCCATCGTCCTGCGGCGCAGGGACTGGGCCGCATCGCCCAGGCGGCGCGCGGTGATCTCCACCGCGCCGAGCGCGCGCAGCGTCGCCAGTCCGCGAAGCCGGTCGAGCAGGAAGGCGTTCATGCCGCCGAGCTCCACCATCTGCGCCTCGCTCGCAGCCCTGGCGCGCCAGCCGACGATGGCCATGAAGAGCGGAATGAGCGGAGCGGCCACCAGCAGCACCAGCGCAGCCACCCACGAGAAGGCTGCCACTGCGCAGAGAATGAAGATGGGCACCACCGTCGCACGCCAGCGCGCCGGCTGATAGCGCACGAGGTACGGGACCAGCGCCTCGGCCTGTTCGGCGAGCACGCTGGCAGCAAGCCCGGAGGGCGCGCGGCCGCGGTCGAGCGGAGAGCCGCCGGCCAGCGCCGCTGCCGTTTGCGCACGCAACGCGGTGAGCTGCGCCCGGGCGCGAGCGAAGGTACGCCGAGCTCCCCAGGCCTCGCAACCCGCCCGAAGCAGCCCGAGCAACAGGATCGCGCCGGCAGGCCAGATCACGGCCTCGAAGCCGCGGCCCGAGGCCAGGCCCTGCACCGCCATCGCCAGCAACGCCGCCTGCGGCAGCCAGACCAGCGCGGCGGCGCCCTGCACCACCCCGCCGACGTCAGGCGACGCGAAAGCCCGCAGCGGCGATCGGGATGGCGAGTGCTTGGTCATTCCTTAGTTTCGTGAATTTTCAGTATTTACTGAAATTTCCACAATCATACCGGAGATGGGAGCAACTGACGAGCCAGCAGACTGCACGCTGCGGCGCTCGAACGCAACCGATTCAGGAAGATTTGGGCGGTGCGCCTGCGCCGGCGCGCCCGTCCCTTAATGAGAAACGACTATTCCGCTGACCAGCAGCGCGGCGAACAGCGTGAACACCGCGCGCCAGGAGGCCGGGCGCGCTTCCACCCAGCGATAGAGCAGCGCCGCCGCGACCACCGAAAGGCCGAAGGTCGCGATCAGGCCGCATGCATCGAACCACGACCCGTGCGGCCCTGCATTCGCGACCGCCGCATTCATGGCCAGCAGCACTGGGAAGTGGATCAGGAACAGCGAGTACGACATGCGCCCCAGCCGAACAAGCGGCATCGCCACCGCGGGCCAATGCTTCGGCGAAAGCCAGTTCCGCCGTTGGGCGACGGCGATCAGCAGCGCCGTGACCAGCGCCGTGGCGATGCGGCTGCGCCAGTCGATGGCCAGCACGCCCGCCCCCACCAGCGCCACCAGCGCGATCGCGCTCTGCCACGTGCTGGGCCGGGTCGCGCGCCCGATCCAGAACACCAGCATGCCCAGGCCGTAAGTGCCGAAGAAGTAGAAGGCGGTGTCGTCCAGCCCGGCATTGCGATTGAAGAGCGCGAGCGAAGTCACCGCCAGCCCCGACACCAGCGCCACCGGCAGCCAGCGCGCCCCGGCTCCCTGAGGCGCCGAACCGCCGGCACGCTGCAGCATCGAAGGCAGCCCCACCAGCAGCAACGCCAGTGCGAACAGCTGGAAGTCGATGGCCACATACCAGACGCCCGTGGAAAGCGACTCGTAGCCCAACAGGTCCTGCAGCAGCAAGCCGTGGGCAACCAGTTGACCGAAGGTCGGCGACGCCGGCACCACCTCTTCGTCGAGCCACGGCCGCACCACCGCCGCGACCAGCACGCACACCGTGAGCGCGGCGAGGTACGGCATGATCAGCCGCCCATAGCGCTGCAGGATGCGCGCCACCGGTCGCTCCACACGCAGCGTGCCGTCGGGCGCAAGGCTGGCGGCCGCCAGGAAACCGGCGATCACCAGGAACACCTGCACCGCCAGCCGGCCCTCATCGGCCAACCAGGCGAAGAGATCGGGCGCGAGCGCATACGCGCCGGCCGGCATCGGGCCGTAGCGCGAGAGATGGTGTCCGACGATCACCGCGCAGGCGATGCCCTTCGCCGCATCGAGCAGCGGCATGCGCCCCACAGAAGATGACGGCGGCACGCCTGCAGCGGGCGCGGCGCCGTTGGTCAAGGCAGTCAAAGCGCGAGCCGCTGCCTAGCCTCCTGGTATTCGCGCTTGAGCTTCTCGATGAAGGCGCCGGCGGTGGCCACTTCGGTCACGGCGCCGATGCCCTGGCCCGAGCCCCAGATGTCTTTCCAGGCCTTGGCCTTGCTGCCTTCGCCGCCGCCGAAGTTCATGGTCTTCACGTCGCCTTCGGGCAGGTTGTTCGGGTCCATGCCGGCCTTGACGATGCTGGGTGCCAGGTAGTTGCCGTGCACGCCGGTGAAGAGGCTCGAATAGACGATGTCGTCGGAGGTGCCGTCGACGATGGCCTGCTTGTAGTCGTCGCTCGCGCGCGCTTCCTCGGTCGCGATGAAGGCGGTGCCGATGTAGGCGAAGTCGGCGCCCATGGCCTGCGCAGCCAGCACCGCGCCGCCGGTGGCGATGGAACCCGACAGCGCGATCGGGCCGTCGAACCACTGGCGGATTTCCTGCACCAGCGCGAACGGGCTCTTCGTGCCCGCATGGCCGCCAGCACCGGCCGCCACGGCGATGATGCCGTCGGCGCCCTTCTCGATCGCCTTCTGCGCGAACTTGTTGTTGATGATGTCGTGCAGCGTCACGCCGCCGTAGCTGTGCACGGCGTCGTTCACGTCGGTGCGCGCGCCCAGCGAGGTTATGACGATCGGCACCTTGTACTTCACGACCATCTCCATGTCGTGCTCGAGCCGGTCATTGCTCTTGTGCACGATCTGGTTGATGGCAAACGGTGCCGCGGGCTTGTCGGGGTTGGCCTTGTTGTAGGCCGCGAGTTCCTCGGTGATCTCGGCGAGCCAGTCCTCGAGCTGCGCGGCGGGGCGCGCGTTGAGCGCCGGCATCGAGCCGACCACGCCCGCCTTGCATTGCGCAATCACGAGCTTGGGGTTGCTGATGATGAACAGCGGCGAGCCGATGATCGGCAGCGGCAGGTTCGCGAGGACGGGGGGCAGCTTGGACATGTCGTCTCCGGGAATGAATTCGGTCTTGTAAGAGTAAGAGAGAGAGGCCGCCATCGCCCGTCAGATGGGCGACAGCGGCGGTGCTTCAGCAGCCGATCAGAACGCGTCGAGCGCCAGCGCGGTCACGCTCTCCGCGCCGTCGACGATGCTGTCGCGGATGCCCGGCACCTTGTTGAGGATGTGCTCGGCATAGAAGCGCGCGGTGGCGATCTTGGCCAGCATGAAGTCGGTGTCGAAGCTGCGCGAGGCGAGGTCCTGCGCAATGATCAGCGAGCGCGCCAGCTGCCAGCCGGCCACGAGATTGCCCGCGAGCATCAGGTAGGGCACGCTGCCCGCGAACACGGCGTTGGGGGAGGCCTTGGTCTGGCCAGCCACGAAATCAACCACTTCGACGAAGGCGACGCGTGCGGCCTTCAAGCGCTTGAGCACAGCGGCTGCGGCGGGGTTGTCGCTCTTGCCCAGCTCGGCCTCGGTCTTCTCGATCTGCGCGGCGATCGCCTTCGCGGTCTGTCCACCGTCGCGCGCTGTCTTGCGGCCCACGAGGTCGTTGGCCTGGATGGCGGTGGTGCCTTCGTAGATCGTCAGGATCTTGGCATCGCGGTAGTACTGCGCCGCGCCGGTCTCCTCGATGAAGCCCATGCCGCCGTGCACCTGCACGCCGAGCGAAGCCACTTCCAGGCTCATCTCGGTGCTGTAGCCCTTCACCAGCGGCACCATGAACTCGTAGAAGGCCTGGTTCTGCTTGCGCGCGTCCGCATCGGGATGATGGTGCGCGGCGTCGTAGGCGGCCGCGGCCACGCTGGACATCGCGCGGCAGCCTTCGGTGTAGGCGCGCATCGTCATCAGCATGCGCTTGACGTCGGGGTGATGAACGATCGGCGCGCTGGTGTTGATGGAGCCGTCCACCGGGCGGCTCTGCACACGCTCCTTGGCGTAGGCCACAGCGTGCTGGTAGGCACGCTCGGCGATCGCGATGCCCTGCATGCCCACGGCGTAGCGGGCCGAGTTCATCATGATGAACATGTACTCGAGGCCGCGGTTCTCCTGGCCCACGAGATAGCCGATGGCGCCGCCATGGTCGCCGTA